>DATJWL010000168.1:0-2801 GCA_035501215.1 Casimicrobiaceae bacterium
GAGGAGCGTTTGCGGATGAAAAGCATCGTCCATGTCAATGCTCTCGTAATACGGACTGCTGCCGTCGTTCTCCATCGGATCCGCACAGTAAAACACGACGAACCTCGCCTCTGGCTTCGGGCGAACCGCTTCGAGCAACGATGAGAGACGCGCGCCCTTCCACTTGCCGATGGCGCTCCAGCCTTCGACGCAATCGTGCCGCGTGATCTGGGTGCGGCTCGGCAAGGCGCGGAGCTCGGCGAGCGAAAGGGTCAAAGGCTTCTCTACGAGCCCCCCGATTTCCAGGCGGTATTCGGCGAAAGCACCGGTAGCCAGTGCGCGATACGCGGCGTTCGCAGGCATCGAGGTGCCATTGCTGCGGAAGCCGGGCGAAAGATCGGCCTCGCCGAATTCCTGCGCCATCGCGCGCCGCGGGGCGACAATCCCTTGGACCGCGCGGTTCAGAGTCTCGCCCGTCGCGAGAACCTTCGGAAACCACTCTGTGCGCGAAAGCGCGTCGCAACCGGAGAGGAGCAACGCGCTGCCCGCGCCTATGGTTCGGGCCAGGAAGCGCCGACGCTGCAGTTCAGCGCGCCGCTTCATTGTCTTCCTTGGTCTCGATGCGGTAGCGGCCGGTGATCATCGAGCGCAAGTGATTCCAGAAACCGCTCACGATCACTTCGAACACGTGCACGAGCACGAACGCGACGAGGAGCCACGCGGCGACGAAGTGAATCGTCCGCGCCGACTGCCGACCGCCGAACAGATCCACCCATCCGGGAATGGCCGCATCCAGCCGCGGGGACATCGCCAGGCCCATCAGGATGACGAGCGGCAGCAGCACGAAGATGACCGAAAGATAGGCGAGCTTCTGCAGGACGTTGTATCGCTTCGCCGCATCGCCGGTCGGATGCCTGAACAGGAGATGGTCGACGACCGAGCGGCCGATCGAACGCCAGTCGGCTGCGTCCGGTGCAAGGTCGCGCGAGAGATGCCGGCTGGCGATCGAATAGCCAACGTAGCACAGCCCGTTGAGCACGAACACCCACGCGAAGAAGAAATGCCAGCGCCGCGCCATCGCGAGCCAGCGATCGCCGGGCAGGATGAGCCAGCTCGGAAAGGTTCGCGCCACCATGTCTTCGCCGTCGGCCGCTGCCCCGAGCACGCCGGTGGTGTCGAATTCGTGACCGAAAATGCGGGTCACGCCGATCAGATCGTCCTCGTCGGTCTCTCGCGCCGCAATCTGGAAGACAGGCGCGCGTCCCGTATAGGAAGACTTGCCCCAGTAGAGCGCGGGATGCGCGCTGAAGATGTTCAGACCGCTGGCGAGCAGGACGGTGAGCGCGATGACATTGATCCAATGCATGACACGCACCGCAAGCCTGTGGCGGTAATAGAGATAGCTTGCGGTCGACGATGGCGCAGGCCTGGAGTACATCGTATTTCGCAGTCTAGCCACGGTCCCGAGACCTCACAACCTCGCTCAGCGTAGTGTTAAGGCGTCGAGGTCCGCTCACGAACGTATTGTCGCGCTCGAAGAAGCGAAGCTTACGGTGCGCCTCGCGCGTGATGCCAATCCGAACGCTGCGGCCTATGCGGCCTGAACGGCGGCCATCGACGCCAAGCCACAGCGAGCCTCCGCCGCACAGGTCGATACTGTCGTGGCGCCGATCGACCTCGAGCGCCATGGCCAGTCGCCCGGGACCGCGCGCGAGGTCGGTCACGCGGGCCCCGCCGCGTCGGCGCTGCATGTGCTCGATGCCTTCCAGCGGTTCGATCGCGCGCAGCAGGACCCCTGCCCCGGTTCCGGCCCGCTCGCCGCTGACGTTGAGCGCGTGCCAGCAGCCGTAGACGAAATAGACGTAGGCGTGTCCGCGCTCGAGGAACAACGAGCGGTTGCGCGGCGTCTGACCGCGGAACGCATGACCAGCCGCGTCACCCGGCACATAGGCTTCGGTTTCGACGATGCGGCCGCTGACGCGGCCCTGCGGATGGTCGTGGACGAGGATCTTCCCGATCAGGAAGCGTGCGAGCTTGGCTGTGTCACGCGGGAGCTCGGCACGACGCAGCCGACGCAGCGGTCCGGTCATGGACCGCAATGATACGGCGACTACTTCCAGGTAACGGTGATCTGCGCAGGCGGTCCCTGGCCGGCTGCGTTCGAGGCACGGACGCTGAAGGTAATGGTTCTGCGCAAGAACTGGCTCACCGTGCAGCTCTCGGTCGTGACGGCGGTGCAGCCGCTGCCCGTCCACATATAAGCGTTCGGGGACGGTTGATTGCTGCAGTTCGCGCTGATGGTCGTCGACTGCCTCGCGTTCGGCGCCGGCGGATTGGCCGTCGGCGCGCAGACAGGCGGCGAGTTCGAGCCCGAAGCGCAGGTCAGCGTCTGGTTGGGCGGCGTGCCGGACAGTACGTAGTTCGTGCAGGCCGCGTCCGAAAAGCTCAATTGCGCAGGTCCGGACGCAGCGGGGTTCACCGTCAGCGCGAACGCTTGCACAGCGTCGGGCGTAATGCCGTTGCTCGCAGTGAACTGGAGCGGGTAGGTCCCGGCGGTGCCGGGGCCGGGCGTTCCGGCGAGCGATCCCGTCGTAGCGGTGAACGTCACTCCGCTCGGCAGGGCTCCCGCCTCCGAGAGCGCAGGCGCCGGCGCGCCGCTCGCTGCGACAGCAAAGCTCCCTGCGACGCCGACCTGGAAGGCCGCGCTCGCTGCGCTCGTGAATGCCGGCGCTGCATTCGGCAGCGCGTACGAGCGCAGGTGAGCCGCGTTGTCGTTCACGTAAACGACGCCGTTGGCGACGATCGGGCTCTGCCAGTGCGTG
>DATJWL010000169.1:0-7938 GCA_035501215.1 Casimicrobiaceae bacterium
TTTTCGGCCGCGTCAAGATGGCAATGTCAGAAGCGCTCGACCGTGAGCTGGCGCCGTTCGACATCACCTCGGCGCAGTTCGTTATTCTCGTCTCCCTGGCAACCGGCGAAGCCGACTCGGCGGCAGGGCTGTGTAGGGGAATCTCCTACGATCCGGGCGCGATGACGCGAATGATCGATCGCCTCGAACAGAAAGGGTTGATCCGGCGCGCGCAGCTCCCGGACGACCGCCGCAAGGTGGGGCTCGAGCTGACTCCGGAAGGCAAGGCGGTCTATCCGAAACTTCGGGCGGCATCGGCGGCCGTGCAGAACCGGTTTCTGCGCGGCTTCACCCGCAGCGAAGTGCGCCAACTCGAGTCTTTCATGCAGCGAATGCTATCGAACAGCTGAAATTTTTTTGGCCATCAAGTTGCCTGAGCAGTAATACGTCAGAGAAGAATAGCCTTAGCAATAAATGGAACCAAGCAAGAATGAAAACGTCAATGATGCAGTGGCTGTCGCGAGTTCCCGCTCAGCTCGTGGCGCTCGGTCCGTATCTCGCCATCGAGCTGATCATGCCGGGCGGCTCGATCCTCGCCTTGCTTCTCTGGCTCTATCGGCACAGACATCACGAAGCCTGATATGACCGATCATTTCACGCGAATTGGAACGCTGCTCGCAGCTGCGTGGCTGATCGCGGGCTGCGCCGACATGCAGGGCTTGTCGACGCGCTCGTCGCTCAACGGTGCCGATCGCCTCGCTGCAGCGAAATCGCTTGTCGGTGCGCCGGTTTCGCCGGCGGCCTGGCCGACAGGCGACTGGTGGAAGCAGTTCAGGGATCCGCAGCTCGACCAATTGATCGACGAAGCGCTCGCCGGCAGCCCGACGCTCAAGGTCGCGGAAGCGCGCACACGCAAGGCGCTCGCTGCCGCCGACGTCTCGCGCGCCGCCCTCTATCCGCAGGTCAATGCCGATTTGGAGATGACGCGCGAGCGCTTTCCCGAGAATGGCCTTGTGCCTCCGCCGACCGGGGGCACCTGGAGCAGCCTGAACACGCTGCAGGCGACGCTGTCCTGGGAGATCGATCTCTGGGGCAAGAACCGCTCCGCCTACGAAGCCGCGCTCGGTGAAGCGAGGGCAGCCGAGGTCGACGCCTACGCCGCGCGGCTCGCGCTCTCGGTCGCGATCGCGCAGGCCTACGTGGACTTGGAACGCGCGTACCTGCAGGTCGACGTGGCGCAGGAGACGCTGCGCGAGCGCGAGCAGATCTACGCATTGACGCGCGATCGGAACGCCGCCGGCATCGACTCGAGGCTGGAATTGAAGCAGGCCGAGACGGCGCTGCCCGCCGCGCGCGAGCGCATCGTGCAGTTGCAGGAGCAGGCCCAGCTCGCTCGCAATCAGATCGCGGCGCTGCTCGGCCAGGGGCCGGATCGCGGGCTCGCGATCGCCCGTCCCGACGCCGGCACGCTCGGACCGCTCGCGCTGCCGTCAGCGCTGCCCGCGGAGCTGCTTGGCCGCCGTCCGGACATCGTCGCGCAGCGCTGGCGCGTCGAGGCCGCACGCAAGGACATCGACGTCGCGAAGGCGCAGTTCTATCCGAACGTCAACCTGATGGCATTCGTCGGCTTCCAGAGCATCGGCACGGCAGGGTTCTTGTCGGCGGCGAGTCGGATGATCGGCTTCGGGCCGGCGGTAAGCCTTCCGATCTTCGAGGGCGGACGCTTGCGCGCCAATCTCGCCGGCAGCAATGCGGACTACGACGCTGCGGTCGAGCGCTACAACCAGACGCTCGCCGACGCGATGCGCGACGTCGTCGATCAGGTTGTTTCCGCGCACAGCGTCGACGAACAGCGGCTGCAGCAGCGTCAGGCGCTCACGACCGCGCAGGAAGCCTACAACCTGGCGCTCCTGCGCTATCGGGAGGGGCTCGGCAATTACCTTCAGGTGCTGAGCGCCGAGACCCCGCTGCTCGAGCAACGCAGCCTGGATGCCGATCTGCGCGCCCGGGAGCTGTCGGTTTCGATCGGGCTCGTCCGGGCGCTCGGCGGCGGGTTTGAAGGAGACGGCGTTCCAGTCGCGCAGGTGAATTCGCATTAGGAGGCGGTACGAGAAAGGGAACAGCATGACAGCGCAAGCGACTTATCCGCACTACGTTACGCCAAGACACTCGCTCCTTCCGGGCCGGATCTTCCGGATGCTGGCACTCCTCGTCGCCATCGTTTCGGCGGTCGGGGTGATGGCAGGCGAGTCGTGGCTGCTCGAAAACGCGCCGGGCACCGCAGTGGCGTGCGAAATCGGGCAGGCCAGTGACTTTACGCGCGCGCTCGACTCGGGCATCGCGGCGATGGCGGCAGTTTCGGATGTGAGGGCACGGTAGACGGCAGAACAGGGCAGGAGCAAACGATCATGGCACAAGAAGCACCGCAAGCTGCACCCGATGGCGCAGCCGCGCCTCCGGCCGCGGCAACGAACGGCAACGGCGCGACGCAGGCGCGCCGCCGCAAGCTCGTCATCGCGATATTGGCCGTATTCCTGCTCGCCGGTGCCGCGTATGGCGTCTACTGGGCGCTCGTGTCGCGGTACCTGCAGTCGACCGACGACGCCTACGTCAGCGGCAACATCGTGCAGATCACGCCGCAGATCGCCGGGACGGTCGTCGGCATTCGCGTCGACGATACGCAGTTCGTGCAGGCCGGGCAGACGCTGGTCGAGCTGGACCAGTCCGATGCCAAGGTCGCGCTCGACCGGGCGGAAGCCGAATTGGCGAAAACCGTCCGCGAAGTGCGCAATCTGTTCTCGACCACGGCGCAACTGCGCGCCTCGGTCGAGCTGCAGCAATCCGATTTGACGCGGGCCGAACAGGACTTCACCCGGCGCGAGCGGCTCGGGGCATCCGGCGCCGTGTCCGGCGAAGAGCTGCAGCACGCGCGCGATGCGGTGCGCAGCGCGCAGGCCTCACTGGCGGCCGCGCAGCAACAGCTCGAGGCGAACCGCGCGCGGACCGACCGCACCACGGTCGAAGATCACCCCGACGTGAAGGCGGGGGCGGCGCGCGTGCGCGACGCGTATCTGACCTACGCGCGCACCGTGCTGCCGGCGCCGGTGAACGGTTTCGTCGCCAAGCGCAGCGTGCAGCTCGGGCAGCGCGTGGGCCCAGGAACGCCGCTGATGGCGGTGATTCCGCTCGACGCGGTCTGGGTCGACGCCAACTTCAAGGAAGCGCAGCTCGCTGCGATGCGCATCGGGCAACCCGTCTCGCTGAAGGCCGATCTCTACGGCGGGAAGGTAGAGTACCACGGCAGGATCGCCGGCTTCGGCGCCGGCACGGGCTCCGCCTTCGCCGTGCTGCCGGCGCAGAACGCGACGGGCAACTGGATCAAGATCGTGCAGCGTGTTCCGGTTCGCATAGCGCTCGATCCAAAGGAGCTCTCGGAGCACCCGCTGCAGATCGGCTTGTCGATGCAGGTCGAAGTCGACACGCGAGAGCGCGGCGGCGAGCGGCTGCCGCAGACCGCGCAGCCGCCGCAGGATTACACGACCACCGTATTCCGCACGCTGGAAGACCAGGCGAACCAGCGCGTGAAATCGATCATCGCCGCCAACGAAGGGGGTAGCGCCACGGCAACGCAAGCGCGTGCGCCCGCGGAGACCGATCGTCTCGCGGCCTCGGCGCGGCTCGCCCGCGCGAAGCCGATCCCGGCACGCGCGGGGTCGATGTGAACGGCAACGGCACGCTGCCACCCCTCACCGGGAGCACCCGGGTCCTCGGCACGATCGCGCTCGCGCTCGCGACCTTCATGAACGTGCTCGACGTTTCAATCGCCAATGTGTCGATCCCGGCGATGTCAGGCGAGCTCGGCGTCTCGCCCGACCAGGGCACGTGGGTGATCACGTCCTTCGCGGCGGCCAACGGCGTGTCGCTCCCACTTACCGGCTGGCTCACGCAACGCTACGGACAGGTGCGCCTGTTCGTCGCGTCGACGCTTCTCTTCGTGGTCGCGTCTCTGCTGTGCGGCTTGGCGCCGTCGATGGGTCTGCTAATCCTGTTCCGCGTGATCCAGGGCGCGGTCGCGGGGCCGATGATCCCGCTGTCGCAAACGCTCCTGCTATCGAGCTATCCGAAGGAGAAAGCGGGCACCGCGCTCGGGCTGTGGGCGATGACCACGCTCGTCGCCCCGGTCGTCGGTCCGGTCCTCGGCGGCTGGATCACCGACAACATCAACTGGCCGTGGATTTTCTATATCAACATCCCGGTGGGTCTGGTTGCGGCAGCGGTGACGTGGGTCATCTATCAGAAGCGCGAGTCGGTGCGCGTCAGGCGGCCGATCGACGGCGTGGGTCTCTTCCTCCTCGTGGCATGGGTCGGGTCGTTGCAGGTGCTGCTCGACAAGGGCAAGGACCTCGACTGGTTCGCATCCGGCGTGATCGTCGCGCTGGCGATCATCGCCGCGCTCGGCTTCGCGCTTTTCTGCGTCTGGGAGCTGAACGAAGAGCACCCGGTGGTGGAGCTGCGACTCTTCGCCAAGCGCAATTTCCTTACCGGCACCGCCGCGCTGGCGCTCGCCTTCGGCGCCTACTTCGCGAGCATCGTGTTGCTGCCGTTGTGGCTGCAGCAGTACATGGGCTACACGGCCACGCTGGCGGGCATCGCGCTCGCACCGGTGGGCTTACTCGCCATCATGCTCACGCCGCTCGTGGGCAGGAACGCGCAGCGGATCGATCCGCGGCTGGTGGCGACGACTTCGATGGTGATCTTCGCGATCGTCGCGCTGATGCGCGGGCACTTTACTCCGCAGGCGGACCTCGCGACGATCATGCTGCCGACCATTCTCCAGGGTGCGGCGGTCGCGTGCTTCTTCGTGCCCCTCATCGCGATCGTGAACTCGGACCTTGCGCCCGACGAGCTCGCCGCGGGCTCCGGGCTCACCAACTTCGTGCGCATCACCGCCGGATCATTCGCGACCTCGATCGTCACGACGTTCTGGGATCACCGGGCGAGCCTGCATCACGCGCAGCTCGCGGAGCACCTGACGCGCTACGACGCAAACGCGACCGGAGCGTTCGCGACGATGCAGTCGGCCGGCCTGTCGACCGATCAGGCGTATGCGTTCGGAAACCAGCTCATCAATCAGCAGGCCTTCACGATGGCCGCGCTCGACGTGTTCGATGTGTCCGCGGTCCTGCTCGTGCTGCTGATCCCGGTCATCTGGCTGGCGCACCGGCCTGCCGCGCATTCGGCGCCTGCCGACGCGGGGGGCGCGCACTAAGCGTAAGCGGTCCCAAAGCAGATTCCTCACCGCCGAAGCGGCTCGGAATGACGGCTGCTCATTTCGCCGCAGACGCCAGCATGTTGAGAAGCTCGCTCGCCTGCTTGTTGTGCACGTTCGCGCGGACGAGGATGTCGGCGGTGTTGGTTTCTCTCCCGTAATAGACATTGTTCCATTCGTTGGAGACAGAGACGATCGTGCCGTCGAAGTTGATGCCGGCGTAGACGCCCTGCGCGCGGGTAAACGAAACGAGGTCCGCCGTCAGGCTCGACTGCGCTCCCTTCCCGACCGGCCCCGCGGCGATGCTGGCGTCCCCGCCAGCCTTGAACGAGTTGGCCAGTAGCGAGTTCAGTCCATTGTCGGTCATCACGAGCATCACCATCTCCGACAGGGAGACCCCCGCCTGGAAGCCGACGCTCGCGGTGGCGAGCGTGTAAAACGCCGGTCCCACCCACTTTCCTGTCTTCGGGTCGCGGGCCACCACGACGGCGCGCCCTCCCGATCCGCCGACAATCAATCCGGCCTTGGTGATGCTGGGTGCGATGAGCACCGCTTTCGCACGGCTCAGGTGGCGCTGCAGCCAACCCATGTCCGGATCCTGCATGAAGCTCGCCAGCGTCAGCTTCGCATCGGTCACGAGTATCCGCTGTTCGCTCTGGGCCAGCGCGAGCTGCGGCAGCAGGGCCGCGGTGACGATCGCGGACGCTGCAAGGCGATGGAGGCTCTTCGTGGCGGTAACGATGCAGGGGTTCATGGATCGGACAGGCCCGGAAACAGGGGCAGCTATTCTAGCAGCCCCAAAAACGCGATCTTCCACCCCCGGCCGACGGGAATTTCCGCAAACGCAGCCAATCCAACGTGCACCCGTAAGACAAACGCCTGCGGGGCAGTAAGAGAACTGGAGAAGCCCATGATCACAAGATCGATGTTGAAATATTTACAAGTATCGAGCCTGCTCCTCTTGTTTGCAGGAGCTTCGGGCATCGCGTCGGCGCAGTCTGAACAGCAGGACATCGTGCGTTCCGCGGAGACGACGTTTTCCAATTTCATGCACGATCCCGACATGACCTGGCTGCAGCAGAACATCCACTACGCCAAGGCGGTACTCATCGCGCCCAATGTCGTAAAAGCCGGATTCGTCTTCGGAGGGTCCGGCGGGCGGGCCGTGCTCATCGCGCGCGACCCGCAGACCGGGCAGTGGAAAGGCCCCGCGTTTTACACGCTTATCACGGCGAGCGTGGGCTTCCAGGCCGGCATCTCGGTCTCCGAGATGGTGACGCTGGTCATGACGGACCAGGCGCTCAATTCGCTGCTCGCCAACTCGGTCAAGATCGGAGGCGACGCGAGCATTGCGGCCGGGCCGGTCGGCGCCGGAGCGAAGTCCGACATCACGACTGACTTCGTGGCGTTCAGCCGTTCGAAAGGAATCTATGGCGGGCTGAACCTCGACGGCACGGTCGTGAGCCCTGCCAACGACTGGAACGAGGCCTACTACGGAAAGGCCGTGCTGCCCCCGGACATCGTCGTGCGCGGCAACGTGCGCAACCACGAGGGCGACGCGCTCGTCATGGCGGTAACCACCGCCGCCCGGCGAGGCTAGGACCGATTCGAGTCAGGGCGGGCTGCTGAGCTCGCCCAGGAAGCGACAGGTCTCCGCAAGCACGGCGTCGGGCTGATCGCGGTGCGGGGAATGCCCGCAGCGCGGCAGCTCGAGGCGGCGGAGCCGGCGCACGCCGAGTGCCATGCGATCGATCTGGCCGAGAGTTCCGTATTCGTCGTCCTCGCCCTGGATCGCGAGCACCGGACAGGTGATCTCCCGCAGCAGGGCTTCGATGTTCCAGGCGACAAACTCCGGGCTGAGCCAGATGTCGTTCCAGCCCCAGAACGCGCTTTCGACGTCGGCGTGGCGACGCGCGAGCTTGCCGCGCAGTTCACCATCGACATCGAGATACGCGAGCCGCGTGTCTGCAATGGCCTCCACGCCGTGGCGCTCGACAAACACATGCGGCGCGAGCGCGATCACCGCGCTCACGCTCCGGTGCGAGCACGCGGCGTGGATGAGCGCGATCGAGGCGCCGTCGCTGTGACCGAACAGAACCGGGTCGCGCACCTCGAGCGCGTCGAGCAGCTCGGGGAGCGTCTGGAGCGCCTCGACGTGCATGAAGTCGACGCCGCGCGGTCCGGTAAGAGGATCGGACGCGCCATAGCCGTAACGCGAATACGCGAGCACGCGGCGCTTGGTGGCAGCGGCGAGCCGCTGCGGAAAATCCTTCCACAGAGAGAGCGATCCGAGGCCCTCGTGCAACATCACGATCGGGGCGCAAGCGCGCCGCGGTCCGAACCACGCGTATTCGAGGCGATGCCCGCCCGCGGTGACGAACGCCATCAGAGCGCTAAACCCCGAGATGCCTGTGCAGAAGCTCGGTGCGCGAAGAGAGCTCGGTGCTCGGCAGATCGGCCACGACCTCGCCCTTGACGAGAATGACGCCGCGGTCGGCGTGTGCGAGCACCGTTGCGACATTGCGATCGACGATCACCGTGGCCACGCCAGCCTCGCGAATCGAGCCGATCACGCGCCAGATCTCCTGCGCGATGAGGGGCGCGAGTCCCTCCGTCGCCTCGTCGAGAAGCAGCGCATCGGGAGTGGTCAGCAGCGCCCGGCCGATGGCGAGCATCTGCTGCTCGCCGCC
>DATJWL010000170.1:0-37702 GCA_035501215.1 Casimicrobiaceae bacterium
ACGGGCGGGTGCGGGTGCTCACCCCCGACGCGGCCACCACCGATGCTCTCGACCGCCGGCTGTGGCTGAAGCCGCCGATCGCGTTTCTGCCCCATTGCCGCGTGGACAGCGCTCTGGCCGCCGAGACGCCGATCTGGGTCGATCATAGCGAAGAGCACCCCGGTGCCGCGTCGGTTCTGATCAACCTGACCGCCACGCCGCCGAGCTTCTTCGCGCGCTTCGAGCGTCTCGCCGAGATCGTCGGCATCGAGGACAAGGAGGCCGCGGCGGGGCGCGAGCGCTACCGTTTCTATCGCGAACGCGGCTACGAGTTGCGCACGCACAACGTGGCGGAGATCGGTTAATGCCCACCGCGCGCGAATTGCTCGAGCAGGCCGATGCCCTGATGCGGCGCAATCGTGCCGCCGACACCGACATTCCGATGCTGACCGACGTTGTCGAGCCGCCTTCGGTCGCTGCGCCGCGCGAACCACGCGCCTCCGCCCCGATTCCGCTCGGGGCGCAGGTTCAGCGCGACGAGGCTGCAACGCAAGGGCCGGTGACGCGTCAGGCGCTGTCGGTCGAGCCGCCGGTGCTGACCGACGTGGTCGAAGAGCTCTCGGTCGACATCCCACCGGCGCCTCCCGAGCAGGTGCAAGGCGAGCCCTTGCTCTGGTTCGGTCCGGACACGATCGATCCTGCCCCGCATAGCATCACCGGTCCGTCGCCGGATACGACGGCGGTCGTGCCCCCGGTCACCTTGCGCGCCCGCGAGCCTACGGCGGAGCCGCCAGGTTCCATGGACGAACCCGATCTGACGGTCACGCGGACGCTCCGCGCGGCTGGATCGGCGCCCACGCCTCCGCCTGCGCAATGGGTGCCGCCGCTGGAGGCCCCGCGGCCCGAGCCTGTCCTCCGCAGCGAAGCCCCGGCCGCCGAAGAGGAGGAGCGCTGGCGCGCGCTGGCCGAGCAGATTTCGATGCAGGTGCTGCAGCGGCTCGATCTCTTCACCGATACCGGATTGAAGGCGCAGCTCGCTGCGCATCTCGAACCGATCGTCGCGGACGCAGGCCGCGAGCTGGTCGAGGCCATCAACGATCACGTCGGACAGCTCGTGCGCAGCTACGTCGCGGAGGCGATCGAGCGCGAGATCGCGCAGTGGCGCGAGCAGCAGCACAAGCTTCCCTAGCGCCTTGTGTTAAACTAAGTTCGTCAATGCGCAGCCAATACTCGATATGACTTACAACGCGGGGTACGTCTGGTATTTCTTCTATGGGATGGCATCCCAGGGCCGCGCTTACCGATAACCCAGAAATTTAAGCTTTCAAGCACCATCGGGCGGCCCAAGAGGCCGCCCGATTTTTTTGGAGGATCGACCATGATCATCGTCATGCAACCCGAAGCGACCGAAGAGGCCATCGAGGCGGTTGAAGCCAAGATCATTGCGCATGGCCTGCAGGTGCACGTTTCGCGTGGCACCGAGCGCACGCTGATCGGAGCCGTCGGCGACGAGCGCAAGCTCGACCCGGAAATGTTCGACCCGATGCCCGGCGTCGAGAAGTCGATGCACATTTTGAAGCAGTACAAGATCGTGGCGCGCGAGTGGCACAAGGCGAACACGGTGATCGACGTCTCCGGAGTGCCCTTCGGCGGCGAAACGGTGCAGGTGATCGCCGGTCCGTGCTCGGTCGAGACGGCGCCGCAGATGTCGGCCGCCGCCGCGGGCGTGAAGGCCGCGGGCGCGCGGCTCATGCGCGGCGGCGCATTCAAGCCGCGCACGAGTCCCTACACCTTCCAGGGCATGGGGGTGAACGGACTGGAGCTGCTGCGCAATGCGGCTGACGAGCAGGGCCTGCCGATCGTGACCGAGCTCATGGATCCGCGCATGCTCGAAACCTTCCTGCAATACGACGTCGACGTGATCCAGATCGGCACCCGCAACATGCAGAACTTCGATCTGTTGAAGGAGGTCGGGCGCACCAACAAGCCGGTGATCCTCAAGCGCGGCATGTCGGCCACGCTCAACGAGTGGTTGATGGCGGCCGAGTACGTCGCCGCCGGCGGCAATCACAACATCATCTTCTGCGAGCGCGGCATACGCACCTTCGAGACCGCGTACCGCAACGTGCTCGACGTTACGGCGGTGCCGATGCTCAAGCGCGAGACGCATTTCCCGGTGATCGTCGATCCGTCGCACGCCGGTGGCAAGGCCTGGCTGGTGCCCGCGCTCGCGTGCGCCGCACTCGCTGCGGGCGCCGATGGGCTGCTGATCGAGGTGCACCCGAATCCGTGCGAGGCCTTGTGCGATGCGGACCAGGCGTTGACGCCGGGCGAATTCACGACGCTGATGCAACAGCTTCGCGGGGTGGCGCGGGCGGTGGGGCGGGACGTTTAGTCTTTCAGTCGGTGAGTCCGCGCTCAGCCTGCCGCGCGGGGCGTTTGATCGCGCTGGCGAAATAGACGAGGCAGCTCGATACGACGATCCAGAAGCTCGCCGGCCAGTCCGTTGCGTAGGCGAGCGCGATGCCCGCCCAGGTCTCTGCGAGCGCGAGCAGCACGGCGAGGCCGATGCCCCAGCCCACGCTCGAGGTGAGCCGCAGCGATGCGGCGGCTGGACCGACCATAAGCGCGAAGATCAGCAGCACGCCGACCACCTGCGCCGCCTCCGCGACCGCAATGGCCACGACGGCGAGAAAGAGAACCGACATCAGCCGCAGCGATACGCCTTTCGCCTCCGCCAGCTCGGGGGCGAGCGTGGCAAAGAGCAATGGTCGCGAGATGATGGCGAGCGCGCCCAGGCTCACGACGCTCAAGGCGAGCAGCGCCCACAGCGTATCGAATCCGACGCTCAGCACGTTGCCGAAGAGGATCGTGGTCGCTTGCGTGGCGTGCGTCGAGTAGAGGTAGAGGAACAGCACGCCCAGGCCGAGCGCGAGCGAAAGGATGATGCCGACGGCGACGTCGCGGTTGCGCAGCCGCGCGCCGAGCCACCCTATCGCGATCGCCGCCGCCAGCGTAAACGCGAGGAGCCCCCACAGCGGGCTCAGGCCGAGGAGCACGGAACCCGTCGCTCCCGCGAATCCCACGTGCGACAGCGCGTGTCCGGCGAAGGCGAGGTTTCGCAGCACGAGGAAGTAGCCGACTGCGCCGCCCACGATCGCGACCACGCCGCCCGCGAGGAAGGCGGTGCGCATGAATTCGTACTCAAGCATGGTGCTCATCGTGACGATGGGCGTCGGCTTCGACCACGCCGTCGGCCGAGACGACGACGATCCGGCCATTCACGCGCAGTACGTCAATGGGCGCTCCGTAAAGCCGCGACAGCACTTCCGAAGTGATCACCTCGTCGACCGAGCCGAGCGCGGCGCGACCCCGGGCGAGGTAGAGCACGCGGTCCATCGCGCCGAGCAACGGGTTCAGCTCGTGCGCGGTGAAGAGGACGGTCACGCCCTCGGCTTGCTGAATGCGCTTGACCAGCGCGACGATCGCCTGCTGAAAGTGCGGGTCGAGGCTGATCAGCGGCTCGTCCAGCAGCAGCAGTTTCGGCCGGCTGAGGAGCGCCTGAGCGAGAAGAAGACGCTGCAGCTCGCCGCCCGAGAGCTCGCACAGCGCTCGCTCGGCAAGCGCCTGCGCCTCCACGGTGGCGATGACGCGATCGACTTCCGCCGCGGCGAATCGGCCCGGCAGCGGCAGACCCCAGCGCTCGCCCTCGAAGGCGCTCGCCACGAAACCCCGTCCACTCAGGCCGACGTCCGCGGTGGAGCCGCGTTGCTGGGGGAGATAGCCCGCTTCACGAAAGCCGCGCGCGGGCAGCTCGCCGAAGACGCGGATCCGACCTGCGCTCGGGCGAAGAAGACCGAGGATTGCCTGGAGAAGCGTCGTCTTGCCCGCGCCGTTGGGACCGAACACGCCGACGAATTCCCCCGGCGTTATCGCGGCGCTGACCTCGGAGAGCACGACGCGCTCGTCGCGCGCGAGCGTCACGCGCTCGAGCTCGATCGCGTAAGCGCTCATCGGGCGCCGAGCGCGCGATCGAGCGCGTCGAGCTGCGAGGCCATCCACTCCTGGTAGCGCTGTCCCTCGGGTTCGGTCTCGGTGACCGAGACTATGGGCACGCCGGACTCGCGCGCGATGGCGCGCATGCGCTCGGCCAGTGCGTGACCCGTCTGCGTGTTGTAGAGGAGCACCTTGACCGTGCGCGTTCGCAGGTCGCGTTCGAACGCGGCGATCGATGCCGCACTCGGCTCGGTGCCGTTCATCACGGCGAGTTGAAAGCGGCCGTTACGCATCTTCAGGCCCAGTGCGTCGGCCATGTAGTCGAAGACGGGCTCGGTCGCAGTCACGGCGGTCCCCGCGTACTTGGCCTGCATCGAGGCGATCTTCTCGCGCAGCTTCGCCATCGCCGCCTCGAAGGTCGCGAGCCGACCGGCGTAATCCGGGCCGTGTTCCGCATCGAGGCGGCCCAGCCTGGCGGACAGCGCGGCCGCGAGCGCGGAGACGGTCGCGGTGTCGTACCAGACGTGCGGATTGGCTCCAGGGACGTTGTGCAAGAGCCTGGCCACTTCAATGACTTCTCGCGATCGCGATCTCGAAGCCGAGACGAGCTTCGCGGCCCAGGGGTCGTAGTCGGCGCCGTTGTAGATCACGAGCTTCGCGTCGGCGATCAATCGCGCCGTCGCCGCGCCCGCTTCGAACTCGTGGGGATCCTGATTAGGATGGATCAGGATGCTCACGACCGCGACGCTCGCGCCGCCGATCTGCCCGGCGATGTCCCCATACACCTTCTCGGCCGCGACGACCTTGACTGGTTCGGCGTGCACTGCGGGGAGAACCAGCGCAAGCGCGAGCAGCGCGCTGCCGGTGAACCAGCGCATCTCCGACGTCGAGGCGCGCGCCCGGGGACGATCCATCGCGTGCGATCAGTCCGGGTGCTTCATGCCGCAGTGCTTGCCGTAGGCGATGCCCTGGCACGCCTTGGCCAGCTCCGCATTGCAGTAATCCTCGTCCTTGCCCGATTCCTGGCACTTCGCTGCGGCTTCGTGTGCCGCGGCCATGATGCGGTGGCGTCGCACGTCCTCCTTGGTGTGCGCCGCCTCGAGGGCAGGATCGACCTTGGAAGTCGCAGGTTTCGCCGGGCTCTTCGTGGCGGGCGCGTCGGCGGCGACCGCCAGCGTCGAAACCGTGCAGCACAGCGCGAGTCCGAGCAGGATTCTCTTCATTGCTGTCTCCTTCATTTGAGGTTTCAAATGCGGCGCGCGAGCGTGGCCGAGATGTTCGCCTGCGCCGCGCGCCAGCTGGGCAGCAGAGCCGCAAGAAGCGCGGCTGCGAACGAGGGCACGAGCAGCCACAGCTCCTGCGCTGAGACCGCCCATGGATTGATGGGAAGGCTCTCCTGGCGCGCCATCCACCAGGCGAGAACCGCGGCGAGGCTGTGCGCCAGCAGCAGTCCGAGCACGCCGCCGAGCAGAGCCAGGATCATCGCCTCGAGCAGCATCATGATGGCGATGCTCGCCGGGCGCGCGCCGAGGGTGCGCAGGACGGCGATGTCGTAGGCGCGCTCGTTGAGCGCGTGGTAAAGCGCGATGAAGAGCGACAGCGCCGCCGTGGCGAGCACAACTCCGCCGAAGGCGCGGATCACGTCGGCACCGACGCCGACGATCTTGAAGAGCCGAGCGGTCTCATAGGCGGGCGAGGCCGCCTGCATGTTGGTCTCCGAGTTGATCTTCCGCGGCAGCGAGACCGCCGCGAGCGGAGTCGCGTACTGCACGAGAAGAACGGTCACCTGGCGCTCCGCCGCGATCACCTTCATCTCTTCGGGGTCGGTGATATTGCCCTCGTGGACGAACCAGACGCTCTCCGGATTCACGAGCACCACGCGGTCGAGCACCGTGCCTGTGGGCTTGAGCACGCCGACGATCGTATAGACGGAGTCGCCGTGCACGGGACCGCCCTCGGCCAAGCCGTGCGAGCCGACGAAGCGATCGCCGAGCCCGAGCTTCGTATGCGCCGCGACCGTCGCGCCCAGCACCGCCTGCATGCGATCGTCCCAGGCGCGGCCCGCTGCGAATTGGCCGTGGTAGAGGTCGATGTAATCGTGCGTGGTGCCGACGATCCAGAAGCCGCGGAAACTGTCGGCGAGGCATTCCGGAATGACGCGCTTGATCAGCGGGTTCCTGGCGAGCTCCTGCGCGGAGGCAAGCGGGATGTTGCCGGTGGGCACATCGAGATGGAAGATCCCCGCCAGCATGAGCTGGATCGGGCTGCCCTTGGCGCCGACCACGAGATCGACGTCCTGCGCGTCGCGGGTGAGGCTGTCGCCGACCTGTCCATTCACGATGAGCACGAAACCGATCGTTCCCACGCCCAGCGCGAGCAGAAGAACGTTCAGGAGCGTCCCCAGCGGTCGTGCGCGTAGATAGCTCCAGGCGAGCTGAAGCGGGCTCATGTGGCCGAGGCCCCCGGCCGGCGAGGCAGGGCCAGCTGATGCGGGACCTTCGCCTTCAGGCGGTTGTCGTGCGTGGCGATGACGAGCGACACGCCGTGCCGCTGCGCGGCGTCGAGCAGGAGATCGGCCACCGCGGTGCAGGATTCGTCGTCGAGGTTGGAAGTCGGCTCGTCGGCGAGCAGCAGCTTGGGACGGTTGACCAGCGCCCGGGCGATCGCGACCCGTTGTTGCTGGCCCACCGAGAGCTGATGCGGGTAGGCTTCGGACCGCTCGGCGACGTCGAGCGCCTCGAGCATCTGCTGAGCCGCGTGACGGTCGACGGGAAGGCCGGCGATGCTCTGCGCCACCAGCAGGTTCTGGATCGCGGTCAGCGTCGGCAGGAGATGAAACTGCTGCAGCACGATGCCGATGTGCCGGCCGCGGAAGCGATCGCGCGCCGGCGGCGACAGGGCCGACAGATCCTGATCATCGACGACGACCGAGCCGCGCGTCGGCAGCAGGAGGCCGGCGATGAGATGGAGGAGGGTGGTCTTGCCGCAGCCCGATGGGCCGACGACGAGAACGTTGCTCTTGGGCTCCAGGACGAAATGCTCGAGCCGCAGCACCTCTTCGCCGCCGTTGTAGCCGAAGTGGAGCTGCTCGACGCGAATCATCGCGGGTCTCGCCGCTCGTGCGCTCTGCAATCCGCGCAGCGCCCGTACAGCGTCACGTCGTGATGCTCGACGGTAAAGCCGCTCGGCAGCCGGTGGCGCAGCGTTCCCTTGCAACCGGGAACGTCGAAGACGCGATCGCAGCGGGTGCACTGGAAGTGATGGTGATGCGCGAGCGACGAAGGCTCGTAACGTGGGCTCTCGCCCGGCAGATGAATCACATGGACCGTTCCTTCGGCGACGAGCCGCTTCAAATTGCGATAAACGGTCGCCATGCCCACCGCGCGCACCGCGAGGCGGGCCTGCGCGAGGACCTCGTGCGGCGACAACGGACGCTTTGCGCCGCGGAGCACCGAGCGGATGGCAACGCGCTGCCGCGTCTCGCGCTGGACGGCCATGGTAGTGCGGAGGTGAGGAGACCGATGAATTGGCAGACGATAATGATAACTCATTCTCATCCGTAGGACAGCGAACAAGCCTTGGTACCCAGACTCTGACTCTGGAATCCTTGGCGCGGTTCGCTCGAGAGAGGTATAATTTTCGACTTTCCAGCACACGATTCGGACCGACTTCATGTCTCGTCTTCTGCACCTCCTCCTCGCCTCGGCGCTGGCTGCCGCGGCCCTGCCGGCCGCTGCGTTCAATAGCGACGTGCCGGCGACGGGATTGCCGAGCGCGGCGGACTACTCCTCGACGCTCCTGCCCGAGATGCAGGGCGTGGTTTCGTGGCGCACGCTGGCCCAGGTCGAGCCGGTGAAGAAGGGCAACAAGATGGTGCCGGAGTTCTCCAAGGACATTCTCGGTCTCGACCGGAAGCCCGTGCGCATCTACGGTTTCATCATCCCGCTCGACATGGGCGCGGATCAGAAGCATTTCCTGCTTTCGGCGGTCCCGCCGCATTGTCCGTTCTGCCTTCCGGCCGGCCCCGACGCGCTGGTCGAGGTGCGCGCGAAGAAGGCGCTCGCGTACGGCTTCGAGCCGATCGTCGTCGCGGGCCGGTTCGAGGTGCTGAAGGACGACCCCGCGGGCGTGCTTTATCGGATGACCGACGCGGAAGCCGTTGCGTCGAGCAAGTAGCTTCAATCCGAGGTCGTATCACCCGCCTGCCACGCGGGCCGCGCCGCACGGCGCGTGGCGTCCATTGGCTATAATTCAACGCTTGCCAAGAGTTCCTCGCTCGATTCCATGACGCTCGCCAAAACCTTCGAGCCGCTCGCGATCGAGCAGAGGTGGTATCCGTTCTGGGAGTCGCAGGGGCTCTTCAAGCCGTCGTGGCGCGACGGCGCTTCGGCGTTCTGCATCCAGCTTCCTCCTCCCAACGTCACCGGAACGCTGCACATGGGGCATGCGTTCCAGCAGACGCTGATGGACCTCCTCGTGCGCTGGCATCGCATGCGCGGCGACAACACCCTCTGGCAGGTCGGCACCGATCACGCGGGGATCGCCACCCAGATCGTGGTCGAGAATCAATTGCGCGCGGAAGGCACGACGCGGCTCGCGCTCGGGCGCGAGCGCTTCGTCGAGCGGGTATGGGAGTGGAAGCGCGAGTCGGGATCGACCATCACCAATCAGATGCGCCGTCTCGGCGCCTCGGGCGACTGGTCGCGCGAGCGTTTCACCATGGACGAGGGGCTGTCGAACGCGGTCATCGAGACCTTTGTCCGCTTGTACAGGGACGGGCTTATCTATCGCGGCAAGCGGCTGGTCAACTGGGATCCGGCGCTGAGCACCGCGGTGTCCGATCTCGAAGTGGAAAAGGAGGAAGAGAGCGGCAAGCTGTGGGAGATCCGCTATCCGCTCGCCGACGGCAGCGGATTCATCGCGGTCGCGACCACGCGCCCGGAGACGATGCTGGGCGACGTCGCCGTGGCGGTCAATCCCGACGACGAGCGTTATGCGCGCCTCGTCGGCAAGGAGGTAGAGCTGCCGCTTGCCGGCCGCCGCATCCCGGTGATCGCCGATGCATCGGTCGACAAGGACTTCGGCACCGGCGCAGTGAAGATCACGCCCGCCCACGATTTCGACGATTACGAGGTCGCGCAGCGTCACGGTCTCGAGCCGCTCACGATCTTCACGCTGCAGGCCGCGATCAACGACAACGCTCCGGCGAAGTATCGCGGGCTCGATCGCTACGCGGCGCGCAAGGCGGTGCTAGCCGACTTGCAGGCTGCGGGCCTCGTCGCCGGCGAGAAGACGCATCGCATGGTGGTGCCGCGATGCGAGCGAACCGGCGAGGTCATCGAGCCGATGCTGACCGATCAATGGTTCGTCGCCATGACCAAGCCGGCACCGGCGGATCATCCGTTCTTCCCCGGCAAGACGCTCCAGCAGATCTGTCTTGAGGCGGTCAACGCGAGCATCCCGGACCTCGACACGGGAGCGCCGGTCAAGATTTCCTTCGTTCCCGAGCACTGGACCTCGACCTACAACCACTGGCTCGAGAACGTGCACGACTGGTGCATCTCGCGCCAGCTCTGGTGGGGCCACCGCATCCCGGCGTGGTACGACGACGCGGGGAACATCTTCGTCGCGCGCAACGCCGAGGAAGCCGCGCGACAAGCAGGAAAACCGGCGAGCTTGCTCCGGCAGGAGGAGGACGTCCTCGACACCTGGTTCTCCTCGGCGCTGTGGTGCCACTCGACGCTCGGCTGGCCGGAGGAGACGCGCGAGCTCAGGACATTCCTGCCCTCGTCGGTGCTCATCACCGGTTTCGACATCATCTTCTTCTGGGTCGTGCGCATGATCATGATGACGACCTACTTCACCGGCAAGCGGCCGTTCCGAGACGTGTACATCAACGCGATCGTGCGCGACGAGGAAGGGCAGAAGATGTCGAAATCGAAAGGCAACATTCTCGACCCGCTGGATCTGATCGACGGCACCGATCTCGACTCGCTCATCGCCAAGCAGACGGCGGGTTTGCTGCTCCCGAAGCAACGCGAGGCGATCGAAAAGCGAACGCGGCGGCAATTCCCGCACGGCATCCAGGCTTTTGGGGCGGACGCGGTGCGCTTTACCTACGCGAGCCTCGCTACCTTTGGGCGCACGCTCGACTTCGATCTCAATCGCTGCGCCGGCTACCGCAATTTCTGCAACAAACTGTGGAACGCCGCTCGGTTCGTGCTGATGAACGTCGAGGGAAAGGTCGTTGGCCTCGATGAGAGGAAGCCCGCTCAGCTCTCCTTCCCGGATAAGTGGATCGTCGCCCAGCTGCAGAACGCAGAGGAAGAAATCGACTCGCAGCTTGCCGCGTATCGATTCGATCTGGCAGCCAAGGCTCTGTACGAGTTCGTGTGGAACGAATTCTGTGACTGGTATCTGGAACTCGCGAAGGTCTCACTCGCGATCGGTGACGACGATCAGCAGCGGGGAACGCGCCGTACGCTTGTGCGCGTCCTTGAAACGATCTTGCGGCTCGCACATCCGTTCATACCCTTCATCACCGAGGAGCTTTGGCAATCAATTGCGCCGCTCGCGGCGAAGAGCGGCAAGTCCGTGTCGGTGCAGCCATATCCCATGGCGGATTTCTCGAAGCTTGCGCCAACCGAGTCGACGCAGGTCGCGACTCTCATGGGGCTGGTTGATACCTGCCGCTCGCTACGGGGCGAGATGAACCTCTCGCCTGCGACGAAGGTCCGCGCCCTGATCGACGGAGACACTGCGGGAGTCGGTGCATCGGCATTGCGACCCTACCTTAAGGCGTTGGCGAAGCTGTCCGAAGTACAGATCGTCGATCGGCTTCCTTCATCGCTTGCCCCGGTCGCCGTCGTGTATCCGCTGCGGGTTATGCTGGACGTCGAAGTCGACCCGATCGCAGAGCGCGAACGCATTGGCCGCGAGATAGCCCGCCTCGAGGGAGAGATCGCAAAGGTTACGGGCAAACTGGCCAATGAGGCGTTCGTTTCCCGCGCACCGCCGCAGGTTGTTGCCCAGGAGCGCGAGCGTCTCGCCGGGTTTCAGGCCGCGCTCGAAAAACTCAAGCCGCAGCTTGAACGGCTAACGGCCTGAGGCCATGATCAGGCGCTCTCGGGCTCGGGCACGCGCCGCTTGAGCAGCAACGCAGGAATCGGCCGCGGCTGGGCATGCCCGCGGTGGCGCGGAGCGGAGGGCGTCGTGAGTCCCGAGGCTGGCGCGTGACGGTCTTCGCGCGGGCTGCGCGGCTCGTGGCGCGGTTCTGTGGCTTGAGCGCGTGCTTCGTGATGAGTGGGCGTCGGAGCGGCGCGCGCCGGCGCCCGATGCGGGCTCGGCTCGTGCCTTCGGTGCTCGGAGCTGAATCCGTCGGGGAGCGCAACCGGAATCCGGCGCTTCAGCAGGCGCTCGATCTCGACGAGCAGCTTCTCTTCCTCTGGCGCGCAGAACGAAACCGCCTCGCCCGTCAAACCGGCACGGCCTGTACGGCCGATGCGATGGATGTAGTCCTCCGGGACGTACGGCATATCGTAATTAACGACCAGCGGCAGATCGTCGATGTCCAGCCCGCGCGCGGCGACGTCCGTGGCGACCATCACCTGCACCTTGGCGCCCTTGAACTCGTCCAACGCTTCGAGTCGCGCTGCCTGACTCTTGTCGCCGTGGATCGCGGTCGTCAGCAATCCGTCCTTCTGCAGCGCTCTGGCTAATCGTGAGGCGCCGTGCTTCGTGCGCACGAAGCAGAGCACCTGCCACAGGTCGCGCGATGTCACGATGTGCTTCAAGAGCGCGCGCTTCTGCTCGACAGAGACCTTGTACACGCTCTGCACGACGGTGTCCGCCGTCGTGTTCCGCCGCGCGACTTCGATCAGCTGCGGCTCGTTCAAGAGCGCGTCGGCGAGCTTCTTGATTTCGTCCGAGAAGGTCGCGGAGAAGAGGAGATTCTGCCGGCGCACCGTAGCGGGAAGCAGCGCCATGATGCGCTTGATGTCGGGAATGAAGCCCATGTCGAGCATGCGGTCGGCTTCGTCGAGGACGAAGATCTCGACCTGGCCCAGATAGACCGATTTCTGCTCCACGTGATCGAGAAGTCGTCCGGGTGTCGCCACCAGAATCTCGACTCCACCGCGCACGATGGGCAGTTGCTGCTTGATGTCGACGCCGCCGTAGACCACCGTCGACCGGAGTCCGCTGTGCTTGCCGTAGGTGCGGATCGATTCCTCGACCTGGATCGCGAGCTCGCGCGTCGGCGTAAGGATCAGCGCCCGGACCGGATGGCGCGCCGGCGACGGGCTGGTGTTGGCGGTCGGGGCGAGCTTGTGCAGGATCGGCAGGGCGAAACCAGCCGTCTTGCCGGTGCCTGTCTGGGCACCGCCCATCACGTCCTTGCCTGCCATGATCAGAGGGATCGCCTGCGTCTGGATCGGCGTGGGCGTGGTGTAACCTGCTTCGGCCACGGCACGGAGGATCTCCGGCCGCAGGCCGAGCGCGGCAAAGCTCGCGCTATCGCTCATTCATTGAACTCCTGGGCGCGGCCCGCTTGCGCTTCGCAAGCTTCCGGTCCAGGCGGCGACACGTCAAAGACACGTTGGCGAGGCAGAACCTAAGCTTCGGGTCCGTCCCTCGAAAGATCGGCGGTGACCGGAACGGCCGCCGAGTGCCTTGCATCATACACGTAAACATCGGATTCTCCAAATTATTTTGCCGTGCGAGCGGCTCGGCTGGTAAAATCTAACGTTTTTCTTTTCGCGACGCAGCATGGCCCGAAAGCTTCGAAACATCGCCATCATCGCCCACGTCGACCACGGCAAGACGACGCTGGTCGACAAGCTGCTGGCCCAGGCCGGGACCTTCGCTGCCCATCAGCACATCGCGGAACGGGTGCTCGACAGCAACGACCTCGAGCGCGAGCGCGGGATCACCATCTTCGCCAAGAACTGCGCGCTCGAGTACGGCGACACACACATCAACATCGTCGACACGCCTGGTCACGCCGATTTCGGCGGCGAAGTCGAACGCGTTCTGTCCATGGTCGACGGCGTGCTGCTGCTCGTCGATGCGGTCGACGGTCCGATGCCGCAGACGCGCTTCGTCACGCGCAAGGCGCTCGCGCTCGGGCTGCAGCCCATCGTGGTCGTGAACAAGGTCGACCGGCCCGGTGCTCGACCCGAGTGGGTGGTCAACCAGACCTTCGAGCTGTTCGACCGCTTGCGCGCCAACGAGCAGCAGCTCGACTTTCCTGTGGTTTACGCGTCCGCGCTGTACGGCTGGGCGGTCACGGAAGTCCGCGAGCTGCCGACGACACCCGCCGGCGACGATCTCGGTGAGCGGCGCAACCTGCGGCCTCTGTTCGAGGCCATCCTGAAGCACGTGCCGGCCCCGGCGGGGGACCCGAACGCGCCGCTGCAGCTGCAGCTGAGCGCGCTCGACTATTCGAGCTACGTCGGACGCCTGGGCATCGGCCGCATCCGCCGCGGACGCATCGTTTCGGGTCAGGAAGTCATGGTCCTCGACGCCGCACGCGAGCCGAGGCGCGCCCGCGTGGGGCAGGTTCTCGGCTTCTCCGGTTTGGAGCGCAAGGCGCTCGAAACCGCGGCGGCCGGCGACATCGTGCTCGTCACCGGGATCGACGACTTGCACATCGGCACGACACTGGCGGACGTCGAGCGCCCGGAGGCGCTGCCGCCGATCGCGGTCGACGAGCCGACGCTGTCGATGCAATTCCAGGTCAACACATCGCCGCTTGCGGGTCGCGACGGCAAGTACGTCACCAGCCGCAACCTGCGCGAGCGGCTGGAGCGCGAGCTTCTCACCAACGTCGCGCTGCGCGTCGAAGAAACCGGCGACACCGACGTATTCACCGTCTATGGGCGCGGCGAGCTGCACCTCACCATCCTCGTCGAGAACATGCGGCGCGAGGGCTACGAGCTGGCGGTGTCGCGGCCGCGCGTGGTGGTGCGCGACGTCGACGGGGAACGCCGTGAGCCCTTCGAGCAACTCACCGTCGACGTCGAGGATGCGCATCAGGGCGCGGTGATGGAGGCGCTGGGCACGCGGCGCGGCGAGCTCACCCACATGGAGTCGGATGGCCGCGGCCGCACCCGTCTCGACTATCGCGTCCCGGCGCGCGGGCTCATCGGATTCCAGGGCGAGTTCATGAACCTGACCCGGGGTACCGGCCTGTCGAGCCACGTCTTCGACGGCTACGCCCCCGTGAAGGGCGACATCCCGGAGCGGCGGAACGGCGTGCTCGTTTCGGCGGAAGCCGGGGAAGCGGTGGCGTACGCCCTGTGGAAGCTGCAGGAGCGCGGCCGCATGTTCGTCTCGCCCGGCGAGCGTGTCTACGAGGGCATGGTGATCGGCATTCACAGCCGCGACAACGACCTCGTGGTCAACCCCATCAAGACCAAGCAGCTCACCAACATTCGCGCGGCGGGCAAGGACGAGGCGATCCTTCTGACGCCGCCGATCCCGCTCACGCTCGAGTACGCGGTCGAGTTCATTGCCGACGACGAGCTGGTCGAAGTCACACCGAAATCGATCCGCATCCGCAAGCGGCACCTCGTCGCGCACGAGCGCAAGCGAGCGAGCCGCGAAGCGGCATAGCAAAGCACGCTTTGCCGTGCTCGCACTGACCACGTAAACTCGGAAGCGTGGAATTTCCCTGGCTGTTGATGGTGCTCGTCGTTGCGCTTGCGCTGACCGCGATCGCTCTCGTGGTCGTTCTCACCCGTGCGGGCGCCGGGTCGCGCGGCGACGTGGGTCCACGGCTGGATACGATCAGCGCGCAAAACGAGCGGCTGGAACGCGAGTTGCGCTCCGAGCTGGCTCAGGCGCGCGCGGAGGCTGCGCATAGCGCGAAGACGACGCGTGAAGAGCTGGGAACCAATCTCGGACGCTTCGCGCAAACGCTGCAGCAGCAGCTCGCCACCCTCACGCAGTCCAACGAGCAGCGTCTCGAAGCGGTGCGCACGACGGTCGAGCAGCGGCTCGAGCTCTTGCGCAGCGACAACGCGCAGAAGCTCGAGCAGGTGCGTGCCACCGTCGACGAGCGGCTGCAATCTACTCTCGATCAGCGGCTCGGCGAATCCTTCCGGCTCGTCTCGGAGCGGCTGGAGCAGGTGCACAAAGGCCTGGGTGAGATGCAGACGCTCGCCGCGGGCGTCGGCGATCTCAAGCGCGTGCTCGCCAACGTCAAGACGCGCGGAGGCTGGGGAGAAGTCCAGCTCGGCGCTCTGCTTGAAGAGATGCTTGCGCCAGGTCAATTCGCGAAAAATGTGGCTACGCGACCCGGCCAGGACGCCCGTGTGGAGTATGCCGTCAAGTTCCCGGGCCGCAACGACGACGGTGTGCCGTGCTGGTTGCCGATAGACGCCAAGTTTCCTCTCGAAGACTATCAGCGCCTGCAGGACGCGATTGAGCGCGCAGACGTTGCCTCGGTCGAGTTGAGCCGCAAATCCCTCGAGGACTTCTTCAAGGCGGAAGCGAAGAAGATCCGTGACAAATACGTCGAGCCACCGCACACGACGGACTTCGCGATCCTCTTCATCCCTACCGAAGGCCTGTACGCCGAGGCCCTTTCCCGGCCAGGCCTGGCAGACGTCCTGCAGCGAGACTTCCGTGTCATGCTCTCCGGACCGTCGAGTCTCATGGCATTCCTCAACAGCCTGCAACTAGGCTTCCGCTCGCTCGCGATCGAGAAACGATCGACCGAGGTCTGGCGGGTGCTCGCGGCGGTGAAGACGGAATTCGACAAGTTCGGCGAACTCCTCGCGAAAACCAAAGACAGGCTCGACGCCGTGGCCAAGACACTCGACGAGGCGGGGCGAAAGAGCACGACGATTGCTCGCCGGCTGCGGGAAGTCGAGGCGCTGCCCGAGGCGGAAGCCGACAGGCTTCTCACGGGAGCCGGCAGCGTGGTCTATGACTCGGAGATAGATCTCGAACCCCCGCCGGCGGTTCCCGATCACGATTGACTCGGCCTGCGGCTCCGCGGCGAGTGAGGTTCCACCATGTTCGAGGCAATTCGCAGATGGAGGGAGCGCCGAACGCTCGCTTCCTCGGCGATTCCCGAAGCGTTGTGGCGCGAGGCGCTCGAGACGCTGCCCTTCCTCGCCGTGTATACCGAGCCCGAGCTCCAGCGTCTGCGCGAGCGCGTCGTTCTGTTCCTCAACGACAAGAGCATCGTCGGAGCGGAAGGCTTCGAGGTCACGCCGCTCATGCGTGCGATGATCGCGATCCAGGCTTGCGTCCTGGTGCTCAATCTCGATCAGCGCCTATACGACGGCTGGGAGAACGTGATTGTCTACCCTGACGAGTTCGTCACGAATCTCGAATACGAGGACGAGGCCGGAGTCGTGCACCGCCGCGACGAGCCGCTCGTGGGGGAGGCCATGCCCGGAGGCCCGGTGGTCCTCTCCTGGCCCGACATAGTAGCGAGCGCCGATTGGTCCGCCACCGGGATGAATCTCGTCATCCACGAGTTCGCGCACAAGATCGATATGCGCAACGGGGAAGCCAACGGATTCCCGCCGCTGCCGCCGGAGATGCCGCGGCGGGGCTGGCAGAAGGCGATGAGCGACGCGTATGCGCACTTCTGCGCGCGGGTCGAAAAGGGCGAGGACACGGCGATCGATCCGTACGCTTCGGAGAGTCCCGCGGAGTTCTTCGCCGTGCTCTCCGAAGTCTTCTTCGCCGAGCCGACCTTGCTGCGGATGGAATATCCGAAGGTCTATCGGCTGTTTACACAGTTTTACCGGCAGGATCCGGCGAGTCGGAGCGAGCTCTTGCTCGAGCACTGACGCGTTTGTGTCCTGCAGGACGATCGCGGCGCACGGGGTTGCAAATCGATCGGGCTGCGCTATCCTAGCCGGCGTCGGCTGGCGGGGTCCCGCTCGCTTCTCGACATAAAAGGAGGTTCGATGAAGATTCGCACCGCTCTGTTCGCTGCTGCGATGCTGTTTGCCGGCACTGCGTTGGCGTTCCACTGCCCGCAGGAAATGAAAAAAATCGACGACGCGCTGGCGAAGAACCCGAAGCTCACCGACGCGCAAATGGCGCAGGTCAAGAAGGATCGGGCCGACGGCGAAGCCCTGCACAAGGCAGGGAAGCATCAGGAATCGCTCGACGCGCTCGGCCGGGCCGAGAAGACGCTGGGCATCCCGACGAGCTGATCTCCTGAAGTCGCACAACGCGCCGGAGCGCCAAATCGCTCCGGCGCTTTTTTTTCGAACGCCGCTACGCGCGGTGAGCTGGGATAGCAGCGCAATCGAACTCGCGGGGCAGGGTCCCGAAGGCCGCACCGGTCTCGCCCAGCCGCGAGGCGCAATAGGCTCCGGCCAGCGGCGCCGGCGCATGTCGCAGCAGGAGCGATGCGGCGAGCGCAGTCGCGATTGCTCCGGCCACGCGCCGCGCGTCGCGCTCGTCGAAGTCGGCTCGATGCAGTGATTCGCAGAGCGCAGTCGCGTGACGATCGAAGCGCGCATCGGCGCCGCGGGCGAGCGCAAGCTCGGCTTTGAGCGCATCGATCGCCGCCGGCTCGCGCCGGGCCGCGCGCAGCACGTCGAGGCAGATCACGTTGGCCGAGCCTTCCCAGATCGAATTGAGCGGTGCCTCGCGCAGCATCCGCGGCAGCGGGCACTCCTCGACGTAACCGTTGCCGCCAAGCACCTCCGCGGCCTCGGCGACGGTCGCGGTTGCGCGCTTGCAGATCCAGTACTTGATCGCCGGCGTAGCGAGGCGCGAGAGCGCCGCTTCCGCCGAAGAAGAGTCCGCCTCGAAGCTTCGCGCGAGGCGCAATGCAAGCGCCGTCGCCGCCTCCGCTTCGAGCACGAGGTCGGCGAGCACGTTCTGCATGAGCGGCTGTTCGGCGAGCGTTCTTCCGAACGCGCGGCGATGGCGTGCGTGATGCAAGGCCTGCGCCACGGCGCCGCGGATGAGGCCCGCGCTGCCGATCGCGCAATCGAGCCGCGTGTGCTGAACCATCTCGATGATCACTGCGACGCCGCGGCCCTCATCGCCGAGGAGCCACGCCGCCGCGCCGTCGAACTCGACTTCCGAAGAGGCGTTGGAGCGGTTGCCGAGCTTGTCCTTCAGGCGCTGGATCCGCACTTCGTTTTTCGCACCGTCGGGCATGAGGCGCGGCAGGAAGAAACACGACAGACCCCCGGGCGCCTGCGCGAGCACCAGGTGCGCGTCGCACATCGGGGCGGAGAAGAACCATTTATGGCCGGTGAGTCGGTAGCTGCCGTCGTCTGCGGGCGCGGCAGCGGTCGCATTGGCGCGTACGTCGGACCCGCCTTGCCGCTCGGTCATTCCCATGCCGATCAGTGCGGAAGTCTTCTCGCCCACCGGCAGCGACCGCGGGTCGTAATCTCGCGCGAGCACCCGCGGCAGCCACGGGCCGGCGAGAGCGGGCAGCAAGGAAGCGTATCGCTGCAGCACCGGCACCGCGGCATAGGTCATGGTCAGCGGACATTGCGTGCCGTTTTCGACCTCGGCGTGCAGAAGATACGCGGCGGCGCGTGCGACCTGAGCGCCGGCGCGCGGCTCGAGCCAGGGCGCGCAATGCTCGCCTTCGCGCGTCGCGAGCACCATCAGTTCGTGCCACGACGGATCGTAGGCGACCTCGTCGATGCGAGCACCGAAGCGGTCATGCGTGCGCAGCTCGGGCGCGAAACGGTTGGCGCGCGCCGCGAGCGCGAAGGTCTCGGCGCGGCCGAGCGTCGCGCCCCACGCGGCGAGCCGATCGTGCGCCCAGCCGCCGCCCTCGCGCGCCACGGCGCCCTGCAGCGCCGGATCGGTCAGGTAGAGGTTGCGTCCCTCGAAGGGAGGCGGCTGATTAGGGCCTGTTGACACTATGGATGCAAAGGCGAGCGGGCCCTGGTCAGGCCGGACGCTGTGCACTCTTCGGCCGGAAAACCCTGCAGACGTTCTCGTTCGTCTCGATGTAGGGCCCGCCGATGAGATCGATGCAATATGGGACAGCCGGGAAGATTCCGTCGAGCGTTTCCTTGATCGCCTTGGGCTGCCCCGGCAGATTGAGGATGAGCGCGCGTCCGCGCACCGCGCCGACCTGTCGCGAAAGGATCGCGGTCGGAACGTACTTCAAGCTCACCTGACGCATCTGCTCGCCGAAGCCGGGCAGGACGCGATGCGCGACCGCCAGCGTGGCTTCGGGCGTGACGTCGCGCGGCGCGGGCCCGGTCCCGCCGGTGGTGAGGACAAGCGCGCAGCCGGCGCTGTCGGTGAGCTCGATCAGCGTGCGCTCGATTGTGGCCTGCTCGTCGGGGATCAGCCGCTTTTCCATCCGCCAGGGCGTCTTGAGCGCCGCCGTAAACCAGTCGGTGAGTCCCGGGATGCCCTTGTCCTCGTAAACGCCGGCGGAAGCGCGATCGCTGATCGATACCAATCCGATCAGCAGAGGCTGTGGCTCACTCACGGTGACCGACGAGCGCAGCGAGCGCCCTGAACAGTTCGCGATACGCGCGCGGCGCGGCGCTGCGGACGTGCTCCCGATGCGTGCGCTCGACGAGCGCGGCGAAAGTGGCGCGGTCCGCGTCCGGAAATTCGGCGGTGAGGTCGTCGAGCCCGCGCGCATCCGCCAGCAAGCGCTCGCGCCAGCGCTCGATCGAATGCAGCCGCGCTTTCTCGCGATTGGGCGCGTCACTCCATTGCGCGAGCCTGGCTCGGATCGGTCCCGGATCGATCTCGCGCATGAGCCGTCCGATGAACTGCAGCTGGCGGCGCCGTGCCTCGCGTTGCGTGATCCGCCGCGCCGCGTCGAGTGCTTCGATAAGGCGCTCGGGAAGCTCGATCTCGGCGAGCCGCGCCGGATCGACGCGCAAGAGCTCCTCGCCCAGGTCCTGCAGCGCGTCCATTTCAGCCTTGCGGCGGGTCTTGGACGGCGCCGGCGGCGCCTCCTGTACGGTCGCGGAGGGCGTTTCGTCGGGTCGTCGCATCGCCGGCATTCGGAGAGGAGGGCGTTTGCTATGATACTCGGTCGCACCCGCAGGTCGACCGCAGGTAGACGCTTGAGAGTCCGTCGATGACCGCCACTGCAGCCGCCGTCTCTGCCGCTACGCGCTTCCCCCTCGCTCGCGACGCCCTATCGGCGATTGCGGCGCAGGTGCTCGACACGGCGAAGCGCGGCGGCGCCACCGCCGCCGAAACCGAAGTCTCGCAGGCTTTCGGCTTGAGCGTGACCGTGCGCAAGGACGAGGTCGAAACGATCGCCTACAACCGCGACAAGGGCGTTGGCGTCACGATCTATGTGGGGACGCGCCGCGGGCATGCGAGCACGGCGGATTTTTCGCCTGAAGCGATTGCAGACACCGTGACCAAGGCGCTGACCATCGCCCGCTATACGGCGGAGGACGATTGCGCGGGACTGGCCGATCCGGCGTTGCTCGCGCGAAGCTGGGGCAATCTCGACCTTTACCACCCCTGGGATCTGTCGGTCGAGGATGCGATCGCCATGGGACGCGAATGCGAGGCGGCGGCACTTGCCGCCGATCCGCGCCTGACCAATTCCGAGGGAGCCACGGTATCGCTGCACGAAGCCGAATTCGTCTACGCCAACAGCAACGGCTTCTGCGGCGGCTATCCGAGCTCGCGTCATGGGCTGTACTGCTCGGTGATCGGCGAGGACGGGAACACGATGCAGCGCGACGACTGGTACGCCTCGGCGCGCGCCCCGAACGATCTCGAATCGGCCGCGCGTGTCGGCCGCATCGCCGGGGAGCGCACGGTGCGCCGGCTCGGCGCCCGTCAGCTTGCGACGCTGGACTGCCCGGTCGTTTACGAAGCGCCGGTAGCCACCGGGCTGATCGGCCACTTTGTCAATGCGGTGAGCGGCGGGAGCCTCTACCGAAAATCGTCGTTCCTTCTCGATAGCATCGGGCGGCAGGTCTTCGCGCCGCGCGTCTCGATTCGCGAGGAGCCGCATCTTCCGCGCGGGCAGGCCTCGGCGCCTTTCGACGACGAAGGCGTGGCGACGCAGCCGCGTGACGTGGTCCGCGATGGGATCGTTCGCGGATACTTCCTCGGCAGCTACTCGGCGCGCAAGCTCGGGCTGGTGTCGACCGGCAACGCGGGCGGCAATCACAACCTCGTCGTCAGTCACGGCGACGAAGACCTCGCCGGGCTGCTGCGCCGGATGAATCGCGGGCTGCTCGTGACCGAGCTCCTCGGGCAGGGCGTGAATCCGGTCACGGGTGACTATTCGCGGGGCGCCGCCGGCTACTGGATCGAAGACGGCGAGATCGCCTTCCCGGTGGAGGAGATCACCATCGCTGGCAACCTCGCCGGGATGTATCGCGACATCGTGGCGGTCGGCAACGACGTCGACCGCCGCGGCTCCCGGCACTGCGGCTCGGTGCTGATCGGCTCGATGACGGTCGCCGGTGGCTAGCCTTCCCCGAGCGGTGACGATGCCTGCCAGGCGACCCTTCCGCGAGCGCCTGCGCGCCTGGCGACGCTCGCTTCGCGATCCGCTGCGCGGCGGCAAGTCGGCGTCGCGGTGGATCGCATCGCTGCCGACGGGCGACCCGCTCACGATGCAGCGCGAAGCGCTCGATCTCGTCTCGTCCTTTCCCGGAAGCCGGCGCAGCATCGGCCCGGCGCAGGCCGAAGCGCTGCTCAGGGTCGATGCCCGGTTCGAGCCGATCATCAGTCACCTCACCGCGCAATACACGGCCAACTACCAGCGCTCGAGCAGCGTCGAGACCCGGCTCTGGCACGGCGTCTTCGATCTAGTCAAGGCATTCACCAGCGCCTATCAGGCGGCGCTGAAGGCCGGCTATGCGGCCGGCGAGCAGAAGCGCTGGAGAGGGGTCCTGCCGCGCGTCCTCGTGCGGCTCGCGCATTACAAGGGAATCGACGGCAAATTTCGCCTGTTCCGCTACGGCCACTGGATTCCCGCGCAGTGGCGCGAGTTGCACGAGATGTACGAGTTCGCACGCATGCGCGGCTGGCAGCGCGAGCCGCTTGCGCTCGACGAGAGCTCGTTTGCTCAGCCTGCGACCTCGCTCGAGCAGGAATACATCCGCGCGCTTCTCCTCATGCGCCTCGACAGCGGAAGCTTCACGCCCGATCAGGTCGAGTGGGTGGGGCACTCGCTCGAGGAGTGGACGCATTCGCTGACGCTGGTTCCGCCGCCTGGAACCGGCGCGACCTTCTACGTCGATTTGTCGGGCACGCAGGGTCTGCGCCGCCACGAGCGCGCGCGCGCCACCGGACGGCTCATGTTCCTCGACGCGACCCCCGTTTACGCACGCGTGGTCGAGAAGATGCGGATCCTGCCGGAACAGGAGTCGGCGCCGCCGATGAACACGCTGCCGCCACGCGAGCAGAAGCTCCTGCTGATGCGGCTCGCCGCGCTCTACGGCCCGGAAGCGCTCGCTTTTTCGCCGCGCTCGCCGCGCCAGGCAAGCGAGACCGAAGTGCGAGTCGTCGTTGGCCTGCAGGCGCTCACTCGCGCAGTGGCCGAGGTCGAACACCTGTCAGCGGAGGCCAAGTCCTCAGGAGCGACGCACAGCTACGACGAAGTCACGCAACTCATGCCCCCGAACGCCAATCCGGAATCGATCGCGCGCCGGGTCCGCGGCTCGCAGTGGAAGCTCGTCGATCGCAGCGAGACCGGGTGCCGGATGATCGCGGCGGCCAAGGACGCTCCGGCCAAGCTTGGCGAGCTGCTTGCCTTCCGCGAAGGCGACGTGTGGTCGCTCGCGGTCGTGCGCCGCATGCAGCGCCAGCAGGTCGAGGAGGTGATCTGCGGCGTCGAGATCGTCGCTCGACGCATGGTGCGCGTGCTGTTGCGAAGCTGGGTCGCTCCGCTCGATGCGCGTCGCGCCGGTCTCGAGCGGCCGTTTTTCGGACTCTATCTTCCGGCGCACCCGGACAATCGCCAGGCGACGCAGCGCAGCCTGATCGGCCCCGACGATCGCTTTCTGCCCGGCGGCATGGTCGAGCTCGACACCGGCAACGCCCGTTATCTCATCCGTTTCACGCAGACACTGGAACGCCAGGCGGGCTGGGCGTGGGGGCTGTTCAACGCCGTGCGCAAGCTCTCGCCATAACCGGCTGCGCGCCCGGGCGCGGACAGGTGCCGGCTGCGAATTGGGTTAGAATCGCGGCGGGCTCGATTTCATTCGGAGGAGGTTCCATTCTATGCAACGTCGATCGTTTCTGAAGAAGGCGGGCGTCGGTCTTGCCGCCGGAGCGCTTGCTGCGCCGGCCATCGGACAGGGCGCGCAGCCGGAGGTGAAGTGGCGTCTGGCCGCCAGCTGGCCGAAGAGCCTGGATACGCTCTTCGGAGCGTGCGAAGTGATTTCGAAGCGGGTTGCCGCCGCAACCAACGGCAAGTTCCAGATCCAGACCTTCGCGGCCGGCGAAATCGTGCCGGGTCTGCAGGTTCTAGACGCCGTGCAGAACGGAACGGTCCAGTGCTGTCACACGGCACCGTATTACTTCTTCGGCAAGGATCCGACGTTCGCCTTTGCCTGCGCGATCCCCTTCGGGCTGAACGACCGCCAGCAAAATGCATGGATGTATCACGGCGGCGGGCTCGAGCTGATGCGCGAGTTCATGAAGGAGTACAACGTCTACAACATCCCCGCTGGGAACACCGGCGCGCAGATGGGCGGCTTCTTCCGCAAGGAGCTGAAGACCGTCGCCGACATGAAGGGACTCAAGATGCGCATCGGCGGCTCGGCCGGCGTGGTCCTGCAGAAGCTCGGTCTCGTCCCGCAGCAGATCGCCGGCGGCGACATCTATCCTGCGCTCGAGAAGGGCACCATCGACGCCGCGGAGTGGGTCGGTCCCTACGACGACGAGAAGCTCGGGTTGTACAAGGTGGCCAAGTACTACTACTACCCCGGCTGGTGGGAAGGCGGTCCGGAGCTCGACCTCTTCGTCAACATCAAGGCATGGCAGGAACTGCCCAAGGACTACCAGGCCATCCTCGAAGCAGCTTGCGCCGAGGCGAACATCGACTGCATGGCGAAGTACGACGCGCTCAATCCAGCGGCGCTGCGCCGGCTCGTCGCTGCCGGCGTGATACTGCGGCCGTTCCCGCGCGAGATCATGCAGGCGTGCTACAAGGCCTCGGTTGAGGTTTACGACGGCTTCGCCGCGACCAATCCGAAGTTCAAGAAAGTCTACGAGCCGTGGAAGAAGTTCCGCGACGAGGAGATACTCTGGTTCCGCGTCACCGAGAGGGAGTTCGACCAGTTCATGGTCACGGCCGCCACGCAAAGCGCTGCGTCAGCGAAGAAATAGCGGTTAGAGTCCGGACCTGGCAGGAAGAGCCCCGCTGTCGCGGGGCTTTTTTCTGGATGGCACTGAGCACGCCTATTTCTTCGCGGGGGCGCCCGCTGGCGGCGCCTTGAACGCGTCTTCGAGCGACTGGGCCTCCTCGTCTTCCTTCTTCTGCTCCTGCTGTTCGCTCGGTGCCTGCTCAGGGGCTTCGCTGGGTGGCAGCTCGATTCGAATCTCGCTTGGGTTGACCGTGCTCTCCTTGGCCTTGTAGACCATCACCATCTGCGGGAAGGCGATGACGAGCCCGATCATGATGATCTGGATCAGCACGAAGGGCACGGCGCCCCAGTAGATCTGTCCCGTGGTAACGCGCGCGGTCATCTTCTTGGTGAGCTTGTCGAGATAATCCTTCGCGGGTGCGACGCTGCGCAGATAGAACAGCGCGAATCCGAACGGCGGGTGCATGAACGAGGTCTGCATGTTGACTCCGAGCAGCACGCCGAACCAGATGAGATCGATCCCCAGCTTGTCGGCGACCGGTCCGACCAGCGGAATGACAATGAACGACAACTCGAAGAAGTCGAGGAAGAACGCCAGCACGAAGATCATGATGTTGACCACGATCAGGAAGCCGAGCTGCCCTCCCGGCAGGCTCGAGAGCAGGTGTTCCACCCAGACGTGCCCGTTGACGCCGTAGAACGTGAGGCTGAACACGCGCGCGCCGATGAGGATGAACACGACGAAGGTGGAGAGCTTCGCGGTCGTGTCCATCGCCTGCCGCAGCAGCCGCCAGGAGAGGCGCCGGCGCGCAACCGCCATGATGAGCGCGCCGCTCGCGCCCATCGCGCCCCCCTCGGTCGGCGTCGCGACGCCGAGGAAGATCGTGCCGAGCACGAGAAAGATGAGCGCGAGCGGCGGGATCAGCACGAAAGTCACGCGCTCCGCCAGACGCGACAGGAGCCCGAACTTCAACAGGTGATTCAATACCGCGGCGAAGAAGGCCACTGCGGTGCCGACACAAGTCGAGATGACGATCGTCTCGTCGGTCGGTGTCTCGGCCGCAAGGTACCATTTGGCGAACGCGACCGCGGTGGCGACCGAGACGATGGTCAGCACGAGCAGCGATCGCGTCCCGGCGGCGCCGCTCGGCTCGCGCAGGGTGCGCGCTTCCGGCGGCAGCGCGGGCGCCCATTTCGCCTTTACCGTGCACACGCCGAGCGTGTAGGCCGCGTACAGACCCGCCAGGGTGATGCCGGGAATGAACGCGCCGGCGTACATGTCGCCGACCGATTTCCCGAGCTGGTCCGCCATGATGATCAACACCAGCGACGGCGGGATGATCTGAGCCAGCGTTCCCGACGCCGCAATAACCCCCGAGGCGAAGCGGCGGTCGTAGCCGTAGCGCAGCATGATCGGCAGCGAGATGAGTCCCATCGAGATCACCGACGCTGCGACCACGCCGGTCGTCGCAGCGAGCAGCGCGCCCACGAAGATGACTGCGTAGGCGAGTCCGCCGCGAATGGGACCGAACACCTGGCCGATGGTGTCGAGCAGGTCCTCCGCCATGCCGCTGCGCTCGAGGATCAGCCCCATGAAGGTGAAGAACGGCACGCAAAGCAAGGTGTCATTCGACATCACGCCCCATAGCCGCTCGGGAAGCGCCTGCAGGAAGGTCGGATCGAACAGCCCGAGGTTGATGCCGAGGATCGCGTAGCCGATCCCGACCGCGGCGAGCGAGAAGGCGACCGGATAGCCCAGCAGCAGCGCCACCACGAGGGTGCCGAACATCAGCGGGGCGATGTTCGCGATCAGGAAGGCGGTCATGGCTTTTCCTCGCGTCCCTGTGCGGCGCGTTCGATGTCCTCGGCGATATCCTGGTCGCCGCGCGCCTTGACGATCTCCTCCGCCAGCTCTTCTTCGAGCGTCTTCTCCACGTGCTTCTCGGAAGGGTCGGGAATCAGGCCGCGGAGAAATGCGATGCGCTTGATCAATTCCGAGATGCCCTGCAGCGTCAGGAGCGCAAAGCCGATCGGCACCAGCAGCCGCGCTGGCCAGATGATGAGTCCACCCGCGTTGGTCGACACCTCGTGATGCTCGAAGGTATCGACGAACAGCGGCCACCCGAGCCAGGCGAAGAGAACGGCCATCGGGAGCAGGAAGAAGAGGGTGCCGATGATGTCGATCCAGGCCTGTGTGCGCTTCGAGAACCTGCCGGCGAGAACGTCGATGCGCACATGCTCGTTGCGAAGCAGCGTATAGCCGGCGAGAAAGAGAAAGATCGCCGAGAAGAAATACCACTGGATCTCGAGAAAGGCGTTGGAGCTGACATTGAACGCCTTGCGCACCACGGCGTTAGCGGCGCTCACCAGCACCGTGACGAGGACCAGCCAGTAGACGGTGTGACCGATGCGATCGCTGACGCGATCGATGAGTCGTGACAGCGAAAGCAGTGACGACACGGAAACCTCCTCACGCGGGAACGTGGGCGATCGTGGATCGACGCGTCCGCGTCTCTGACGATGCGACGCGGTCGGCGGCAAGCGCGACAGGGGCGGCTGCCCGCGCGAAGAGTAACGCGAGGCGACCGCAATAGCAATCCGATGGAGGATCTTGCTGCGTGCTGGCAGCGCAGAGGGCGGGTGATGGTAAACTCCACACTTTCGCCTCGCACCGCCGTCATGTTCTCCCGCTCGCAAACGCTTGCGCAGGTCGATCCCGACATCGCCGAGGCGATCGCCGCCGAGAACCGGCGCCAGGAGGAGCACCTGGAGCTGATCGCCTCGGAGAACTATGCCAGCCCCGCGGTTCTGGCTGCGCAGGGCTCGCAGCTCACCAACAAGTACGCCGAAGGCTATCCGGGCAAGCGCTACTACGGAGGGTGCCAGTACGTCGACATCGCCGAGCAGCTCGCCATCGATCGGGCGAAGAAGCTCTTCGGCGCGGAGTTCGCCAACGTCCAGCCGCATTCCGGCGCGCAGGCGAACCAGGCGGTCTTCTTCGCGACGCTCAAGCCGGGCGACACGATATTGGGCATGTCGCTTCCGCACGGCGGACATCTCACGCACGGCTCGCCGGTCAACATGTCCGGCAAATGGTTCAATGTCGTCGCCTACGGCCTCGATCCGAAAACCGAGCTGATCGATTACGACGCGGCGGAACGCCTCGCCCACGAGCAGAAGCCGAAGCTCATGGTGACCGGAGCCTCGGCCTATTCGCGCGTGATCGACTGGGAGCGCTTTCGCGCCATCGCCGACTCGGTCGGCGCTTACCTCATGGCCGACATCGCACATTACGCGGGGCTCATCGCCGCCGAGCTCTATCCGAGCCCTATCGGCATCGCGCACTTCGTCACCAGCACCACGCACAAGACGCTGCGCGGGCCGCGCGGCGGGCTCATCCTCGCCGGCGCCGAGCACGAGAAGCTCATCAATTCGGCGGTGTTTCCGGGGCTGCAGGGCGGGCCGCTCATGCACGTCATCGCCGCCAAGGCGGTCGCCTTCAAGGAGGCGCTGACCCACGACTTCAAGGTCTACCAGGAGCAGACCCTCGAGAACGCGCGCGTGCTCGCCACCGCGCTGCAGGGGCGGGGGTTGCGCATCGTGTCCGGCGGCACCGATTCGCACATGTTTCTCGTCGACCTGCGCCCGAAGGAGATCACCGGCCGCGACGCCGAGGCCGCGCTCGGGCGCGCGCACATCACGGTCAACAAGAACGCGATTCCGAACGATCCGGAGAAACCGATGGTCACCAGCGGCATTCGCATCGGCAGCCCGGCGATCACGACCCGCGGCTTCACGGAGATCGAGTGCGAGGAGCTGGGCTACCTTATCGCCGACCTGCTGGAAGCGCCTGACGATTCAGCGACGGTCAAGCGGGTCGCGGCCGGCGTGAAGGCGCTCGCGGAGAAGTTTCCAGTTTATAAATGAAGTGTCCCTTCTGCGGCAGCCCCGATACCCAGGTCGTCGATTCGCGCGTTTCGGAGCCCGGCGACTCGATCCGCCGCCGCCGCCGCTGTCTCGCCTGTCTCAAGCGGTTCACGACCTACGAGACCGCCGAGCTGCGCCTGCCACAGGTGGTGAAACAGAACGGCACGCGCGCGGATTTTGACGTCGCGCGCATCCGCAACGGGTTCCAGCGCGCGCTGCACAAGCGCCCCGTGCCCACCGAATACGTCGACCAGGCGGTCGAGCGCATCGTGCAGCACGTGCTGGGCCTAGGCGAGCGCGAGATACCTTCGCGCCAGATCGGCGAGATGGTCATGCAGGAACTCTACAAGCTCGACAAGGTGGCCTACATCCGCTTCGCGTCGGTGTACCGCAGCTTTCAGGACGCCGCCGACTTCAGGGACGCGCTGAAGGAAGTCGAGCCGTCGCCGCCGCGGCGGAAAGCGCGGACGTAGGCAGGAGTCTCTTCGTCCTTCGGATGAGCGCGTTCGACGACCGCGAGTTGATGCAGCGAGCGCTCTCGCTCGCCGAGCGCGGCCTTTTCACGACCACGCCCAATCCGCGCGTCGGCTGCGTGATCGCGCGCGACGGGCGAGTGATCGGCGAGGGCTGGCACGAGCGCACAGGAGAGGCGCACGCGGAAGTGCGCGCGCTCGCCGACGCGGCGGCGAGCGGTGAGTCGACACGCGGCGCAACTGTCTACGTCACGCTCGAACCCTGCAATCATCACGGACGGACGCCGCCGTGTACCGACGCGCTGCTCGCCGCGGGCGTGGCGCGCGTGGTGGCCGCGATGCGCGATCCGAACACTCCCGCCGGCAGCGGTGCCGCGAAGCTCGAGGCGGCGGGCATCGCCGTGCAAACAGGATTGCTCGAGAATGAAGCGCGCGAGCTGAACATCGGCTGGATCAAGCGGCTCACCGACCGCGTGCCGTGGGTGCGTGTAAAGATCGCGGCGAGCCTCGACGGGCGGACCGCGCTCGCGAGCGGCGAGAGCCAGTGGATCACCGGCGAGGCAGCGCGCGCCGACGGGCATCGCTGGCGTGCGCGGGCCTGCGCGATCCTCACGGGGATCGGCACCGTGATGCAGGACGATCCGCGACTGACCGTGCGCACGGTCGAGACGCCGCGGCAGCCTCTGAAGATCGTGATTGATCGACACGGCGAGCTTTCCGCCGATGCGCGCGTGCTCGAAAACGGTCGGGTGCTCGTTTTTTCCGCCGAGGCGCCTCGCGTTGCCTGGCCGAGCCACGTCGAGAACATCGTTCTTCGCGGCGCCGACGGCCGCGTGGACCTCGAGCGCATGCTGGCGTTGCTGGCCGAGCGGGAGATCAACGAGCTTCACGTCGAAGGAGGCGCCAAGCTCAACGGGGCGCTGCTCGGCGCGGGGCTCGTCGACGAATTGCTTCTCTATATTGCGCCCAGTCTTCTCGGCGATCCCGCGCGCGGAATGTTCGAGCGGCCGATGCCGCTCGCGCGGCTCGCCGAGCGCGTGCCCCTCGACATCAGGAGCATCGAGCGCGTCGGCGAGGACTGGCGCGTTCTCGCTCGAATCCATGGACGGTCCGGAGATGTCTGAGCGGCCACGAAACTTCCGTCATTCCCGCGAAAGCGCGGATCCAGCGTCTGTGTGCGAACGTCACTGGGCCCCCGCTTGCGCGGGGACGGCGATCTAGTGTTCACGGGCATCGTTCAAGCCGTTGGACAGATCGTCGCCAGTGAAGGCCGCGGCGGTGGCGCACGCATCACGGTCGACACGGGCACGCTCGACGTCGGCGACGTTGCGATCGGCGAGAGCATCGCCGTCGCAGGCTGCTGTCTGACCGTCGTGGCGAGGAATGCGAACCGACTCTCGTTCGACGTCTCCGCCGAAACTCTTTCCTGCACGACCGGTCTCGACGGCCATGGAGCGGTGAATCTGGAGCGGGCGCTGCGTCTTTCCGACCGCTTGGGCGGTCATCTGCTCGCCGGGCATGTCGACGGCGTGGGCACGGTCGTCCGAAGCGAAGCCGTGTCGGGTGGCGACGGCAGCCGGATTCTGGAGGCCGAGGCCCCGGAGTCTCTCGCCCGCTTCATCGCGCCGAAGGGATCGATCGCGATCGATGGCGTCAGCCTGACGGTCAACACGGTGTCGGCCCGGCGCTTTGCGGTGAACCTGATACCGCATACACTGGCGGCAACGACGCTGGGCGAACTGACGCCCGGCGCGCGCGCGAATCTCGAGGTCGATCTCGTCGCGCGCTACATCGCCCGCTTGCAAGAAGGCTGATGCGCTTCAGGGCGAAGGAGGATACGCCATGGATCTCACGACGCTCGAGCGGCTGCCACTGTGGATCGGTGGAGCTCCCACGCCGTCGCGTACGGCGCGCTACGGCGAGGTGACCAATCCCGCAACCGGCGAAGTGCTGCGACACGTGCCCTTCGCAACGCGCGAGGACGTCGATCTGGCAGTGCGCGCCGCGTCCTCGGCATGGGACGCCTGGCGTGCGGCGCCGGCGCTGCGCCGCGCGCGAGTCCTGATGCGCTTTCGCGAGCTGATGGAGACGCACAAGAAGGATCTCGCGCGGCTCGTGTCGCAGGAGCACGGCAAGACCTTGATCGACGCCGAAGGCTCGATTACGCGCGGGATCGAAGTCGTCGAGTTCGCGACCGGCATCCCGCATCTGCTGAAGGGCGAATTCAGCGACACGGTAGGCACCGAGGTCGACAGCTTCTCGCTGCGCCAGCCGGTCGGCGTGTGCGCCGGGATCACGCCGTTCAACTTTCCAGCGATGGTGCCGATGTGGATGTTCCCGCTGGCGATCGCCTGCGGCAACACCTTCATCCTCAAGCCCTCCGAGCGCGACCCGACGATGAGCCTGCGCATGGCGGAGTTGCTCAAGGACGCAGGATTGCCCGACGGCGTGTTCAACGTCGTGCACGGCGACAAGGAAGCGGTCGACGCGATCCTCACGCATCCCGGCATCAGGGCAGTTTCGTTCGTCGGCTCGACGCCGATCGCGAAATACATCTACGAGACGGGGACCGCGCACGGCAAGCGCGTGCAGGCACTCGGCGGCGCGAAGAATCATGCGGTCGTGCTGCCCGACGCGCACCTCGGCTTCGCGGCCGAAGCGCTGATCGGCGCCGCCTACGGCTCGGCCGGCGAGCGCTGCATGGCGGTGTCGGTGGTCGTCGCGGTCGGCGAAGCAGGCGATCCGCTGTGCGATGCGCTTGCCGAGCGCGTGCGCAAGGTCGCGGTCGGGCCCGGCGACAAACCGGAATCGGAGATGGGGCCGGTGATCACCTGCGCGGCGCGCGATCGCATCGTGGGGCTCATCGATCGCGGCGTGGCCGAGGGCGCGAAGCTCGTCGTCGACGGGCGCAAGGCGCGCATCCCGGGGCACGACGCGGGCTTCTTCGTCGGGCCGACGCTCTTCGATCACACGAAGCCCGGGATGGCGATCTACCAGCAGGAGATCTTCGGACCGGTGCTCGTCATCGTGCGAGAGCGATCGCTCGACGACGCGATCGCTCTCATCAACGCGAATCCCTACGCCAACGGCGCGGCTCTGTTCACGCGCTCAGGTTTCGCGGCGCGGCGATTTCAGCAGCAGGCCGAGGTCGGCATGGTCGGCATCAACGTGCCGATCCCGGTGCCGATGGCGTTCTATTCCTTCGGCGGCTGGCGCAACTCGCTCTTCGGCGACCTGCACGTGCACGGCATGGACGGCGTTCGCTTCTACACGCGCGGCAAGGCCGTCACCGCGCGCTGGCCCGACGATGGCAGCGCCGCTCCCGGTTTTCACCTGCCGACGCTGGGCTGACGCGGGTACGTCGCGCCGCTGCGTCCATAGCCGCGATCGGCGACCGGGCCCGCGCTCGGGCGGCTGAGCAAGAACACGAACTCGACGATCGCCCAGTAGGGCACCGGCTTGCCATCGATCTCGGCCGGCGCGAACTGCGTGCTTTTGAGCGCTTCGAGCACCACCGGACCGAACAGCGGATCCTCGTGAACGAGCTGTGACTCGGCGATCGAGCCGTCGGCGCGCAGCGTCAACAACACCGAGACACGCCGCTCGGCGCCGGATTCGACGGCCGCTGGCGGATACATCACGATCGGAGACCCGACCAGGATCGCCGGCTTCGCCGCGCGCACCGGGAAGCGTTGCGCGAGGCGCACGACGTACTCCGGGCCCAGCGCGGCCGGATCGTCGATCGTGCCCACGGCGATGCTGATTTCAGGCGTGCTCGGGCCCGTGCGCGCTGGGTTGCCGCCGGGCAGCGGACCGGTCGGCGGCGGCGGGCGCCGGATCGGCGACTCGATAGGTTTGGCCGCTGGCGGCAGCAGCAGCTCGGGCTCCACCGGCATTTCGATTGTCGTGGGTTCCGTCGGTGCGGGTTCGCTCTTCGGTCCCGCGAGAATGGCCTGAAGCGTCGCAGAGCTGCCCGGGCTGGGCTGCGGAGAGGCGTAAATCGGCGGCATCAGACCGCGCAGCGTTGCGATGGTCAGCGCGTGGATGACGAGCGAAGCGCCGATAGCAAGCGACAGACGTCGATCGTGGGCGCGCCGCAGCGCGGGGTCGTCGAGCGCGAGTAGCGCAGTGGCCATGCCGGAAGCCTGCACGTCGGGAAGCAGCGTCAACGGCCCCTTCGCGTGGGGGAAAGGGCCGTTGCGGCGCTCAGCGCTGCGCAGCGCCTACTGTCCCAGCAACCGCCACGACATGCGGTGCTGCGATAGGACCTGCGGCGGGTTGATGTGCTGGAAGATCACGTCACCGGTCGTGCCCGAGGTCACCGCGATGCGGATGTCGATTCCCGACGCCGACTGCGGTCCACCGGAATCGCTGAAGATGGTGATATCGATGCCGACTGCGCCCTGGGCTTCGCTGATGCCGCTGACCGGATTGCCGCCGGCGTCGTTCAGCAGCGATTCGCCCAGCGAATATCCGCGCACGTACAACGTCGCCGGCTGGCCGGGGACGCACGGATCTTCTTGCGGCGAAGTCCCCACGTACGCAACCACCGAGATCGCGGCCTGCACCGGGGTGATGATCCGCTGGCCCGCGGGAAGGTCGTCGTACCATCCCTTCGCTGGCTTGCCCGACAGGCCGGCGGTCTTGTTGGCCAGCGCGACGAAATCGCTTCGCTGCAGCGCCACGGTGATCGGATTCGGCGTCACGGTCGTACCGTCGCGGATCGCGTAGAACGTTTGCTGCTGGTTGGCCCAGGGTGACGGCGGATCGGTCAGGTCCGAATCGTCCAGCAGCCTTCCGGTGCCGATGAACACCCAGCGATCCACGCCATTGGCGATATCGACCTCGATCTGTGGCGGAGTGGTTACCGGCTGGGGAGTGCCGCCCGGATCGGTGAATTGCGCCATCTTCTCCACCGTCCAGTTGTTCGGATTCGAATCCGTGACATCGAAGCGCCAGAAGTTGCCGTACAGATCGCCGCCGTAGATCTGGTCGATCAACTGATTGTGGAAGTCCTCCGTGTAGCCGGAGATGTGCACCAGGCCCGACGGGCTCGTCGAACTGCCGAAGAGGGTGCTCATTTCCTTTAGCTTGGTGCCGGTCTTGGCGTCGACAAAGAAGATCTTGCCCTCGCCGCTCGGATTGTTGTAGCCCGCGCTGACGACCATCAGCCAGGCGCCGCCGAAGGCGCGCGTCTTGGCGAGCATCGGCCGGCCATAGGTGTACCCCATGTCGGGATCGGTGAACGTCCACAGATACTGCTCGGCAGCCTTCCCTTCGTCCGTGATCGAACCGGGGTTGGTAACGTCGAGCGCGTAGTACGACTTGCCGCCCTTGCCGAGCCCGCCGACGAGCAATGAGTGCCAATCCGAGCTGCCACCGCCGAAATTGACGTCATAGATGCGCGGCGTCGAGTCGACATAGAAGTGATGGCGGAACGGCGGCAGCGCGCCGTCCTGGTAGGCGAGCGCCCCCAGGCCGGTCTTGTCCGGGCGATACAGGTCGTGCGGGATGTACGCCCATGCCTCGTTTCCGTTGGTGTCGTCGAAGGCGTGCAACATGCCGTCGTTGGCGCCTGCGTAGACGCGCCCCGGACGCCCAGCGTGGGTAGTGGCGAAATTCGTATAGCCGGGGTTGCTGGCGACCGGGTCCGAACCGTCGATATATGGCGCATTCGGCGGCCCGATATACACGGGCTGCGAGTTGACGATGTCGCCGAGGAAGTTTTCGCCGAATGAGGCTGTTGCCCGCACCCGGAACTGTCCGGTCGACACGCCCTCGTTGGTCGGGTTGCCGCGAAGAAACTCGAGCACCGCCTGGCCGACGGCAGGCAATCCAGGCGCAAGCGAATTCTGCTGCACGGTCGGTTCGAGATTGGACCAGACGAACGGTATGCCGGTGTTCGGCCCGTTGACCGCGTTGCCGGCACCATCGTCGAGCGTCGTGAAGATCTTCCGCTGGGAGAACCACGGCTTGTCACCCGGAGCGGGAAGGATCGCCAGCTGATTGTGGAGCTGCTCCGCAGCCTCCCAGATGGGCACCGGATTCTCGGCTCCGCTGACCGGGTCGACGTCGATCTTGGTTACCGTGCCGGCCCAGCCGGGCTGGAAGGTCACCCGATAGACCGAGTGGTTTGACGCCGTGATCGAGCTGCTCACCAGGCCGACACCGGCACGTGACCCGGCCTGGTTGGTGATGTCCTGCAGGATCTGACCCATGCCGAGCTTCAGCTCGTCGGCCGATCCGGCGTTGACGAATCGCCCGCGGCCGTTGATCGCGGCGTGCCAGAGATCATCCACGCCCGAGTTGTCCGGGCGATAGACGTTCGGGTACGGCTGCGGCCATTGCAGCGAGCCTGCTGAGAGCTGGTTCTCGGTGACCGACTGGTTGGCGACCGGAAGCTTGCCCTGCGTGCCGAGCGACATCGCGGCAAAGTTCAGGTGCTGCCAGCTCGCCGGATCCTTGGTTGTCGTGGGGACGTTATCGGAAGCGTTCGCACCCGACGGTCGCAGATCGGTGGCCCAGTACTTCATGGCGTAATCGGACGATCCGTTCGCCGCGCCGGCCATGGGATCCTCGCGGAACGGGGCCGGCCACGGCTGGCCCGCGGTCAGGCCGGTGACAGCGTCCGGAAGCGCCGGGATGGTATCGTCCTGGTCGCCGACGGTGACCGGCGGCAGGCCGGCCTGGTTGGTGAACCCGTCGGTGAACAGCATGTGCCAGTTCTTCTGGCACGACAGCTTGATCGGGTCGGTCGACCCGGTGAGCGCCGGCCCGGTCCCGTTCAGGAAGTACTCGCCTATGCGGGCCATGGCGTCGAGCGTCGGCGTCTCCAGTCCCAGCGGAATCCTGATCCCGAACAATTGTGTGAACCACGCCGCCTTCCACATAGCGTCGAAGTCCTGGACGTCGACGAACGTCGCTGGATCCGACTGCCCGGCGCTGGTGATCAGGCCGTTAGACAGCGTGTGGAAGCCGACGCGATACGTGTCGTCGAGGTTGGTGAAAGTAAGCGATGTCACCGTCTTGACCGCCTGGATCCGCGTCCGGTAGTACGCGAACCAGTTGGCGTAGTTGGTCATCTCCTCGTCGAAGCTGCGCGTGATCGTCTGCGTCTGCCCGGTCACGTCGATCCAGGTATGCGTGTACGTCGCCGTGGCGCGCTTGGCGATGTCGAGATCGACGCGCTGGAACGCCGAGGTACTGTAGTTGTCGACGTAGCTCGCCGCGCCGAACTCGTAGAAGCGCGGGTAGATGTGCGTCGTGTCCTTGCCCGACTGGCAGGTGCCGCCGGCATCGGTGCCGTAGCCCAGCCATTTGTCGCCCGCGGTCGCGATCTTCTTGTCGCACCACTGCACCTCGGTCTTCCAGTAATGCCGCGGCGTCGCCACGTAGTGGTTGGTCGGCGTGCACGCGTCGTCGCCGCTGCCGTTGGTGATCGGAGTAAGGAACTTGCCCGACGGGTAGTCATACGCTCCCGACGTATACGCGCCCGAGGTCTTGTTATTGCGGCGGCAGACGACGCCCGCATTTTCGGCGTCGTTGCGCAGGGTCGCAGTGCTGACACCGCCGACGCCACCCGTGCTGCAGGTCGCCGCGCTGGGCGCCAAGGGTCCGGGCAGGGATGGGCAGTCGCCAGGCTGCGGAGGGAAGGTACACTGCGCGCCCGTGATGCTGCACGTGCCGGTGAATGGACAGGCATTGATATCGATGCCGTCGACAGGGCAGGTCCGGGTCGTACAGCTGCTCGGGTTGGTGAAGTCGCAGCACACGCCGGTCGTGCCCGTGCATTGCGGCGCCGAGGTACACGACAGGCCTGCCGGGTTGACGCACGTGCCCGGCGTCGAAGAGCAGCCGGAGGCCGAGCTGCAGGACTGGGCAGCGGGCGTCACGCACACGCCGTTCACGGCCGGGCATGTCGCCGCCGAGGTACAGCTCGCGAAGGGCGGGTTGTTGCACGTGCCGTTCACGTTCGAACAATCGGTAGCCGCGGTACAGGACTGGGCGGGCGGGTTGTTGCACGTGCCGTTCTGCGCCGGACAATCGGTGTTCAGCGTACAGGCTGCGCCGCCGACGGTGCAGTGACCGCTGCCTGGCGTCTGCGTGCATTGCGCCGCCGAGGTGCAGGACAGGCCGGGCGGGTTCGCGCACGTGCCGTTCGTGTCCTGGCATTGCGCCGCCGACGTGCAGGACAGGCCGGCCGGGTTGTTGCACGTGCCGGGCGTCTGCGAACACTGCGCGGAGGACGTGCATATCGTTGCCGCAGGCGTTACGCAGTGGCCCGCCGCGGCGCATGGATTGGTGGTGCCGTTGCAGGCTGCGCCGGTGAGGCTGCACGTACCGCCTTGGATCGCGCAGTTGCCCGCCGTCTGGCATGACAACCCGTCGCTGCTGCAGTGTCCGATCGTCGCGCAGGCGGCCGCGCTCATGCAGCTCTGGCCGTCAATGCTGCACACGCCGGGCTGATTGGGACAATGCGCCGGATCGCTGCCCTGGATCGTGCAGCTCGCGCCGGTGAGGTTGCACGTGCCCGGGTCAGGCGTGCAGATCGGAGGATTGCATTGCTGCGACGTATTGCAGGGGTTTTCCGGGTCGGGCGGCAGCAGGTTGCAGCCCGGCGGGTCGTAAACGGGCGTGCATACCGGCGGCTGACAGGTCTGCGTGCCCGGCAGGTTGCAAACCTGGGCGAACGGGCCGCTGCACGTCTGCCCCTGCAAATTGCACGCCTGCGGCGTCCCGTTGCAGGTCTGCGGACCCGTATTGCACTGCGGCGCCTTGACGTTGTTGCACGCCGCGGGCACGAAGCCATTGCAAGCGGGCCCCGCAACGCCGGCGCACGCCGGCGGCTGGTAGCCGTTGCAAGCGGCCGGCGTGAAGCCGTTGCATGCGGCCGGAACGGAGCCGCTGCAGGCCGGAGGCTGGACGCCGCTGCAGCTCCCTGGGGTAGCGCCGACGCAAGTCTGGGGCGTATCAGGGATGCAGAAGTGCGTCTGGCTCGGTCCGGTTTGCGGCCACGAAGGGCTCGTCGGGTCGCACCAGAGGATATTTTCGTTCTCGTAGAAG
>DATJWL010000171.1:0-19784 GCA_035501215.1 Casimicrobiaceae bacterium
CGAGCTGTCGCACCGGGGCAAGGCGATGCGCGCGCTCATTGCGCGACTCGAAGCGGAACGATGAACGTGCAAACCGCCACACTCTCCCTGTCCGTGGCGCCGCGCTTTGCCGCGCTGCCGCCGCTTGCGCTCTACGTGCACATCCCTTGGTGCCTCAAGAAGTGTCCGTATTGCGACTTCAACTCGCACGAGCGGCGCGGAGGAGCGGCGGGCGAGTTGCCGGAAGCCCGCTACGTCGATGCGCTCCTCGTGGATCTCGAATTCGCGCTGCCGTCGATCTGGGGCCGGCGTGTTGGCTCGATCTTCTTCGGCGGCGGCACGCCGAGCCTTTTCTCCGCCGAGGCGGTCGATCGTGCGCTCGCCGGCATTCGTGCCCGCGTCACCGTTGCCCCCGATGCAGAGATCACGCTGGAAGCGAATCCCGGCACCTTCGAGCAAGCGAAGTTCGCGGGCTACCGGGCCGCCGGCATCAATCGCCTCTCGCTCGGCGTGCAGAGCTTCGATGCACGCCATCTGAAGGCGCTGGGGCGCGTGCATGACGAGCGCGAGGCGCATGCCGCGGCCGCCGCCGCGTTTTCGATCTTCGACAACGTCAACTTCGACCTGATGTACGCGCTTCCCGGGCAGACGCCGGACGACGCACGCGCCGATGTGCAGGCCGCGCTGGGCTACGGTCCGCCGCATCTTTCCTTCTATCACCTCACCATCGAGCCGAACACGCTCTTTCACCGTCATCCGCCGCCCTTGCCCGACGACGATACGGCGGCCGAAATCGGCGATGCAATCGAAAGCGTGCTCGGCGCCGCGGGTTACCTGCACTACGAGACATCCGCTTTCGCGCGGCCGGGATGCGAGTGCCGGCACAACCTCAACTACTGGCGCTTCGGCGATTACCTCGGCATCGGCGCGGGCGCGCATTCGAAGCTCTCGTTCCCGGAGCGCGTGCTGCGGCAGGTCCGCTACCGGCAGCCGGACCAGTATCTTGCCCAGGTCGAGCGTGGCGCGCCGCTGCTCGAGGAGCGCGAAGTCTCGCGCGACGAGATCGGCTTCGAATTCATGCTGAACGCGCTGCGTCTGAACGACGGCGTGCCGGTTGCGCTCTTCGCCGAACGGACCGGCTTCCCGATCGCGCTCGTGAGCAAGGAGCTCGACGAAGCGGAGCGGCGTGGATTGATCGAACGCGACCACCAGCGCATCCGCCCCACGACGCTCGGACGGCGCTTTCTCAACGATCTGCAGGCGATCTTTCTGCCAGAAGATTCGGTGACGGCCGCCTGAATGGCACCTTACGCATTGTCGCTTTGCGCCGCTGCGAACTCGATTCGCGCGGGCGACGGTCTGGTAGCCGCATGAAGCGAGCGAAGCAGCATCCTCCACCCAGGCCGCGCAACCCGGTCGCACGCTCGCCGCTCCTCGGCAAGGGCGGCGCACACGGCAAGTCGACGGCGGCGAAGCGACGCAAAGCCAGGGTCGAGCTGCAGAAGCTCGTACGCGAATCCGAGAGCGAATCGTGACGCTGTCGCGTCGCGATCTCGAGGAAGGCCGGATGCGCGCGCTCTACGCCGCGGCCGTCGACTCGCGCCATCCGCTGACCGACGAGCAGCTCGCGGCTTCGCTTGGCGAGACACTGAAATGCAAGCCGCCGGGGTCCGACTGGTGGATATTCGCCTACGGGTCGCTGCTGTGGAATCCATTGTTCCCATTCGATGATGCGCAGCCTGCGACGCTTTCTGGACGCCATCGGCGCTTTTGCCTCTGGTCGCTCGCGTCGCGCGGCACCGCCACGCAGCCGGGACTCGTGCTCGGGCTCGATCAGGGTGGATCGTGCCAGGGCGTGGTGTACCGTCTCCCAGCGCGCTGCGCGAAGGACGAGCTGGCCCTACTGTGGCGCCGCGAGATGGTGCTCGGCGCCTACCGGCCGCTGTGGGTCAGCGTGAAATGTCATGCGAAGCTGCTCACTGCACTCGCGTTCATCGTCGATCGCGCGCACCGGCAGTACACGGGAAAGCTCACTCTGAGCGAGCAGGCCAACGTTCTGGCCAGCGCGGCCGGCGCGTTCGGCTCGTCGGCGGATTACCTCGAACATGCGCGCATTGCGCTCGTCACCCACGGCATCGTCGACCCCTATCTCGAGAAGCTCGCCGCGATGGTCGGGCGGCGGCGGCGATAGGGATTGTCATTCCGAGGAGCCTGGACCCCCCTTCGGGTGACGGGGATCTGCTTTTCGGCCACGACAGCAGATTCCTCGCTGCGCTCGGAATGACAGCCAAAGCGGAATGACAGTCAAAGCGCTACGTGACGTCCGCCGTCGACGTTGACGGTTTCTCCGGTCACATAGGTCGCTTCGGCGAGCAGGAAGTACACCGCTTTCGCGATGTCATCCGGCGTTCCCTCGCGCTTGAGCGGCGTGTGCGAGATGATGCGCTGGCGTGAAAGCTCGTCGAACTCCTCGTCGTCGGGCCACAGGATCGGCCCAGGCGCGACCGCGTTCACGCGCACCTCGGGCGCCAGCTCGCGAGCGAGCGACCGCGTCAGCCCCACGAGCCCCGCCTTGGCGACGCTATACACGACGTAGTTCTTGAGCGGCCGCTCGGCGTGGATGTCGGTGATGTTGACGATCGCACCCTGGGTCTTCTTGAGCGCCGGGGCCGCCGCCTGCGCGATGAAGAGCGGCGCGCGCAGATTGGCGCCGATCAGATCTTCCCAGTCCTCTTCGGAGATTTCGCCGACCGGCGTCGGATGAAAGCTCGATGCGTTGTTGACCACCGCGTCCAGCCGGTTGAAGGTCTGCACTGTCTGCTCGATCAGCGAGGGCAGCTTGGCGAGATCGAGGAGGTCGGCCTGAATGAGCGCCACCGAGTCCTTGCGCTGGTGGTTGAGCTCCGCCTGCAGCAGTCTCGCTTCCCCGGCCGAGGTGCGATAATGCAGCATCAGATTCGCGCCGGCCGCGTGCAGCCGCCGGCACACGGCCGCGCCGACGCGCTTGGCACCACCCGTGATCAGCACGACTTTGCCCTGCACGCGGCGCTCCGGCTACACTCCCCGAGAACCGATCAATCTAGCACATCGATGTCTGCGGCTCCACCCGAGCACACGAGCGCAACGCCGCCCTTGCCGCCGCCGGAGGCGAACGCGCACTGCGCTCGCGTCATCGCCCGTCTCGCACACGAGATCGCCGAAGAGGACGGCTGGATCTCTTTCGCTCAGTACATGGAGCAGGTCATGTATGCGCCCGGGCTCGGGTACTACGCCGCGGGATGGCAAAAGTTCGGCGGCGCCGGCGACTTCGTGACTGCCCCGGAGCTGACGCCCCTCTTCGGGCGGACCGTGGCACGGCAGCTCGCGCAGGTGCTGAAGTTGGTACCCGACGGCGAAATTCTCGAGCTCGGGCCGGGCAGCGGACGGCTCGCGGGCGACATCATGAAGGCGATGGCGGAGCACGGCGCGCCGCCGTCACCCTATTGCCTGCTCGAAGTGAGTGCGGAGCTGCGGGAGCGCCAGCGAGCTCACTTGACCAAGGCCGCCCCGGAAGCCGTCGCACGCATCGAATGGATCGATATCCTGCCGGAGCGATGGAGCGGCGTGGTTTTCGCCAACGAAGTGCTCGACTCGGTGCCGCCGCACCTCGTGCTCCGTCGTGACGGAGAATGGTACGAGCGCGGCGTCACCCTCGCCTCCGGAGGGCGGCTCGTCTTCGCCGATCGGCTGCTCGGACGCGGCGCACTACGCGATGCAGCGCAGGCCCGTTTCCCGCCTGAAGTCGATTATCTCTCCGAGTTCAATCCGGCGGCGGAGGCGCTGCTGCGAACCTTCGCGCAACGTTGCGAGCGCGGCGCCATGCTCTTCGTCGATTACGGCTTTCCCGCCGCCGAGTATTATCATCCGCAGCGGAGTGCCGGCACCTTGATGGCGCATTACCGTCACCGCGCGATCGACGATCCGTTCTTTCTCCCCGGGCTCGCCGACCTCACGGCACACGTCGACTTCAGCGCGATGGCGCGCGCGGGTGTCGCCGGCGGCATGCAGCTAGCGGGTTACACGACGCAGGCGCGCTTTCTCGTGAACTGCGGCCTGCTTCAGGAGCTCGAGCGCTGCGGCGATCCGCAATCGTTCGATTACCTGCGCGAGGCGGGCGCGGTGCAGAAGCTCACGTCGCCCGCCGAGATGGGCGAGCTGTTCAAGGTGCTCGCTCTGGTGCGCGGGATCGAGCCCGATCTGATCGGGTTTCGCGACGGCGACCAGTCGCACCGGCTGTAGGTGCCACCCCGAGCAAGCGGAGTAACGTCATCCCGAGCGTAGCTGTCATCCCGAGCATCGCGAGGGATCTGCTGTTCTGCGCAATCGACAGCAGATCCCTCGTCGCTAAGCTCCTCGGGATGACAGTAGCGGTCAGCGCGCATCACCGTTTCCGCCGCGGCGGTGGCCACAACATGGTGCCCCGGCAGCGCCGCGCGCCGCAGTGACACGCGAACGCGCGCTCGGCGCGCTTGGTGAGCCGGCCTTCATAGCCCAGACGGTAGTTGTAGCAAAGCTCTTCACCGGCGCGGATCGTTCGCCGAGCGTGGATGTAGATCCGCCCGTCCTCGTATTCGATCGGCTCGCAGTTCGGGTCGCAGCCGTGATTGATCCACCGCGCCGCGTTGCCGCGGATGCTTGCATCGATCACCGTGCCGTCGCTCACCTCGAATTGCATCGTGTGGTACGGGTCGGCCGGATCGCTCGGAGGCCGCTCGTCCGCTGCCTCGGCCGAGAGCCTCGCGCCGCGGTATTCGACGATGCGCGCGCCCTTGCGGATCGTTCGCGTCGCGAAGACGCCGTGGCCGTGGGTCGGCGAGGCGCGCACGGCATAGGGTCGTTTCACAGAGCTACTCCAGGTCTCGACGGCAAGTCATTGATGCAGCGGCGATCGGAAGGCACGTGCGCCCGGTTGTCACATCTCCGAAGGGATACATCGATGCGCCGTGGGCTTATCGACGTCGACAAGGAATCCATCCATCGCGACGCAATTGAGGAATTGGCCAGGGTCACGCACCGGCCAGCACCGGTAGTCGCGAGGTCTTCGAGGACCAATTCGCGCGCCTCAAGGCTAAAGCCCGCGTCAAGGACTATCTGGTCCTCTTCGCGAGCCGACGGACGCGCGAGTTTCTGAGCCGCGGAGCGGCCTGAGCCTAGTCTCAACGCTTCGCCAGCTCCAGCCTGCCGATCTGATTGCGGTGCACCTCGTCGGGACCATCGGCGAGGCGGAGCGTGCGCGCGTGCGCATAGGCGTAGGCGAGACCGAAATCGTCGCACACGCCAGCGCCTCCGTGCGCCTGGATCGCCCAGTCGATCACCTTGCACGCGGTTGCGGGCGCGGCGATCTTGATCATGGCGATCTCGGCGCGCGCGGCCTTGTTGCCGACGTTGTCCATCATGTACGCGGCCTTGAGCGTCAGCAGCCGCGCCTGATCGATCATGATCCGCGACTCGGCGATGCGCTCGAGCGTCACCGTCTGCTCGGCGATCGGCTTGCCGAAGGTGACGCGCGACTTGACGCGCGCGCACATTTTCTCGAGCGCGCGCTCGGCCAGCCCGATCGCGCGCATGCAGTGGTGGATTCGCCCAGGGCCGAGGCGGCCTTGCGCGATCTCGAACCCGCGACCTTCGCCGAGCAGGATGTCGGACACCGGCACGTGCACGTTCTCGAACGCGATCTCCATGTGGCCGTGTGGCGCGTCGTCGTAGCCGAAGACGGGCAGGTAGCGCAGCACCTTCACGCCGGGAGCGTCGCGGGGAATCAGCACCATCGACTGTTGCGTGTGCCTCGGCGCGCCCGGATCGGTCTTGCCCATGAAGATGATGAGCTTGCAGCGCGGATCGCCGGCGCCGGAGGTCCACCACTTGCGGCCGTTGATCACATACTCCTCGCCTTCGCGGACGATGGAGCTCGCGATGTTGGTCGCGTCCGAGGATGCGACGTCGGGCTCGGTCATCGCGAAAGCCGAGCGGATGCGGCCTTCGAGCAGCGGCTCCAGCCAGCGCTTCTTCTGCGCCTCGTTGCCGTAGCGCTCGAGCGTTTCCATGTTGCCGGTGTCCGGCGCCGAGCAGTTGAACACTTCCGGCGCCCACGGGACGCGGCCCATGATCTCGCACAACGGCGCGTACTCGGTGTTGGTGAGTCCCGCGCCGCGCGCGGACGCGGGGAGGAACAGATTCCACAGCGCGGCGGAGCGCGCCTTCGCCTTCAACTCCTCGATGAGCTCGAGCGGCTGCCAGCGATCCCCGCTCGCCACCTCCGCATGGTAGCGCCCTTCGTTGGGATAGACGTGCGCGTCCATGAACGCGCGCAGTCGCGACTCGAGATCCTTCACTTTCGGCGAATAATCGAAGTTCATGCGGCTCCCTTGCATCAGCCCGCTACTTGCTTCCAGCCCAGCTCCGCGAGCGGTCGCGCGCGCCGGCCCGCCTGCACTGCGCTCTCGCTCGCCGCATTGCCTGCGACCGCACGCGCCATGACACCCTGCAGGATCGCGGCGAGGCGGAACATGTTGTACGCCATGTAGAACGACCACTCGGCTTCGCTCGGACGCCGCGGCTCGCCCGTGCGCTCGAGGTACATGCGCACGTACTCATCCTCGCCGGGAATGCCGAGCGCGGCGAGATCGGCGCCGCGCAAGCCGCGAAAGTCGTCCGCCGAAACATGCCACGCCATCATGTGATAGGCCAGGTCCGCCATCGGATCGCCGAGCGTGGAGAGCTCCCAGTCGAGCACGGCGGCTACGTGCGGCTCGCTCGGATGGAAGATCATGTTGTCGAGACGGTAATCGCCATGAACGATGGAGGTGCGCTCGCCGGCTGGAATGTGCTGCGGCAGCCATTCGATCAATCGATCCATCGCTTCGATCTTCTCGGTCTCCGAAGCCTTGTACTGCCGGCTCCACCGATCGATCTGCCGGGCGAAGTAATTGCCGGGGCGCCCGAAGTCCGCGAGCCCGACCGCGGCGTAGTCGACGCGATGCAGCGCCGCGAGCACGCGGTTCATCTCGTCGAAAATCGCGCGCCGCTGGCGTGGCGTCATGCCGGGCAGCGTCGGGTCCCAGAGCACGCGGCCTTCGACGTAGTCCATCACGTAGAACATCGTGCCGATCACCGACTCGTCCGCGCATAGCGCGTAGCAATGTGCGACCGGGACGTCGGTGCCCGCGAGGGCGGTGAGCACCCTGTACTCGCGGTCCACGGCATGCGCCGAAGGCAGGAGCTTTCCCGGCGGCTTGCGGCGAAGGACATAAGTGTGACCCGGCGTGAAGAGCTTGAAGGTCGGGTTGGACTGGCCGCCCCGGAACTGCTCGACCTGCACGGGACCACGAAATCCCGGGACATGCGCGTCGAGATAGCGCTCGAGCGCCGCGACGTCGAAACGATGCGCGTCGGCAACCGGACGCGTGCCACGGTTCGATTCGTAGTCGTGCATCGAAGATGGGTCAGATCGCCGTGACGCCGCCGTCGACCGCGATGACCTGCCCGGTGATGAAAGCCGATGCATCGGAGGCGAAGAGCGCGGCCACGCCTTTCAAATCCTCTGGTCCGCCGAGACGCTTGAGCGGCGCTTTCTCGGCCACCTGGTCGCCCACCATCTCCATGATGCCTTTCGTCATCTTCGTCGGGAAGAATCCCGGCGCGATCGCGTTGACGTTTATGTTGTATTGCCCCCACTCTGCGGCGAGCGAGCGCGTGAAACTGATCACGCCGCCCTTGGTCGTGTTGTACGCGAGCGTCGCCGGCCGCCCGGGATCGCCTCCGCCGACCAGCCCGAGGATCGAGGCGATGTTGATGATCCTGCCCTTGCGCCGCGGTACCATGCAGCGCCGGCCGACTTCCTGGCAGACGAGGAACATCGCGGTGAGATTGAGGTTGACGACTTTCTGCCAGGCTTCGAGCGGATGCTCGAGCGTGGCGGCGCCCCAGGTCGTCCCGGCGTTGTTGACGAGGATATCGATCGGGCCGAGCGCGCCCACCGCACGCTCGACCATTGGCGCAATCGCCTTCGAGTCGGACAAATCGCAGGGCAGTGCCAGCGCGTCGGCGCCGAGCCGCGACCTGAGGTGCGCGCGCGCTTCTTCCAATTCGTCGGCCTTGCGCGCGACGAGCGCGAGCCGGGCGCCCAGCTCGGCAAGCGCCTCGGCCATCTGCAAGCCGAGCCCGCGCGAGCCGCCGGTCACGAGCGCGATTCTGCCGGAGAGATCGAAGAGTTGTTTGACGCTCAAGAAGGCTTGCCCTGCGGCGCGCGATCGTGGCTCGATTCCGCGTTCCACGTTAACATTCTCCAACGCGTCCCGGCAAGCAACGCGCTTGCCGCGTCCTGGTGCCACCAGCGATGGATCTCGACTACTCGGCCGAAGAGCTCGCCTTCCGCGATGAGGTGCGCGGCTGGCTGCGCGCCACGCTTCCGGCCGACCTGCGCCAGAAGGTCGTCGATTACAAGCCGCTTTCCAAGGACGACCTGCAGCGCTGGCATCGCCTGCTCGCCGCCAAGGGCTGGATCGCGCCGTCGTGGCCGGTCGAATGGGGCGGCACCGATTGGAACGCGGTGCAGCGCTACATCTTCGAGGAGGAGTGCGGGTATGCCGCTGCGCCGCCGCTGGTGCCGTTCGGACTGATGATGTGCGCGCCGGTCCTCTTCCAGTTCGGGACCGAGGCGCAGAAGAAACGCTTTCTGCCCGGGATCTACTCCGGCGATGAGTTCTGGTGCCAGGGATATTCCGAGCCGGGCGCCGGCTCCGACCTCGCATCGCTGCGCACCACCGCGAAGCGCGAGGGTGACCACTACCTCGTGAACGGGCAGAAGACCTGGACCACGCTCGCGCACATGGCCGACTGGATCTTCTGCCTCGCGCGCAGCGACGCAGCCGACCGGAAGCAGGAAGGCATCTCGTTCCTGCTCATCGACATGAAATCTGCGGGCATCACGGTGCGGCCGCTCGTCCTCATGGACGGCGGCCACGAGGTGAACGAAGTCTTCTTCGATGACGTGCAGGTGCCGGCCGGGAATCTCGTGCACGAGGAAGGCAAGGGCTGGACGGTGGCCAAGTTCCTCCTCGGGCACGAGCGCATGAACACCGCGCGCATCGGCGCCTCGAGGCACGAGCTGGAAAAGCTCAAGGCGCTCGCGGCGAGCGAAACGAAGGACGGCCGCCCGCTCATCGACGATGCTCGCTTCCGCGACCGTCTATCGCGGGTCGAGATCGAGCTGATGGCGCTCGAGATCACCAACCTGCGCTTCCTTGACCGGCTGCGCGGCGGGCGCGCGCCCGGCGCGGAAGTCTCGATGCTCAAGATCACCGGCACCGAGATCCAGAAGGCGCTGACCGAGCTCGCGCTGCAGGCCGTCGGACCCGAAGCCCAGCGCAGGGGACCGATCGACGAAGGCGACGCCTTCGACGCGCCCGCCGGATCGCTCGCCGAGCGCTATTGCAACTATCGCAAGACCTCGATCTACGCCGGATCGAACGAGATCCAGCGCAACATCATCGCGAAGCGACTGCTCGATCTTTGAGGCGAAGCCACTCGTGAACTTCGATTACAACGAGGAGCAGCAGCTGCTGGCGGCGTCGATCCGGCGCTTCGTCGGGAAGGATTACGGGTTCGAGACGCGGCGGCGGATCGTCGCGTCGGGCGAGGGCTGGAGCCGCGAGGTCTGGGCGCAGCTCGCGAAGCTCGGCGTGCTCGGGCTCGCGCTCCCGGTCGAACACGGCGGTTTCGGCGGCGGGGCCATGGACTTGATCGCAGTGATGGAAGCCTTCGGCGATGCGCTCCTCGTCGAGCCGTTCCTTTCCACCGTCGCGCTCGGCGCGCAGTTCGTGGCTCGGGGCGGGACCGCTGCGAGGAAGAGCGAAATCCTGCCGGGGATTGCCGAAGGCCGCTTGACGATGGGCTTTGCGAACACCGAGCGGGGCGCACGCTACGATCTCGCCCGCGTCGCCACGCAGGCGCGGCGCACCGCCGACGGATATGCGATCGACGGTGAGAAGCGCGTCGTGCTTCATGCGCCGTGCGCCGATGTGCTCGTCGTCTCGGCGCGAACCGACGGCGGCGACGCGGACGCAAGCGGTGTGAGCCTGTTCCTCGTCGATGCGACGGCGCCGGGCGTGTCGATGCGCCGCTTCCGCACGCTCGACGGTTGCATCGCGGCCGACATCGAGATGCGCGACGTGCGCGTCGGTCGCGATGCGCTCATCGGCGAAGAAGGCGCTGGGCTGGCGCTGATCGAGGAAGTGGTCGACTTCGCCACTGCGCTCCTCTGCGCCGAAGCGGTCGGGGCGATCGCCTATGCCAACACGGCCACGCTCGAATATCTCAAGACGCGAAGGCAGTTCGGCGTGCCGATCGGCTCCTTCCAGGCGCTGCAGCATCGCATGGTCGACATGATGATCGCGCACGAGCAGGCGCAATCGATGGCGAGCCTCGCCTGCGCGACCGTCGACCGCGAGCGCGATCCGATCGCGAGAAGACGCATGGTCTCAGCGGCGAAAGTGAAGATCGCGGACGCCTGCCGTCTCGTCAGCCAGGAGTCGGTGCAGCTTCATGGCGGCATGGGCATGAGCGATGAAATGAAGATAAGCCATACTTTCCGCAGGCTCACGATGATCGCGCAGCAGTTCGGCGACGCGGAGCATCATCTGGAGCGATTCGCCGCCATGTTCGATCCCAGGAGAAGCTGAATGGTGACGATGAACCGACAGGTCCTGCTCGCAGCGCGACCGCAGGGCGCGGTGCGCGAAGAGAACTTCCGCATCGTCGATGCGCCTATACCGAAGCCCGGCGACGGCGAAGTGCTGGTGAAGAACGACTGGCTGTCGCTCGATCCCTACATGCGCGGCCGCATGAACGAGGCCAAGTCTTATGCCACGCCGGTCGCAATCGGCGAAGTGATGGTCGGCCAGACCGTGGGCGAGGTGCTCGAATCGCGGGACCCTGCGTTTAAGCCCGGCGACAAGGTGCTTACTTCCCTGGGCTGGCAGCTCCACGGGGCAGCCAAAGGGAAGACCTTGCGCAAGATCGACGCCGTGCGTGCTCCCGCAAGCTATTATCTCGGCATCCTCGGCATGCCAGGCATCACGGCGTGGTTCGGGCTCACCGAGATCGGCGAGCCCAAGGCGGGCGAGACGCTCGTCGTGTCCGCCGCGTCCGGTGCGGTCGGCAGCGTCGTTGGACAACTCGGACGCAGCATGGGCTGCCGCGTGGTCGGCATCGCCGGCGGCAAGGCCAAGTGCGACTACGTCGTGCAGGAGCTTGGCTTCGACGCCTGCATCGATCACAAAGTCGGCAATTTCGGGGAGCGACTTTGCGAAGCCTGTCCCAAGGGTATCGACGTGGATTTCGAGAACGTCGGCGGCGCGGTGCTCGACACGCTGCTCGGGATGATGAACCTCTCCTCGCGCATCGTGATCTGCGGGCTCGTCGCCGAGTACAACGCGACCGAGCCCTATGGCTACAAGCGTTTGCGCTCGATCCTCGTCAACCGCATCCGCATGCAGGGCATGCTCGTGTTCGACTGGGCCGATCGATACGACGAGGCTATCGAAGCGCTGAGCGGTTATCTCGGCGCGGGCAAGCTCAAGTACCGCGAATCGATCGTCGAAGGGATCGACAGTGCGCCGCGCGGACTGATCGGGCTGTTGAAAGGCGAGAACTTCGGCAAGCAGCTCGTCAAGCTGGCTTAATACTTCGCGAAGAGGGCGCGGCCGGCCTCCGGGTTCGCCGTGAAGTCGACGATGTCGCCGTGTGTCGCGATGAGCCAATGCGGCGGCGACTTCCGGAACTCGCTCGCGAGCCAGCGTCGATGCGCTTTCTTGTTCTTGACCATGAACAGCGGCGCGATGTTGTTCAGCTTGAGCCCGGGCGCGCTGCCGGAGAGCCTGAACAAGGCTTTGACGAGCGGCTGCGGCGGCAGCTCCGCCAGATTCATGATGCAATCGGTGACGTACCAGACGAGTCCGCGGTCGGTGTTGATGCGCACCAGCACCTCGCCGGTCTTGTAGTGTGGCATGTCGACCAGCTCGACGCGCGGCCCGGTGATCGACGCGGCTTCGCTGAGCCGGCGGATGCCGGAGAGCTTAGAGTGTTTCGCGACGCGCGCGACCGACTGCGCGGGCGCGAAGATCTCGGCGTCGGGAAAGCGCGCCTTCCACTCCGCAAGCCCCATATGGTGGAACGCATTCGAGGCCACGAGCGCGCGCACCTTGCCGTATTGCGCCAGGTCGTCGAGGACGCCCGGAGCGACGCGGCACGGCGGGCTCACTATCACGAGCCCATCCTTGCCGCCGACCGCAAGCGCATTCGCCGTGCCCGGTCCGAACGAATACTCGTACACGAGGATCGGCGTGCTCGCATCGAACACCTTCCAGCCGTGAGGCGTCGTTTGCATACTGGACCTCAAACGATCTCGAACAATCCCGCGGCGCCCATGCCGCCGCCGATGCACATCGTCACGACGGCGAATTTTTCGCTGCGCCGCTTGCCTTCGATGAGAGCGTGCGCGGTGAGCCTCGTGCCCGAGACGCCGTACGGATGTCCCACGGCGATCGCGCCGCCGTCGACATTGAGGCGGTCGTCGGGAATGCCGAGCTTGTCGCGGCAGTAGATCACCTGCACCGCGAAGGCTTCGTTCAACTCCCACAAACCGATGTCTTCGACGCGCTTTCCGGTGCGCGCGAGGAGCTTCGGCACCGCGAATGCGGGACCGATGCCCATCTCGTCGGGCTCGCAGCCCGCGACCGCAAAGCCGCGGAAGACGCCGAGCGGCTTGAGACCGCGCTTTGCCGCGGCGCGGTCGCTCATCACGACGCACGCCGCTGCGCCGTCGGAGAACTGGCTCGCGTTGCCGGCCGCGATCACGCCGCCGGGCAGGGCAGGCTTGATCTTCGATACGCCTTCGTAGGTCGTGTCGGCGCGGATGCCTTCGTCCGCCTCGATCGCGACCCGCTTCGTCAGCAGCTGACTGGAATCCTTGTCGACCGCTCCCATCGTCACGGTCATCGGCACGATCTCGTCGTCGAACTTGTGCGCCGCCGCTGCGGCTGCCGCGCGCTGCTGGCTGCGCGCGCCGTATTCGTCCTGCCGCTCGCGCGAGATGTTGTAGCGCTTGGAAACGGTCTCCGCGGTCTGCAGCATCGTCCAGTAGATTTCGGGCTTGTGCTCGTTCAGCCAGCCTTCGCGCAGCATGTGCTTGTTCGATTCGTTCTGCACGCAGGAGATCGACTCGACGCCGCCGGCGACGAAGACATCGCCCTCGCCGGCCATGATCCGCTGCGCGGCGATCGCGATCGTCTGCAATCCCGAGGAGCAGAAGCGGTTGACCGTCGCGCCGGGCACGCTGACCGGGCAGCCGGCGCGGAGCGCGATCTGGCGCGCGATGTTGTGCCCGGTCGCGCCCTCCGGGAACGCGCAGCCGATAAGCACGTCCTCGACCTCGGAAGGTTCGAGGCGCGCGCGCTCGATGGCGTACTTCACGACATGCCCGCCAAGGCTCGCTCCGTGGGTCATGTTGAATGCACCGCGCCAGGACTTCGCGAGCCCGGTGCGCGCGGTGGAGACGATGACGGCGTCAGTCATGAGCGATTCTCGATGAAAGGACGATCAGCCGTTGAAGGTCTTGCCTTCCCCGGCGAGCCGGGCGAGAAGAGGCGCAGGCTGCCAGAAACCCGGATCGCCGTGCGGATTGGCGGCAAATCGATGCATGCTGCGCACGACGTTGTAGAGCCCCAGCGAGTCGGCGTAGAACATCGGTCCCCCACGAGCGATCGGAAAGCCGTAGCCTGTTAGATAGACGACGTCGATGTCCGATGCGCGGAGTGCGATACCATCCTCCAGGATGCGCGCGCCTTCGTTGACCAGCGCGAAGGCCAGGCGGTCGACGATCTCGTCGTCGTCAATCTTGCGCGCCACGAACCCTTTCTCCTTGCGATAGGCGGCGATCAGCTCGTCGATCGCGGGATCGGGGATCGCGTCGCGTCGTCCGGGCTCGTAGCGATACCACCCCGCGCCCGTCTTCTGCCCGAAGCGGCCCAGCTCGCACACGCGGTCGGCGATGCGCGAATAGACGACGTGGGGCTTCTCGACGTAGCGGCGCTTGCGGATCGACCAGCCGATGTCGTTGCCGGCGAGATCGCCCACGCGGAACGGCCCCATCGCCATCCCGAAACGCTCGAGCGCGCGGTCGACCTGTTGCGGCAAAGCGCCTTCCTCGAGCAGGAACAATGCCTGGCGCTGGTACTGCTCGAGCATGCGGTTACCGATGAAACCGTCGCACACGCCCGCCACGACCGCAGTCTTGCGAATCTTCTTCGCCAGCTGCATGACCGTGACCAGCACGCCGGGAGCGGTCGCCTTGCCGCGCACGACCTCGAGAAGCTTCATCACGTTGGCCGGGCTGAAGAAGTGCATGCCGACCACGTCCGCGGGGCGATTCGTCGTGTTGGCGATGCGGTTGAGATCGAGCGTCGAGGTATTGCTCGCGAGAATGGCGCCGGGCTTCGCGATTTCGTCGAGCTTGCGAAAGACTCCAGTCTTGACGTCGAAGTCCTCGAACACCGCTTCGATGACGAGGTCCGCATTGGACAAGTCGTCGTAGGAAAGCGTCGGCGCGAGCAGCGCCATGTTCCGCTCCAGCGCCTCGGCGGTGAGCTTTCCCTTCTTGAGCGATCCTTCGTAGTTCCTGCGTATGGTCGCCACGCCCTTGTCGAGCGCCTCGCGGCTCATCTCGAGAATCGCCACCGGGATGCCGGCGGTGAGGAAATTCATCGTGATGCCGCCGCCCATGGTCCCGGCGCCGATGACGGCGACGCGCTCGATCCTTCGCGGCGGCGTCTTGTCGTCGATGCCGGGAATCTTCGACGCCGTGCGCTCGGCGAAGAATGCATGCCCCAGCGCCCGCGACTCCGGCGTCTGCATCAGCGCCAGGAAAAGCTCGCGCTCGACGCGCAGCCCCTCGTCGAACGGCTTCGCGACCGCGGCTGCGACGGCGTCGATGCACTTGAGCGGGGCGGGCAGGCCCTTCGCGATCGCGCCCACGGTGTTGCGCGCGAACTGGAAGAAGCCTTCAGCGTCGGGATAGTCGAGGCGAACGTCGCGCAAACGCTTCAGCGGGCGGCGCTCCGCGACGACCTTGCGCGCGAACGCAAGCACACCATCGGCGAGCGCACCGTCGACGATCTCGTCGAAGAGCCCTTGGAGCTTAGGCGCCGGCACGCTCGCGCCGGAGACGATCATGTTGAGTGCCAGCTCGACGCCGATGGCGCGCGGCAGGCGTTGCGTGCCGCCGGCGCCGGGGAGAAGACCGAGCTTCACTTCGGGGAGCGCGATGGTTGCACCGGCCGTGGCCACACGGAAGTGACAAGCGAGCGCAAGCTCCACGCCCCCGCCCATGCAGACGCCGCCGACCGCGGCGATGGTCGGCTTCTCGCTCGTCTCGACCATGCGGATGAGCGTATGCAGCGTCGGCTCCGCCCTCGCCGCCGGCGTGCCGAACTCGCGAATGTCGGCGCCGCCCGAGAAGAGCTTCTCGCCGCCGGTGAGGACGATCGCCTGCACCGCGGCGTCCGCGAGCGCGCGATCGATGCCGGCGGCGATCGCGACACGGGTGTCGTAATCGAGCCCGTTGACGGGAGGGTGGTCGAGCGTGACGACGGCGATGCTACCGTCGAGCTGATAGTGTGCGGTAATGGCTGCGACCCCCGGTGATTCGCGCCGCGCTGTGGCGGCTCGGCGTGGACATCATCGTAGCACGAGGTCGCGCCTGTCGGTCCGGAGCATCGGGCGCGCGGCTACACCTCCAGCCACTCCTTGCGCACTGTGCCGTTCGAGCTGAGCGCCTGCGGCGTCCCTTCGAACACGATGCGTCCGTGCCCCATCACGTAGAGGCGACGCGAAATCGCGAGAGCAATGGTGAGCTTTTGCTCGATCATGAGGATGGCCACGCCGCGCGCCGCGATTGTCTCGAGCAGCGCGCGAACCAGCGCCACCATCATGGGCGCGAGCCCTTCGGTCGGCTCGTCGACCATGATCAATTCCGGATCGCCCATGAGCGTGCGGCAGATGGTAAGCATCTGCTGCTCGCCACCGGAGAGCACCGCGCCCGGCGCGTCGGCGCGCTCGCGCAGCAGCGGAAAGATGTCGAACATGTCGTCGAGCGACCAGCGGGACCGCGAGCGGCCCGGCTTCAGGCCGAGCAGGAGATTTTCGCGCACCGTCAGTCCCGGAAAGATCTCGCGGTTCTCGGGCACGTAGCCGAGGCCGCGTCGCGCGATCTCGTGCGGCTTGAGCCCGTCGATCCTCTGTCCCTTGAAGCGTATCGTTCCGGTGGAGCGGACCTCGCCCATGATGGTGCGGATCGTGGTCGAGCGGCCCGCGCCGTTGCGCCCGAGCAGACTCACGATCTCCCCGCTGGCGACGCGAAACGAGATCCCCTGCAGGACGTGGCTCTTGCCGTAGTACGCGTGGAGATCTTCGACATCAAGCATCGACAGCCGTCCCGAGGTAGGCGGTCTGCACCGCTGCATTCGCACGAATGCGTTCCGGAACGTCGGTGGCGATGATCTCGCCGTAGACCAGCACCGAGATCCGGTCGGCCAGGTCGAACACCACGCTCATGTCGTGCTCGACCATCACTAGCGTTTTCCCTCGCGAGATCGAGCGGACCAGCTCGACTGCGGCCGCTGCTTCGTCGCGGCTCATGCCCGAAGTGGGTTCGTCGAGAAGGATCACATCGGCATTTCCGGCGATGGTGATGCCGATCTCGAGCGCGCGCTGCTCGGCGTAGGTGAGGACGCCTGCTTGAACGTCGCGGCGCGAGGCGAGGCGAATTCGCTCGAGGATCGTCTCCGTGCGCTCGTTCGCATCTCGCAGCATGGCCACCCGCCGCCGGAATGAGTAGCCGTAGCCCAGCGACCACAGCACGCTGCAGCGGACATTTTCGAACACCGAGAGTCGCGGGAAGATGTTCGTCACCTGAAAGCTCCGGGCGAGTCCCTTGCGATAGATCTCGAACGGCGCGCTGCCGGTGATCGACTCGCCTTTGAGCAGGATCGCGCCGCTGGTTGGCGCGAAGCGCCCGCTTACGAGATTGAACAGCGTCGATTTCCCCGCGCCGTTCGGGCCGATGATCGCGTGGCGCTCGCCAGCGTGGACGTCGAGCGAGACGCCGCGGATGATCGGTGTCACGCCGAAGCTTTTGTGCACGTCGACGAGCTGGAGTGCCGCGCGAGCGGATGAATCGGGCACTGCGGGAATGGCGGTCGCGATCATCGCCGCCCTCCTGCTGTCGTGCGCGCCGCTTCGGTCGCGCGCTCCCATGCGCTCGCCACCAGCGGAAGGCTCGCGCGGAAGAGCCAAGCGCCGATCGCGAGAAGCGCAATCGCCGCGAGCCACGGCCACGGCGTCGAATAATCCATGTCGATTCCGAACAGCGCCATCCTCGGATCCGCCTCGGGTTGCGTCGCGCGTCGATAGTTGATCTCGATGAAGACGATCGCGCCGATCGTCATGACGGCCGCGGGCAGGAGAGCGACCGCGTACGCGCGCAGCAGTCCGAGGAATGCGCGCGTGCGAACGACTTCCTTGTGCATGACGATCAGTCCCGCCAGGCCGCGAGGTGCGAAAAGCACGAACAGCACGAAGAACAATCCGAGATAGAGCTGCCATGCGGAGGTGTAGTCGGACAGGCTCACCTGCAACCAGGTGATCGTCACGGCGCCGAGGATCGCGCCGAGAAAGTTCGCGACGCCGCCGATGTAGGCCATCAGCAGCACCGTGCCCGAGCGCCCCGTGCCAGCGGCCTCGCTCGCGACGATCTCGTAATTGAGCGCGTGCAGTCCGCCGGCGAGCCCCGCGAACATCGCGGCGACGGCGAGCACGACCAGGCGCACGCGCACCGGATCGTAGCCGATGAATTCCGCTCGCTCGGCGTTGTCGCGCACTGCGTTGCACATGCGCCCGACCGGTGTGCGCAAGAACGCGTACATCAGCACGGCGGAGACGAAGGCCCAGAACGCGATGAGGTAGTACATCTGGAGCTGCGGGCCGAGGCCGACCCCGAACACGTGCGGCCCGGCGGTGCGGTTGGCGGTGATGCCTTCCTCGCCTCCGGAGATCGCAGGCAGCATGCGCAACAGTGCGTACACCAGTTCGCCCACCCCGAGCGAAATGAGCGCGAAGATCACACCGGCGCGGCGCACAGTCACCGAGCCGAACAGCAATCCGAAGAAAAGTCCCGTCGCGGCGCCAGCGAGAGGAACGAACGGCATCGGGATCGGCAACCCTCCGCTGATCGCGCGCATCAGGTGAATCGCGGCGTAGCCGCCGAGGCCGAAATAGACGGCGTGTCCGAAGGACAGCAGGCCCGTCTGGCCGAGCAGCAGGTTGTAGGAGAGCGCGAACACCGCGGCGATCCCCATCTGCGAGAGCAGCGAGCGGCCGAAGTTGCCGGTCAATCCGGGGAAGTAGGGCAGTGCGACGAGGACGAACGCAGCGGCAATCCAAAGTCGATACGGTGCGAGGCGCGAGAAAAGCGATCGCGCCGACGGCGTGAGAACGCTCGCCCGGCCCGCCTCGCTCATGCCTCGCGCGTCCCGAGGATGCCCATCGGGCGGAAGATGAGCATCAGCACCAGCAGCAGATAGGGAATGATCGACGCGGTCTGGGCAATGCGGATCGACGCGGCCTCGAAGAGCGGCGAATCGCGCGCGAGCTCCACGTGCATCGCGCGCAGCAGATCGAGCAGCGAGTAATCGAGGGCAACGGCGAACGTTTGCACGATGCCTATCAGCATCGATGCGATGAAGGCACCGGAAATCGAGCCGAGCCCCCCGACGACGACGACCACGAACACGATCGGTCCGAGCGCGGCGGCCATGCTGGGCTCGGTCATCAGCGCGAAGCCGCCGATTACTCCGGCCAGCGCGGCGAGCCCCGTGCCCACCGCGAAGACGAGCACGAAGATGCGGGGGACGTCATGGCCGAGCGCCGCGACCATCTGCGGATGCGTCAGCGCCGCGCGTATGACGAGTCCGATGCGCGTCCGGCGGAAGCAGAAGTAGAGAAAGGCGAACATGCCCACCGAGATCGCCATCATCAGTCCCTTGTAGAGCGGGTACGTTGTGCCGAAGAGCGTGAACAGCGGGAAGTCGATGACCTCGGGAATGCGGTACGCGATCGGATGGCGGCCCCAGATCATGATGACGCACTCGCCGATGATGTAGGCGAGCCCGAAGGTGAAGAGAATCTCGGCGACGTGTCCCTGCCGGTGCACGTAGCGAAGTCCGTATCTCTCGACGGCCGCGCCGATCACGGCAACCACGAGCGGCGCGATGAAGAGCGCGGGAAAGAATCCGACCTTGAGCCCGATCGAGTACGAGCAGTAGGCGCCGAGCATGAACATGCTGGCGTGCGCGAAGTTGAGCACGCCCATCATGCTGAAGATGAGCGTGAGCCCGCTCGAAACCATGAACAGCAGCAGTCCGTAGACGACGCCGTTCAGAAGCGAGAAGGTGGCGAGCTCGAGCATGGCGATCACCCGTCGTTCCCGCGAAAGCGGGAACCCAGAGACTCTCCGCTCAACACAGTGGATTCCCGCTTGCGCGGGAATGACGCACGAATGGTTCGCCGCCCGGCAACCTTTACCCGTTCGGCCGCTGCATCTGGCAGGTCGTCGGCAGCGCCGTGTCCTTGGCGTTGACCTTGATGTCGGTCCTGAACCCGAGTCCGGTCTGCTCGGCGTCGTGCTTGACCCCGTCGGTGAAGGTCGCGACGAA
>DATJWL010000172.1:0-19292 GCA_035501215.1 Casimicrobiaceae bacterium
ACCGAACGCCACGTGCTGAACGACATGCTGACCAAGGCCGGCTACGAAGTCATCGCGAGCGACAACGGCGAGGACGCGATCGTCAAGGCAAGGACGATCAAGCCGGATCTCATCCTGATGGACGTGGTGATGCCGGGCCTGAACGGGTTCCAGGCGACCCGTGCGATCAGCCGGGACCCGACGACGCGTTCGGTACCGATCATCATGTGCACGTCGAAGAGCCAGGAAACGGACAAGATCTGGGGCCTGCGGCAGGGCGCCCGCGATTACATCGTGAAGCCGGTGAAGCGCGACGAGTTGCTCGCGAAGATCACCGCTTTCAGCTGATCGCGGGTGGGTACGCGATGGCCCGCACCGCGAAGCTCGATCTGCGCGCCTTCCAGCAGGAGCTGGCGACACGGCTCGCCGCGAAGACTGCGGCGCAGGTCGAGCAATCCCGTCTCGGCGTGGCCTGCGGCGGGGAGCACTGGCTCATCCGGCTGGCCGACGCCGGCGAAGTCATCGCGATGCCCGTGCTCGCGAGCGTGCCGCGCACCAAGCCGTGGTACGTCGGCATCGCCAACATTCGGGGCAACTTGTACGGAGTCATCGATTTCGCCGGCTTTCTCGGCCGACCCGTCGATGCCACCGGGCCCGGTGCGGGACAGTCGCGACTCGTCCTTTTCGGCCCGCGCGTCGGCGAATTGCGGGCCGGCATCATCGTTCATCGCGTGCTCGGCCTGCGCAATCTGGCCGAGCTGGTGCAAGGCGATGCGCAGGCGAACGCACCGGCGTGGTACGGCTCGCGATGGACCGACGCCGATGGACAGACCTGGCAGGAGATCGATCTCGCGCGTCTCGCGCAGGATCCGGGTTTCCTGCAGGTGGGGCTGTAACAAGCGGTAGGGAGCGCAAATGGCGATCACACTGAAGAGTCTGTTGGGCGGCGCCGGAGGAGGCAGGAAGTCCGACGGCGAGCTCGAAATGCCGACGACCACACAGGTCAAGATGAACGCTCCCGCGGCGGGTTACGATCCACTCGCTACTGCGTCGATCATGGAGCAACTTCGCACCGCGGCAGCCGAGGCGCGGGTGCCGGGGCGCCTGCCGCTGATCGGGCATCTTCCGGTCGCCAAGCAGCAGCAGATCTTGTTCACGCTGCTGATCGTGTTCGCCCTGCTGGCGGTGGTCATGGTGTGGATCAACGGAAGGATCGCCGGCCAGGTCGCCGCAAGCTCGGGCACCGCGACGGAAATGCAGATGCTCTCGCAGCGCCTTGCGCGCGGTACATCGCTCGCGGTGCGGGGCAATGCATCGGCTTTTGAGCAGGTCAAGGATTCGCGCGACCGCTTCCGCACGGACCTCGACGCGCTCGTGAAGGGCGGCCCGGCAAAGGGTGTGAACATCGACGCGAGCGCCGGCGAGCAGGTGCAAACCCTGCTCAACGACATAAGCGGCCGCTGGCAGAGCGTGGAGAAGAACGCCACCGCGATCGTCAACAACCAGCAGAGCCTGGTTTCGCTCTCGAAGGGCCTCGAAGGCATCAACCAGGGCAACACGGCGCTGCTCGAGCTCGCCCAGCAGGCCTCCGCGCAGGTCGCCTCGGGCGGAAGCCTGCGCGAGGTCGATTTCACCAGCCAGCTCGCGATGCTGTCGCAGCGAATCGCCAAGAACGCGAACTCGCTCGTGTCCTCCGAAGACATCGACCCCGAGATCGCCTTCCTGCTCGGCAAGGACTCCGGGACCTTCCGCGACATCCTGAACGGCTTGCTCAAGGGCAGCGATTCGCTGCGCCTTTCCCCGGTCCGCAACGACGAGGCGCGCGCGACGCTGGTCGATCTGCAGAAGCGATTCGTGCAATACGAAGCCGGCGTCAACGCGATTCTGCAGAACATGCAGCGGCTGGTCGTCGCCAAGCAGGCCGCGCGCGGCATCAACCAGGAATCCGAACCGTTGCTAGACGATGCGAAAAAGCTGGCCGAGGCTTACGAGGGCCAGAACACGGGCCGGCTGTTCACGGTCGGCGCCGCCATATTCTTCGCGCTGTTCGCGCTGCTCTGTCTGGTCGCGCTGGGGCTCGTCATCCGGGACGAAGCTCGCGTGCGCGCGTTCGAGAGCGAGCAGGAGAACAAGCGCAACCAGGAAGCGATTCTGCGGCTGCTCAACGAGATGGGGAACCTCGCCGACGGCGACCTCACAGTGCAAGCATCGGTGACCGAGGACGTTACCGGCGCGATCGCGGACTCGATCAACTTCACCATCGAGGAGCTGCGCACGCTGGTGAAGGGGATCAACAGCGCAACCGACCAGGTGGCGAAGGCGACGACCGACGCGCAGGCGATCTCGAACCGCCTGTACGAAGCTTCGCAGCGGCAGAACAAGGAAATCCAACAGGCCTCCGCATCCGTGCTGCAGATGGCCCAGTCGATCAACGAGGTCTCGCAGACCGCGGCGCAGTCGGCGCGTGTCGCGCAGCAGTCGCTCGCCGCAGCGGAGAAGGGCGGCCAGGCGGTGCAGAACCAGATCTCCGGCATGAACGAAATCCGCACGCAGATCCAGGACACCGCAAAGCGCATCAAGCGGCTCGGCGAATCCTCGCTGGAGATCGGCGAGATCGTGGAGCTGATCTCGGACATCACGGAGCAGACCAACGTGCTCGCGCTGAACGCGGCCATCCAGGCGGCTTCCGCGGGCGAGGCGGGGCGCGGGTTTACGGTTGTCGCCGAGGAAGTGCAGCGTCTCGCAGAGCGCTCGGCCGAGGCGACGAAGCAGATCGACGCCATCGTCAAGACCATTCAGGCCGACACGCAGGATGCGGTCGCCGCCATGGAGAAGAGTACCGTGGGTGTCGTGGAAGGGACCAAGCTCTCTGACGCTGCGGGGCAGGCGCTGGACGAAATCCGGCGCGTGTCACGCGACCTGGCCGAGTTGATCGGAGGCATCTCCGCGCAGACCCAGAAGCAGTCGGCTTCGGTATCCGACGTGACCCGCGGCATGCAGGGGATCCTGAAGATCACCGAGGAGACGACCGAGGGCACGAAGCAGACCAACGTGTCCATCGGTCAGTTGACGAAGCTTGCGGCGGAGCTGCGCAGTTCGGTTGCGGGCTTCAAGGTATGACCGGCTTGCGGCGGGATTTTCTGTAGCCGACACTCCCGGCGCGCTTCTTGCTCAAGCCTTCCGGGAGTAGCGCACAGCCGGCAAACACATGGCTCTGGACAACGCCCCCGAATTCGATCTCGGCCCGCTGACCTGGGTTCAAGGCGAGATCGATCAGGCGCTCACGCGTGGCGTCGAGGCGCTGGCCACATTCAAGGCGGCCCCGGCCGATAGGACCCCGCTCAAGCTCGCATGCGCCCACATTCACCAGGCGGCCGGCGCAATCCAGATGGTGGGGCTGGACGCGGTCACTGCGTACACCGACGAGCTGGAGCGCCAGCTTTCCCGCCTCGAGGAGCTGGGCCCGCCCGAGGCGGAGACCACGTGCGATCTCATCGATCGCGCCTGCCGCAAGCTCAAGATCTTTCTCAATGAGCTCGTCGGCGGCGCGACGCCCGTGCCGCTCAAGCTTTTTCCCGAATACGAGGCGATGCAGCTGGCTCGCGGCTTGAGAGCCGCGGCACCGACCGATCTGTTTTACCCCGACCTTTCGCCGCGCGCGCCGAAGATCGCGACCGCGCAGGCGGTGACGCCGCAGAAACTCCCGTCGTATCTCGTGAAGCAGCGCCGTCTGTACCAGCGCGGACTTCTCGCCTGGCTGCGCGGCGACGACGAGGGCGCGCGCGTGATGCGCGATGCGGTTCAGCACATCGAGGACGTGCAGACGCACTCTGCGCAACGCTCCTTCTGGTGGGGCGTAGGCGCGCTTCTCGAGAGCATCGTCGAGAAAGGCGTGGAAAGCGGGTTCGGCATCAAGCAGCTGTGCGGACGCGTCGACCTGCAGATCCGCCGCTTCGTCGAGGGGTCGTCGAAGGTCGCCGACCGGATGCGCCGCGAAGTGCTGTACTACGTCGCCATCAGCGCTCCCGTCGGTCCGCAGGTGCAAGCCGTGCAGCGCGCGTACCGTCTGCAGGGGCTGATCCCGACTGCGGACGTGCTCTCGGCAGACGTCGTGCGCGTGCAGCCGCACGTGCGCGAAGCGCGAGACCTCCTCGCCACCGCGAAGGATTTGTGGCTCAAGTTGACCGGCGGCCGCGCCGAGTCGTTGCCGAAGTTGAAGCAGGTGCTCTCGGCGCTGCGCGACAAGACCACGGCCATCGGCGAACCTTCCTTGTCCAAGCTCGCGGCCGCGCTCGCGACCGGGCTCGAATCCCTGCCCAGCGGACCGGTTCCGGAAGCGGTCGCGATGGAATACGCGACCGCGCTGCTGCTGGCCGAATCGGCGGTCGAGAATTTCGCCGCGCTCTCGCCAGAGTTCCCGAAACAGGTCGACGCGATGATCGCGCGGCTCGACCCCAGCAAGCCGGTCTCGGGCGCTGCGCCGCCGATGCTCGACGAGATGGCGCGCCGCGCGCAGGAACGGCTGCTGCTCGCCCAGGTCGCGCGCGAGATACAGGCCAACCTGCGCCACATGGAGCAAGTGCTCGACGCCTTCTTCCGCGATCACGAGAAGCGCGCCGACCTCGCCACGCTGGCGCACGACAGCAAGCAGATCACGGGGGCGCTGCGCATCCTGGGTCTGGAGCACGCCGAGCAGCTGCTCGCGCTGTGCCAACAGCAGATCGACGCCTATGCGCAACCCGACACCGCGGTCGCGGACGAAGACCTGGAGCTCCTGGCCGAGTCCCTATCGGGTCTTGGTTTCTACATCGAGGCGGTCGAGCAGCAGAGACCGGATCGCGAGCGGCTGATCGAGCCTTTGCTTGCGCGGCGGCTCGGCACTGCGCCGAAGCCGCAGGCCGTCGAACAGGACACCGTCGAGGCTGCGGTGGCCGACCTCAAGTCGGCGTTGCCGGCGACGCTCGCCTCATTCGAGCGCGCGCCCGACGAGCCCAGCATGCGCGAGCGGCTCGCGGCCGAGCTCACGACGCTCAAGAACGACGCCGAGCTGATCGGCGACTCCACGCTCGAAGCCGACGCCGATGCCGCGCTGGGACTTCTCGCGCACGCGACGGCCGGCGACACCACCGCGCTTCACGACGCCATTCAGGCCATCGCGGAAGGACGCGTTGCTGCGCCTGCTCCGGCGCCGTCGGATGAAACCAAGCGCCTGCTCGAGACCGACGCTTCCGAGCTCGACGCGGAATTGCTGGACATCTATCTCACCGAAGCGGACGAAGTGCTCGACAGCATCAACTCGAGCGCAGTGCGGCTCAAGGCGCAACCCGACGATCGCGAAGCACTGACGACCGCGCGGCGCGGTTTCCACACGCTCAAGGGTAGCGGGCGCATGGTCGGTCTGACCGACCTCGGGGAAATCGCCTACGACGTGGAGAAGGTCCACAACCGCCTGCTCGAGGAAGAGCGCGTTGCCACGCCACCCGTGCTGGCGATGATCGATACGGCCCTCGCCGGGTTCCGCGTCTGGGTCGACACCTTGCGTCGCAAGGGCCGCGTCAAACCGGATCCCAAGGCGCTCCACGCGGCGATCGCCATGGTCGAGGAATCGCTTCCTGCCATTGCGCCACCGGTGACCCTGATCAGCGCGGCGGCCGCGACCGAGCCGGTCGCCCCGCCGATGCCCCCGCCCGCGATCGAAGCGCCGGCGATCGAGGTGGTCGAGCTCGACGAAACCGCACAACCGTCCCTGGCGCCTGTGGCAGAGACCGTCCACGGATCTGCTGACGTCATCGAATTCGTGGAGGAAGCCTCCGAGTCGCAACCCGTCTCTTTCGAACCGGAACCGCAACCTGTCGCTTTCGAGTCGGGGCCGCCGCCTGCGGTTGCGACGACCGAGGAACCCGAGGAAGTGACGATCGGTGATGTCACGCTCTCGACTGCGCTCTATCGCATCCTCTGCGACGAGGCTCAGCAACATCTCGCCACGCTCGATGTCGAATTGCAGATGCTGCAGTTCGATCCCGCTGCTACGCCTTCGCAAACGATGGTGCGCGCCAGCCACACGCTGTGCGGGATTCATCGCACGGGCGGCTTCCCGCTCGTAGCCACCACAGCGAAGGCGCTCGAGCAGTGCCTGATCGGACTGGAGGAGCGCGGCGCACCGCTGCCGTCGGCGGCTCAGCCCGTGCTCGCCCGCGCCGTGGCGGGACTGTACACCCTGACAGCGCGGCTGCGTTCACGCACGGCTTTCAACGCAGGTGACGAGGCCGAGAACGCGGAGATCGTTGCCGAACTGGAGGCGCTGCGCCACGAAGCGACGCCCGAGGCGCCGATCGAGGACAGCGAAAGCGTGGCAGAACGCGCTGCCGCGGCCGAGGAAGAGGCGCAGGTTGCACCGACGCCGGAGCAGCCTCCCGCGGCGCCGCTGCAAGTGACGGAGCCATCGGCGCAGCGGACGGCGGAAGTCGGGGAGTCTCCGGCACAGGTGATTCCGATGCCGGGCGCATCCGCGGAGCGGGCTGCCGCGCCGGTCGCGGCCGCGGCTCCGCCGGCGAAGATCACGCAAGCACCTGCGCTGGCTGCAGACCCGTTGGCGGAAGTTCACGACGAGGTCGACGAACAAGTGTTGCCGATTTTCCTGGAAGAAGCTGCCGAGCTGTTCCCGCAAGCGGGGGAGCAACTTCGCGCCTGGCAGCGCGCGCCTGCGGCGCACGAACACCCCCAGGCGTTGCGTCGCACGCTGCATACGTTCAAGGGTAGCGCGCGCATGGCGGGAGCCATGCGTCTCGGCGAACTGACCCATCTGATGGAGAGCCGGCTGCTCCTGGGTGACGCACTGGTCAAGCCCACGCCGGATCTTTTCGAAGCGCTCGATACCGATCTCGATCGCATTGCGTTCGTACTCGATCGGCTGCAGAAAGGCGAGTTCAACGCCGCGCTGCCGTGGGTTGGCGTCGAGGCAGCGGCCGAAATGCCGGCAGGGCCTGCGCCGCTGACGGTGGTGCCCGCGCCCGCCGCACCGCCACCGGTTGCCGGAGTGAACGTTCCGACCGTCGCGCCGGCGGAGAGCGAAGGCGGACAGCGCGCGATGCTTCGCGTGCGCGCCGACTTGATCGATCGGCTGGTCAACGAGGCCGGCGAAGTCGCGATCGCCCGTGCGCGCGTCGAGGGTGAGCTGCGTTCGCTCAAGGGCAACCTGCTCGAGCTGACCAATAGCGTGATACGTCTGCGATCGCAGGTGCGCGAGATCGAGATCCAGGCCGAGTCACAGATCCAGTCGCAGCTGAGACCCGGCGAACAGGAATTCGATCCGCTGGAATTCGACCGCTTCACGCGCTTCCAGGAATTGACGCGCGGTCTTGCGGAGGGCGTCAACGACGTTTCGACGGTTCAGCAATCGCTGTTGCGCAATATCGATGACGCCGACGCGGCGCTCCTCGCGCAAGCGCGTCTGTCGCGCGACGTGCAGCAGCAGCTCTTCTCGATCCGGACGGTCCCGTTCGGGAGCCTCTCCGAGCGCCTGTACCGCATCGTCAGACAGGTCGCGAAGGACCTCGACAAGCGCGTCAATCTCGAAATTCGCGGCACGAAGGTCGAGCTCGACCGTTCGGTGCTGGAGAAGCTGGTCGGCCCGCTCGAGCACCTGCTGCGCAACGCGCTCGACCATGGCATTGAAGCCCGGGCGGAGCGAAGCAAGGCGGGCAAACCGGAGACCGGCGAGATCGCGCTCAACGTTCGCCAGCAAGGCAACGAAATCGCCATCGAGATCAGCGACGACGGCGCCGGGCTCGACTTCGCGCGCATTCGCGACCAGGCGCGCGCCTCCGGCTTGATCGGCACGGAAGGCGAGCCCACCGAAGCGCGGCTGATGGAATGCATCTTCGAGCCCGGCTTCTCGACCGCGGCGAAAGTCACGCAACTCTCCGGCCGCGGCGTCGGCATGGACGTGGTGCGCACCGACATCGCAGCGCTGGGCGGCCGCGTCGACGTCGCTACGGTGCCCGGCAAGGGGTCGACTTTCACGCTGTATCTGCCGCTCACGCTGGCGGTCGCGCAGACCGTGCTCGTGCGGGCCGGTGGACGGCTGTGGGCCTTGCCGGCGCCGATGGTCGAGCAGGTCCAGCAGATCAAGGACAAGGATCTGATCAACCTCTACCTCAAGCGCGAGGTCTTGTGGCAGAACCGCAAGTATCCGTTCTTCTATTTGCCGCGGCTGCTCGGCAACGCCGGGTACAACCCCGAGACGCTGCGCTACAACTCGATCGTGCTTCTGAAAAGCGGTCAGAACGTGACCGCCGTGCACGTCGACGAAATGCTGGGCAATCAGGAAGTGGTAGTGAAGAACATCGGGCCGCAGCTCGCGCGCGTTTCAGGCATCGCCGGCGCAACGGTTCTCGGCACCGGCGAGGTGGTGCTGATCATCAATCCGGTGCAGCTCGCGCAGCGGGTCGAAGGGGAAGTCGATACGCCGATGGTGCTCAGGACGCCGCAGGCGACGCGCGCGGCCGCTGCTGCCGTGGCCGCATCGGGGCCCCCGGTGGTGATGATCGTCGACGACTCGCTCACAGTGCGCAAGATCACGAGCCGCCTCCTGACGCGCGAAGGCTTCGAAGTGGTCACCGCGAAGGACGGGCTCGACGCACTGCAGCTCCTTGCCGAGCGCGTTCCCGACGCGATGCTCCTAGACATCGAGATGCCGCGCATGGACGGCTTCGAACTCGCGAAGACGATGAAGGCCGACACGCGCGTCGCTCACGTACCGATCATCATCATCACTTCTCGCACGGCCGAGAAGCATCGCGCCCGCGCCAAGGAGCTGGGCGTCGAAGGCTATCTCGGCAAGCCGTATCAGGAAGAGGAGTTGCTGCGGCAACTGCGCGGGGTGCTGGCGCTGCATACGGCGTAGCGCGGCGGCGCGAGCCGACGCGCTCGGGGTATGTACGGCCGCACTCGATCGGCCTCGAGCGCACCGCCAGGCGCGGCCGGTTCGCGCGATGCTGCAGTGTCGGCAAGTTCGTGCGGAGCCTTCTCGGGGCGGGGATTGCAGTGGGCTGGTCCGGCAGCCCGAATTCTCGTATAGACGTTGCACGCTTGGTCCGCCCGCACTCCCCCAAGTAAAATCGACCTTGACCCCATAAAGGAGGAGCGCATGGCGCAGTACGCCACGGAGAATATTCGTACCGTAGCACTGGTAGGACACGGGGCCGCGGGCAAGACGACGCTCGCGGAGGCGCTGCTCCTGCGCGCGAAAGCGATTCAGGCGGCCGGCGGGGTCGAGCGCGGCACCACGGTGAGCGACTTCGATCCCCTGGAGAAGACCTGGCAGCACTCGCTGCGCGCCTCGGTGCTGCACTTCGACAGCGACGGGACCCGCGTGCATATGATCGACACGCCAGGGTTCCCCGATTTCATGGGCCAGGCGATCGGGGCGCTGGATGCGGTCGAGACCGCGGCAGTGGTGGTGAGCGCGCAAGCCGGCATCGAGATGATCACCTCGCGCATGATGGACTGGGCGGCGCAACGCAAGCTCTGCCGGCTCGTGGTCGTGAACAAGATCGACGCCGAGAACGCGGACCCGGAAGCCGTGCTCGCCGCGATCCAGGCGACCTTCGGCAAGGAATGCCTGCCGATCAACCTCCCCGCCGATGGGGGCAAGAAGGTCGTGGACTGCTTCTTCAATCCGGCCGGAGAATCCGATTTCTCGTCAGTGGCCGCCGCGCATGGGGCGCTGGTCGATCAGGTGGTCGAGGTCGACGAGGCGCTGATGTCGCTCTACCTCGAGCAGGGCGAGATCGCGCCGGAGCAGCTGCACGCGCCGTTCGAGCAGGCGCTGCGCGACGGGCACCTCGTGCCGGTGTGCTTCGTCTCCGCGCGGACCGGCGCGGGCGTGGGCGAGCTGCTCGACGTGCTGGTGAAGCTCGCGCCCAACCCGAGCGAAGGCAACCCGCCGCTTTTCACCAAGGGCGAGGGCGCGAACGCCGTCGAGTTCCATTCCGTTCCGGATCCGAAGAAGCACGTGCTCGCGCACGTGTTCAAGGTCGTCATCGATCCGTTCATCGGCAAGCTCGGCATCTTCCGCGTCCACCAGGGCACGGTGACGCGCGACACGCAGCTCTTCGTCGGCGACGGCCGCAAGCCGTTCAAGGTCGGCCACCTGCTGATGCTGCAGGGAGCCAAGCAGGTCGAGGTCGATCGCGCGGTCCCCGGGGACATCGCCGCCGTGGCGAAGGTCGACGAGATCGTGTTCGACTGCGTGCTGCACGACTCGCACGACGAGGACCAGATCCACATGCAGCCGCTCGAGTTTCCGAAGCCCATGCACGGCTTCGCCATCGCGCCGAAGAAGCGCGGTGACGAGCAGCGCATCTCCGACGTGCTGCACAAGATGATCGCCGAGGATCCGACGCTCTCGCTCGAGCACGACGCCAATCTCAACGAGACGGTGCTGCGCGGCCTGGGCGAGCTGCATCTTCGCTCGGTGTTCGAGCGCATGGCCTCGCAGTTCAAGCTCGAGATCGACACAAGGCCGCCGCGCGTTCCGTATCGCGAGACGGTGACCGCCAAGGCGGAGGGCCATCACCGCCACAAGAAGCAGACCGGCGGCGCGGGACAATTCGGCGAGGTCTACTTGCGCATCGAGCCGATGCCTCGCGGCTCGGGCTTCGAGTTCGTCGACAGCGTCAAGGGCGGCACGATCCCGAACCAGTACATCCCCGCGGTGCAGAAAGGCGTCGAGCAGGTGCTGACCGCGGGGCCGATCGCGGGGTTCCCGCTGCAGGACGTGCGGGTGATCGTCTACGACGGCAAGCATCACCCGGTCGACTCGAAGGAAGTCGCGTTCGTGACCGCAGGGCGCAAGGCCTTCCTCGACGCGATCGAAAAGGCGCGGCCAATCGTTCTCGAGCCGATCGTGAGCCTCGAGGTTCTCTGCCCCGAGACCAACATGGGCGACGTCGCCGGGGACCTGTCGTCGCGCCGCGGACAGGTGACGGGAACGAAGTCGCTGCAGCCGGGCACGCTCACGGTCAACGGCCTTGCGCCGCTCTCCGAGCTGGAGGGATACGCGGCGCGGCTGAAAGCGATGACGGCGGGTCATGCCGCGTGGACGATGTCGCTCTCGCATTACGATCCCGCGCCGCCCAATCTGCAGCAGCAGCTCGCGACCGAATACGCCAAGCACCGGAAGCACGAGGAAGAATAACCACCTAGTCATCCCGAGGAAGAATATCCACCGAGTCATCCCGAGGAAGAATAGCGGCCCAGTCATCCCGAGCGCAGCGAGGGATCTGCAGTTGACAGGGGCCGCCATGCAAATTTATCCGCGGGGAAGAAGCGATCGAAGAGCGGCACGAGCGGCGTCGCGAGGAAGAGCGCCCAGATCAACGCGTTCGGCCTGAAGAGCAGGAACTGCCACGCCGCCGCAACGAGGGCGACGATTACGGCGTAGGCGATGCGCGCACCGCGTCGGTTGGGAATCGTCATCGGGTCGGAGATCATGAAAAAGGCGAACAGAAGGAGCGCGCCGTTGCCGAGCTGGTGCCACCAGATCGACCACGGTTGGCCGAGGAGCGCGACGCGCAGCGCCACGAGGCCGAGGAATGCGCCGAGGAAAACCCAGCTCACGTCGAGACGGCGCGCGCGCTGGGTCACGATCGTTCCCAGCATCAGAAACCAGACCGCGAGCGCCAGATCGCTGCCCCACTGGCCCGGCGAGACCCACGTGCCCGGCAGCAGGCACAGCGCGGCGATCACGCCGAGGTTCGCCGGGTTGTACAGGTGCTTCCCGTTCACGCGCAGCACGAATTTCGACGACATCGCGAGGCAGGCGGCGAGCGGGTGCACCCACAGCGTGTCGCTGCGCAGGAGGAGCGACAGGCCGCAGCAGGTCACGATGGCCGAGAGGAAGCCCTTCTGTTGCAGGCCGAGCCGCCGCAACCAGAACGCCTGTGTCGCGAGCCCCGCCGCGAAAGCGAGCGGCATCTGCTGCGGCTTGAGAGAGAAATCGCGCAGGAGCACCCCCACCGTGAGCAATGCGGCGAGGAACAGGATCTGGAAGAGCCGCGCATCGATGAACGGCATTCGCGCGAATGCGGCAATCCAGTGTCTGTTGCCGCCAACGTCGCTGGGTCCCCGCGTTCGCGGAGACGACGAGCGCTTGTCACCCGCTATTTCCACAGCCGTTCCCACCATTGCGGTGCCGAGACCGTGCGCATGTTCATGCGGTTCCGAATGGCGCTCAGCTCCCACCCGGTGAGATTGGCGAGCGTCTGCGCTTCGCGTTCCTGGCGCCTCGCGACTTCATCGAAATAATTCTTCGCTTGCGGACAGGCGTTGGGATCGCCCGGCCAGGCGTGACGAAGGACGTAGCGCGCCTGGAAATTCTGTCGATCCTGCGTCTCCTGGAACACGAGGTCCTCGGGCAGCGTCTGCGGCGTGTAGCGCAGGTGCAGCCGTGTGAGCATGACGGGCTGCGCGCCGCCGCCCGCGCGTAACACTTGTGGAGCGAGGCCGCCCGGCGCGACGCCGATCAGCGGGGCGTCGCCGTCGAGCCAGAAGACACCCGCCCCGCGCAGCTCCTCTCGCGACAATGGGTCCGCGGCGCAAGGGTCGCACCACCCCATGTCCCAGAAGTATTCGGTCCACACCACGCGATAGTCCTCGCGCTTCGCCTGCGCTCCGAAGAGCGCCTTGTAGACGGCGGGAAACTCGCCGCGCACGTACGTCGGCAGCTCGAGGTCGGAAGGCAACTTAACCGTGCGGTAGTTCGTCGTCTCGACGCGGCCGTTGCGGGTTAGCACGTAGATGACGAGATCCTGCGGCCCCTTCGCGTTGAGCATGCCGAGCCGCACCGGCAGCATGAAGCGCGGCGATTCGAAGGCGAACTGCAGCGGCCGCAAGTAGGAAAACCCGGTCTTCGCCTGCTCGGCGAGATTCACCTTGGCGACGAAGAACTTGAGCCCCTGCCGCACGTAGGGTTGCAATGCCTTGCTGGCGCCGGCGGGGATGCGATAGCCGTTCTCCCGGAGCCAGGTTTCGAGGCCGTTGGACTGCGTGGCCGAGAGGATCACGATGTCGTATTCGCCCACCGTGTACCGCCCTTCGACGCTGACCCCGAGCGCGGCATCGCGCTTCGCTTCGCTCTTTCTGAGGGCGCCGGCAATGGGCGCAGTTTGATTCATCGCGTCGGAGGCGGGATAGCGCGCCTGACATGGGTCGGGATCGAAATACTCCGCGAGCCGCGGCGCGCTGTAGGCGTCGATGCGCTCGAAGATCTTCGGATCGCCGACGTGAATCTGGCTTTTCTGCAGGATCGCCGGTACCGGCACGACCAGCGCGAAGTCGGTCAGCTCGCCCTGGAAGTCGTTGCGCATGCTGATCACGGTGCGCTCGCCGTCGCGCGCCATGATCACCTGGGAAGCCTCGTTGAAAAGCTTGGCGTCGGCCTTGCCGACATAGAAGCCGCAGAAGCCCTGCGCCTGTGCGGCAGCGAGCGCGGTGGCGAGCACGGTGACGGAAAAGATGCGCGAGCGGCGGCAAGCGAGCCTCATGGCAAACCTCCGAAGCTTGTAGACGATGGCGCTGTGAACGGTGGCTGGCAGCGAATGGGGTTAAGCCGACGCGCTGCCGTCCGGCGCCGGGATTTGTGTCGACTCGGGCCGGCGTTTACAATGACACCCATGGGCGAGGCACGTGCCAGTCTCACGCATCACTTTCTGATCGCCATGCCCAACATGGCCGATCCGCATTTTGCGAATACCCTGATCTACATCTGCGAGCACAACGACCAGGGCGCGCTCGGCATCGTGGTCAATAAGCCGATCGACATGACGCTCTCTGCTCTCTTCGAGCAGATCAACATCCCGCTCGGCGATTCCGATCTGCGCGAGACCAAGGTCCATTACGGTGGCCCGGTGCAGATCGACCGCGGTTTCGTCCTGCACCGGCCGCTCGGAAGCTGGCAGTCGACCCTGGCGGTGAACGACGATCTTGGGCTCACGACATCGAAGGACATCCTCGAAGCGGTCGGTCACGGCAACGGCCCGGTTAACGTGCTCGTCACGCTGGGCTACGCCGGCTGGTCGGCCGACCAGCTCGAGCAGGAGATCGCGCAGAACGCCTGGCTCACCGTCGCCGCCGATCCCGAGGTGATGTTCGCGGAGCCTGCCGAGCTGCGGCTGCCCGCCGCGATGAAGCTGCTGGGTATCGAGTTCTCCCGTTTGTCCGACGCGGTCGGACACGCCTAACCGTGACAGTCACAGCGAAGTCTTCCGCTGATCCGGCGGGGACCGTTCTTGCCTTCGACTTCGGCACGCAGCGCATCGGCATTGCGGTCGGCGAAACGCATACCGGCCTCGCTCATCCGCTGGCGACCATTGCGGCAACGCGGAACGAAGAAGCGATGCGCGCCATCGCTGCGCTCATCGAGGAATGGCAGCCCGGGCTGCTGGTCGTCGGGCTGCCCGTGCATGCCGACGGCGTCCCCCATGCAATGACGGAACGCGCACGCCGCTTCGCGCGGCAGCTCGAGCGACGGTTCGCGCTTCCGGTCGAATTCTGCGACGAGCGCTTCACCACGCACGCCGCGAACGAGGCGCTGCGTCAGAGCGGAGCCGGGAAGCGCGAGCGCAAGCTCGCCCGCGACCGCCTCGCCGCGCAAATCTTCCTGCAGGATTACCTTGACCGGCGCCGGACTGCCTGACGCCGAGATCACACTCGGCCGCCTCGCCGACAAGATGCGCGGCGCCGTCGCATTTGACGCCAAGCTGATCGGCATCCATTCCGGCGGCGCATGGATCGCGGAGCGGCTGGCGGGCATGCTCGGCGGCGAGCACCCGGTCGGCTACATCGACGTCTCGTTCTACCGCGACGATTACGCGCAGAAGGGCCTGCACGCGAAGGTCGCGACGACCACGATCCCGTTCGAAGTCGGAGGCAGCCGTGTCGTGCTCGTCGACGACGTGCTCTACACGGGGCGCTCGGTGCGCGCGGCGATCAACGAGCTTTTCGACTACGGCCGTCCGGAGGCGATCGAGCTCGCGGTGCTGATTGACCGCGGCGGTCGCGAGCTTCCCATCGAGCCGACCTACGTCGGCGCGCGGCTCAACGTGCCTCGCGATCTCTCGATCGTGCTGCAACGCCATCTCGACGGCAGCCTCGAGCTTTCGGTCGAGCCTGCAGAGGGCGCCAGCCGTGCGTAACCCCCAGCTCAACGGCGCCGGCGAGCTGCAGCACCTGCTCACTCTCGAGGGCCTGCCGCCGGAAGTGATCGGGCGCATCCTCGACACTGCCGTACCGTTCGTCTCGATCGCCGAGCGCGACGTGAAGAAGGTGCCGCTCCTGCGCGGGAAGACCGTGTTCAACCTCTTTTTCGAGAACAGCACGCGCACGCGCACCACTTTCGAGATCGCGGCGAAGCGCCTGTCGGCCGACGTCATCAACCTGAACATCGGGGTCTCGTCGACCTCGAAGGGCGAGACGCTGCTCGACACCATCGACAACCTGGTGGCGATGAATGCCGATGTATTCGTCGTCCGCCACTCGCAGAGCGGCGCGCCGCATCTCATCGCGCAGCATCTTTCGGCAACCGGCCGCGCGCACATCCACGTCATCAACGCCGGCGACGGCCGCCACGGTCATCCGACGCAGGGACTGCTCGACCTCTTCACGATCCGGCATTACAAGCGCGACTTCCACGCGCTCACGGTGGCGATCGTCGGTGACGTGCTGCATTCGCGGGTCGCCCGCTCGCTGATCCAGGGCCTGACCACGCTGGGAACGCCGGAGGTGCGCGTCGTCGGCCCGCAGACGCTGCTTCCGACCGCAGTCGAGAAGATGGGCGTGCGCGTGTGCCACGACATGCGCGAGGGCCTCGCCGGCTGCGATGTGGTGGTGATGCTTCGCCTGCAGAGCGAGCGCATGAAAGGGGCGCTCCTGCCTTCGGCCGGCGAATACTTCAAGCACTATGGTCTTACCGCGGACAAGCTCAGGTTCGCCAAGGCTGATGCGATCGTGATGCACCCGGGGCCGATGAACCGCGGCGTGGAGATCGATTCGGCGGTGGCCGACGGCAAGCATTCGGTGATCCTGCCGCAGGTCACCTTCGGGATCGCCGTGCGCATGGCGGTGATGAGCATTCTGGCGGGAAGCCAAGGCCCGTCGTGAAAATCGAGATTCACAACGGCCGGCTCGTCGATCCCGCGCACGGCGTCGATCGCAGGACTTCGCTCTACATCGCCGCGGGCAAGGTGGCGGCGATCGGCGAGCCGCCTCCGGGCTGGCACCCGAATCGCGTCATCGATGCATCGAAGCTCGTCGTATGTCCGGGGCTGATCGACGCCTCGGCAAGGCTGCGCGAGCCCGGCTTCGAGTACAAGGCCACGCTCGAGTCGGAGATGCAGGCGGCTGTCGCCGGCGGCGTGACGAGCCTCGCCTGTCCGCCCGACACCGACCCGCCGCTCGACGAGCCGGGGCTGGTGGAGATGCTCAAGCACCGCGCGCGATCGCTCAACCAGGCACACGTCTATCCCATCGGCGCGCTGACGGTCGGGCTCAAGGGAGAGGCGATCACCGAGATGGGCGAGCTCAGCGAAGCCGGCTGCATCGCGTTCTCGCACGCCGACGCCGCGCTCGCGGACACGCAATTGCTGCTGCGCGCGCTGGAGTACGCGGCGACCTTCGGCTATCGCGTGTGGCTACGCCCGCAGGACGCCTATCTCGCGCGCGGAGGCGTGGCGCACGACGGCGAAGTCGCAACGCGCCTGGGCTTGGCGGCGATTCCGTCGTGCGCGGAGACGATCGCTCTCGACGCGATCTTCGAGCTGGTGCGCGCCACCGGCGTGCGTCTGCACCTGGCGCGGCTGTCAACGCACGAAGGCGTTGCGCGCGTGCGCGCCGCGAAAGAAGCGCGGCTGCCCGTGACGTGCGACGTTGCCGTGCACCACCTGCACCTGTGCGACGTCGACATCGGCTGGTTCGACGCCCACTGTCGGCTGGTGCCGCCGTTGCGCAGCACGCGCGACCGCGCCGCGTTGCGTGCAGGACTTGCCGACGGCACGATCGATCTCGTCTGCTCGGACCACGCGCCGGTCGACGACGACGCGAAGCAGTTGCCGTTCGCGGAAGCCGAGCCCGGCGCCACCGCGCTCGAGCTGTTGCTGCCGCTCACGCTCAAGTGGGCGCAGGAGGACAAGGTTGCGCTGCCGACGGCGCTCGCGCGACTCACCTCCGAACCCGCGCGCGTGCTCGGGCTCGGCTCCGGGCACCTCGGCGCGGGCGCCGAGGCCGACGTGTGCATCTTCGATGCGGACGCGTACTGGAAGGTCGAGCGCGGGTCGCTCCGCAGTCAGGGCAAGAACACGCCCTTTCTCGGCCTCGAGCTGCCGGGAAGGGTTCGGTATACGCTGGTGGGCGGACAGATTGTTCACGAAACGGCTGGATGAGCCCGGCCGGCGTACGTGCGGATAGACCGCGCCCGCGTACGTCAGAGGAGAGGACGATGGATGCAGGAGAGCAGAGCCACTTTGCCAGCTTGTTTCCGGAGCAGAAATTCCGCCGCCGCGCGTTCCTTGTGACCTCGATCGGCGCCGGCTTCGCGCTCGCGGTGCAACCCGTGTCTGCGCAGACGATCACCACCGACAGCAACGGACTCATCGCGGGGCCCGTGAAGGTTCCGGTCAAGGACGGAGAGATGCCGGCGTATCGCGCCATGCCTGTCGCGGACGGTCCGTTCGCGACCGTTCTCGTCGTCCACGAAGCCTGGGGCGTACACGAGCACATCCAGGACATCTGTCGCCGGCTTGCCAAGCTCGGCCACTACGCGATCGCGCCGGATCTCTTCGCGCGCTATGGCGACGTATCGAAGATGGAGACCTCTGCGATCGTGCAGAACGTGATGAGCAAGGTTACAGCGGAGCAGGCGGGGAGCGATCTCGACGCCTGCGTCGAATTCGCGAAGGCTTCGGGAAAAGCAAATACGGCCAAGCTCGCAGTGGTCGGCTTCTGCTTCGGAGGCGCCGTGGTATGGCAGTACGCGGCGCGCAACCGCGCGCTCAAGACCGGCGTGGCATGGTACGGGCCGCTTGGCCTGCGCTTTGCACCCGACGGAAAGAACGCGCTGGATCTGGCGCCCGATCTAACGGTTCCGGTCCTCGGCCTGTATGGCGGCAAGGACCAGGGCATTCCGCTCGACCAGGTCGAGAAGCTGCGCGCCCAACTCAAGGAGGCGGGCAACCCATCGCAGATCATCGTTTATCCCGATGCGGGACATGCCTTCAACGCCGACTACCGGCCGAGCTACGACAAGGCTGCGGCGGAAGACGGCTGGAAGAAGATGCTGGCCTGGCTCAAGTACTACGGGGTCGAATAAAACGCTCGATCGATACGTCGTGCATGTCGCAGGGCCCCGTGGTCAGGACTTCGGTGCCCTGGGGATGCGTCCCAGCAGATGAAACTCGTCGTTGGGTCGCATGGCGGTGAGGTTCGCCATGCGGTTGGAAAGCGCGAAGAACGCTGTGATTGCGCCGATATCCCAGATGTCCTCGTCCGAAAAACCGTGCGCGCGCAGGGCTTCAAAGTCCGCGTCGACGAGCTCGGCCGAGCGCGTTGCCACCTTGAGCGCAAACCCGAGCATCGCCTTCTGCCGCGGCGTGATCGCGGCCTCGCGGTAATTCACCGCGACCTGATCCGCGACGTATGGATCCTTCGCGTAGACGCGCACGAGGGCTCCATGTGCGACGATGCAATACAAACAGTCGTTGGCACCCGAGGTGGCGACGACGATCATTTCCCGTTCCGCTTTGCTGAGCCGCGAATCACGGAGCATGAGCGCGTCGTGGTAGGCGAAGAAGGCTCGGAACTCTTCCGGGCGATGGGCGAGCGTGAGAAACACGTTGGGGATGAAGCCCGCCTTTTCCTGCACCTCGAGGATGCGCGCGCGGATGTCCTCGGGCAAGTCTTCGAGTTTCGGTACAGGGTAACGGCTGATGGGGGGCGCGATCATGCGAATGAGTCTAGCAGCCAAGAGCTGACCGATCCAGGACGTCCGAACGGGCCGCGATCGGTCGGCTCCGGCGTAACGCCACAGAGTCAGTTCGGTCTTGAGCGGACACTTGCCATTCTCTCACCATCATTGCCGAAATAGGCGCGTGACAATCGTACTCACCGCAGCTCGACCAACAAATTTGATTGTCAGGATTCCGAAAGGCCGAGCCACTGATAGCAACCTTGTCGCTGACTACGACCCGGTGTCTTGGCAGCGGGATCCGGTTTGGGGAACACACGTATCCCCGCACTGTCACAGACATGCGTTGAACCGA
>DATJWL010000173.1:0-12679 GCA_035501215.1 Casimicrobiaceae bacterium
AACGGAGGACGCGATGACACTCTCGATGTACCAGGCCTCGGTGCCGCTGATGACCAGGATGCTTACCAACCTCAAGGGCATCCTGCAGAAGGCCGCCGAGCACGCGAAGGCGAAGAAGATCGATGAGTCGGCGCTTCTCAACGCGCGGCTTTTCCCCGACATGTTCGTGTTTGCGCGCCAGGTCCGGCTCGCCTGCGACTTCGCGCGCGGCACCGGCGCGCGGCTCGCCGGGCTGGAGCCCCCCGCCTACGAGGACAACGAGCAGAGCTTCGCCGAGCTGGTGGCGCGCATCGACCGCAGCATCGAGTACCTCGGAACGCTCAAAGCGCAGCAGATCGACGGCTCGGAGACGCGCGAGATCGTGCGCCCGATTCGCGGAGAGCCGAAGAAATTCACCGGGATCAACTATCTGCTGCAGTTCGCGCTGCCGAATTTCTTCTTCCACGTCACCACGGCGTACGCCATCCTGCGGCACAGCGGCGTCGAGATCGGCAAGACGGACTACATCGGCGCGCTGGATTAGGGCTGCTTGCGCTCGCAGATCACGAGCTAGCCCTTCGCCATGGCGCGCGGCAGCTCGAGCACCGGCCGCGGGGCATCGGCGGCTGTTGAATTTCGCGTGGCCAGCTCGTCGATGAGCCGCGCCACGGTCCCTTCCTGAGGCAGCGACACGCCGTAGTGCAGCAAGCGCTCGCCGCGATAGACCGCGAGCGTCGGGAAGTTCTCGATGTCGACGTCGCCGCAGATCGCGCTGTCGTCCTCAACGTCGAGCCAGACGAAAAGCTCGCGCGGCCGTGCCTCCGCGATGCGCTCGAACGAGGCGCGAAACGCGGTGCAGGTATCGCACCACGCGGCGCAGAGGCACACCACGACGAGCGAGCCGCCGTGCCCGGCCATCGCGTCGGAGAGTCCGGACTTGGTATCGACGACCGCCATCAGCCCAGGCTCGGCGCGAGCCTGCGCCGCATCGTCTCGTCGGCTTCGCCCGCTCGCGCGCTGAAATCGCGGAGCTGATCCTCGCCGATCCGGCCCACTGCGAAATAGGTGGCGTCGGGATGCGCGATGTAGAAACCCGACACCGAGGCGGCGGGCAGCATCGCGTAGCTCTCGGTGAGCGTCATGCCGATTTTCCTCGCCTGCAGCAAGTCGAACAGTCCCGCCTTTGCCGTGTGATCGGGACAAGCCGGATAGCCCGGGGCCGGGCGGATGCCCAGGTATTCTTCGCGGATCAGCGCCGCGTTGTCGAGCTGCTCGTTGCGCGCGTAGCCCCAGAATTCGCGCCGCACCTTCATGTGCAGCCACTCGGCAAATGCTTCCGCCAGTCGATCGGCGAGCGCCTTCAGCATGATCGCACTGTAATCGTCCTTCTTTGCTTCGAACTCGGCGAGCTTCTTCTCGATGCCGATGCCCGCCGTGACCGCGAAGGCCCCGACGTAATCCTTCACGCCCGACGCCTTCGGCGCGACGAAGTCGGATAGACAATAGTTTGGCTTGCCCGGCGGGCGTTCGTTCTGCTGGCGGAGGTTGCGCCACGTGAACGCGACGCGCGTGCGCGACTCGTCGGCGTAGAACTCGATGTCGTCCCCCACGGCATTGGCGGGCATCAGGGCGAGCGCTCCGTTGGCGGTGAGCCAGCGGCCCTGAATGATGTCCCTCAATATCGCCTGTCCTTCGGCGTACACGCTGCGCGCGGCTTCGCCCACGACCGCATCGTCGAGAATCGCGGGAAATGCTCCCGACAGCTCCCAGGTCTGGAAAAACGGCGCCCAATCGACGTATTGAGCGAGCTCGGCGAGGTCCGCATGCCTGATGTCGCGCCGGCCGATGAGCGAGGGCTTCACCGGCAAGTAGCGCTGCCAGTCCGCCTTGAACGCGTTGGCACGGGCCGTCGCGAGCGAGACCAGCGCCGGTCCCTTCTTCGCCGCGTGCTGCGCGCGGATCTTCTCGTAGTCGGCGGCGACCTCGGCTGCGTATTCGCGCTTGCGCTCCGCGGAAAGCAGGCTCGAGGCGACGCCGACCGCGCGCGAGGCGTCGGGAACATACACCGTGATGCCGGCGTAATTGGGCGCAATCTTTACTGCCGTGTGCACGCGCGAAGTCGTTGCGCCGCCGATGAGAAGCGGCTGCGCCATGCCAAGCCGCTGCATCTCGTGCGCGACGTGCGCCATTTCCTCGAGCGAGGGCGTGATCAGTCCCGAGAGCCCGACGAGATCGGCGCCGCGGTCGCGGGCCGTGTCGAGGATCTTCTGCGCCGGCGCCATGACGCCCAGGTCGATCACCTCGAAGTTGTTGCACTGAAGCACCACGCCGACGATGTTCTTGCCGATGTCGTGCACGTCGCCCTTCACGGTCGCCATCACGATCGTGCCTTTCGGCTTGCCGCCCTCGCCCGAGGCCGCCTTCTCCGCCTCGATGTAGGGCACGAGATGCGCCACCGCCTGCTTCATCACCCGCGCGCTCTTCACGACCTGCGGCAGGAACATCTTGCCCGCGCCGAAGAGATCACCGACCACGTTCATGCCGGCCATGAGCGGTCCCTCGATCACCTGGATCGGGCGCGCGTGCTTGCGGCGCGCCTCCTCGGTGTCCTCGATGATGTGGGTCGCGATGCCCTTGACGAGCGCGTGCGACAGGCGCTCTTCGACGCTGCCGCTGCGCCACGCGAGGTCCTCCTCCGCGCGCCGGCCCTGCGCCTTGTAGGTCTCGGCGAACGCGACCAGGCGCTCGGTCGAATCGGGGCGGCGGTTGAGCACGGCGTCCTCGACCCGCTCGCGCAGCTCGGGATCGAGCTCGTCGTACACGCCGAGCTGCCCCGCGTTGACGATGCCCATGGTGAGCCCCGCCCGGATCGCGTGATACAGGAACACGGTATGGATCGCCTCGCGCACCGGGTCGTTGCCGCGGAAGCTGAAGGAGACGTTCGATATGCCGCCGGAAACCTTGGCGTGCGGCAGATGCTGCTTGATCCACGCGGTGGCGCGGATGAAGTCGACCGCGTAGTTGGCGTGCTCCTCGATGCCGGTCGCGATCGCGAACACGTTCGGGTCGATGATGATGTCCTCGGACGGGAAGCCGATGCGATCGACCATCAGGTCGTACGCGCGGCGCGCGACCTCGATCCGCCGCTCGTAGCTGTCGGCCTGGCCTCTCTCGTCGAAGGACATGACAATTGCCGCGGCGCCATAGCGCCGCACGAGCTTCGCCTGGCGCAGGAACTCCACCTCGCCTTCCTTGAGCGAGATCGAATTGACCACGCTCTTCCCCTGCACGCACTTGAGCCCCGCCTCGATGACCTCCCACTTCGACGAGTCGATCATCACCGGCACCCGTGCGATGTCGGGCTCGGCGGCGATGAGATTGAGGAAGCGCACCATCGCCGCCTTCGAGTCGAGCATCGCCTCGTCCATGTTGACGTCGATCATCTGCGCGCCATTCGCGACCTGCTGGCGCGCGATCTCGACCGCGCCCGCGAAGTCTCCGGCGAGGACGAGCTTGGCGAAGGCGCGCGAGCCGGTGACGTTCGTGCGCTCGCCGACATTGACGAAGAGTGAATCGTCGGCGATGGTGAGCGGCTCGAGTCCGGCGAGCCGCATCGGACGTGAGCTCATGCCGCCTCCTTGCGCGGGCCGAGTGAAATCACCGTCCGCGTGTCGGCTGCTTGGCATGAGCAAGCCGACGGCCCTGCGGGTCTTGAAGCTCCCGGCTCGCTCATGCCACCTTTCGCGGCGCGACGTCCTTCACGGCGTCGGCGATCGCCCGGATGTGCGCGGGCGTCGTCCCGCAGCAGCCGCCGACGATGTTGACGAATCCGTTGCGCGCGAACTCGCCGAGGAGCCGGGCCGTGGTCTCGGGCGTCTCGTCGTAGCCGGTCTCGCTCATCGGGTTGGGCAGCCCCGCGTTCGGGTAGCACGAGACGAAGGTGTCGGCCACGCGCGACATCTCCTCGATGTACGGACGCATCAGCGCCGCTCCCAGCGCGCAGTTGAGCCCTACGGCAAACGGCTTCGCATGCCGCACCGAATTCCAGAACGCCTCGGTCGTCTGCCCCGAGAGCGTGCGTCCCGACGCGTCGGTGATCGTCCCGGAGACGATGAGCGGCAGGCGCACGCCGTGTCCCTCGAAGTATTCGTCGATCGCGAAGAGGGCAGCCTTGGCATTGAGCGTATCGAAGACGGTCTCGACCAGCAGCAGGTCGACGCCGCCCTCGACGAGCGCGGCCACCGCTTCGGCGTAGGCCGCCTTCAGCTCGTCGAAGCCGACGTTGCGAAATCCCGGATCGTTCACATCGGGCGAGATCGTGGCGGTGCGGTTGGTCGGGCCCAGCGCGCCGGCGACGAAGCGCGGCTTCTCCGGCGTCTTCGCGGTCCAGGCGTCGGCGCGCTCGCGGGCGATCCGCGCGGCGGCGAGATTGATCTCGCGCACGCGGCCCTCGAGCTTGTAGTCGGCCTGCGCGATGCGCGTCGCGTTGAAGGTGTTGGTCTCGATGATGTCGGCGCCGGCTTCGAGAAAGGCGTCGTGGATCGCGCGCACGACCTCTGGCTTGGTCAGCGCGAGGAGATCGTTGTCGCCCTTGAGGTCGCACGCGTGCCCGCCGAGCCGGCAGGCCTCGGGTCCGCGATAGTCCGTCTCGCCGAGCTTGTAGCTCTGGATCATCGTGCCCATCGCGCCGTCGAGCACGAGGATGCGTTCTCTCGCGAGCTTCGCGAGCTGCGCCGTCTTGTCCGTCACCGCCATAGTGGCCTCACGCGAAAACAAAAAACCCGTTCAGCTTCTTTGCCGAGCGGGTTTCGGTGGATCAGTCGAAAGCACCGCTTTAGCTGAATTTTTAAAGCGCCCGCAAGCTGGATCAAATCGGCGCTGTCAACAACACAACTTAAGGGCTGTTGCCTCGGTTGTCAACCCGAGCATCCGATCGGTACGATGGCGGCTGGCTCTCGAGGGAGCGCTCGATCTTGGCGTATGGCACGCTTGCTACGCTTTTCCACGACGCCGATACGCCGCGCGCGACGCCTGCCGAGGTCGCGTGGTACGCCGCTCGCCTGCCGCGCGACGCGGGCCTCGTCCTCGAAGCGATGGCGGGCTCGGGGCGCCTCCTCGTGCCGCTGCTCGACGAGGGCTTTCATGTGCACGGCGTCGACAGCTCCGAGGCGCGGATCGCAAGCTGCGAGAAGCGCATCGCGGCGAGCGGGCACAAGACGCAGCTCTATCGACAGGATGTCGCCGCGCTCAACTTGCCTTCGCGTTACGCCGCGGCGTTCATTGCCGCCGGATCGTTTCAGGCTCTGGCCGATCCGGTCGCGGCGCTCGATGCGCTGCTGCGCATTCGCGCGCACCTCATCGATCCGGGGCTGCTCTTTCTCGATCTCTTCGTTCCCGCGGAGGCCGAACACCCGCCGGGCGCGCCTGTGGTCGAGGTGCGCATGGTGACGCCGGCGGAAGGCACGCGGATCGGCCAGCGCTCCGAGATCTTCATCGACGTTCCGATGCGCCGCATCGACGTGCGGGCGCGCTACGAGCGGCGCGACAGCAAGATCATCACCGCACGCGAGGACGAGACGCGCGCGCTCACCTGGTACACCGAGGAAGAAGCGACGACGCTGCTCACGGACGCGGGCTACCGCGACGTGAACATCGAAGCGGCGCCGTGGCGCAGCGAGGACGGCCGGCATTTCCTCGTCAGCGCCCGGGGGTAGCCGTGCTCAATCGTGCGTTAACACTGTCCGCCTTCGACCCCTTGCGGTCTTTCCATTCGAGCAGGACCTGACGTTCGGGGGAACGCTCGTGGCGCGGACCACCAACGGCCCGCCAGCCGGCATTCCGGCGCGCAATTCAACTCGCGGCGGCAAGAGCGAATACGATGGCCGGAATGCCGATCCGCCGATTCAAGCCGTGCGTGTGCATGTTTGTTTTGAACTGGCAAACCGTTGCAGACCGCGCAGTCAACGGCGCCTGCGCCGGCGAGCTGCGGAACGCGAACCGGTCGTGGACCGAGCTGCGTCTAGAAGCTTCCTGGCAGAGCTGATGGCATCGATCACATAGCCGTCTTCGAACGCTCGGCACACCGGTCCCAATAAGGCCCGTGCCTTGTCGTCTTCGCCTTCGGCCGAACATAGCGTTGCCAGGCTCAGTGCGGCATGCAGCTCCCACAGCCTCGCCTTCTGCCCCCGCGCACACTTCAAAGCGCGGGCGAAGCAAGCTTCGGCCTCGCGGCGCCCGTTTCGACCGCCGCGCAGAAGTATCTCGCCCCGTATCCGCTCGGCCTCCGCCTGCCACCACCGTTCGCCCGTCCGCTCCACTTCGGCGACAGCCTGCTTCGCGAAGTCCGCCGCCCGGGCGAGGTTTCCCGCGCTCGCATGCGCTTCCGCGAGGCGCGAAAGATTGTAAGAGCTCTGGAAATTGGCTCCGGTGGCTCGATGGGCGGCAAGCGCGCTTTCCATCAGTTCGATGCCCTCTTGCGGACGGCCGCTCTCGACCACGTTGATGGCGCGCAGGACGGCCGCACGAGAAACGTGATATGGGCTGCGCTGTTCGGTGGCGATCGCCATGCCTTCCTCGGTTGCGGCAATCGCGCCAGCGAGGTCACGCGTATGGTTGCGAAACCGCGCGAGTGCAAGCAGCGCGGACACCAGCGTAAAAGGATGCGACCTGCTCCTCGCGTCGCTGACAGCAGCCGAGATCGTGTGTCCCGCGAGTCCGAGTCGACCTACGAACAGATATGCAAGGCCGAGCCATACGAGGATGAACGATCGAAGGTGAATGCCGGCAATGAACCATAGCGGCCGACAGATCTCCTCATCGTAGAGCGCGCGCGCTTTTTCGAGATGGTCGATCGATTGCGCGAAATTGCCCAGGTGCAAATGCGCCGTGCCTACGAGGTAATGAACCACCGTCGCGGTCGGTCGATCCAGGTCCTTGCGCAACCGCGGCTCGGCCAACGCGAGGCACGCCGGGGATTCGGAGCGAATAAGGTGATAGTTGAACAACCCGCCGAGCGCGACGAGCGCCTCGATCGGTTGAACGGTCTCCTCGAGGAGCTCTCGCGCACGAGAGAGCGCATCCTTGACTTCCGGCGCCGCGAACCCCCTGGTCATTAGCAACGCCTCTCCGAGCGCCACCTGAAGTCGGCCCTCGATCTGCTGTCGGTCGGGGCCGGCGATCTTCGCCAGCAGACTCATTGCAGTCTCCACCTGGCTTTGTGCCTCAACGCCAGCCGATCGGCTCAGGGCGATTCGTGCCGCGTTGATGCGGAATTCGATCGCCTTTTTCGGCAGCGCCGCCTCGGTGCAGTGGTAGGCCAGAACGTCCGGGTGATGCTCGGTAATGTCCGGAAACGCTTGCTCGAGCGCGTCGACGATGCGGCGATGGATCCCAGGCCGTTCGCGCCTCGGAATGGTCTCGTAAGCGGCGTCCTGGACGAGCGCATGCTTGAAGGTGTAGAGCGCATGCGGAGGCTCGCCGCGTTGATGCACGAGCCCGGATGTAACGACTTGGTCGAGCAGTGGGGCGAGCTCTGAGTCCGATAACGCGGCCACGGACTTCAGCACCGAATAACGGAAGTCACGCCCGAGAGCCGAACCTGTCTGCACCACCGCGCGAGCCGCCGGGATCCGATCCAGCCGCGCAACCAATGAAGCTTGCAGCGTCGAAGGCACGGCCACCGCCGGCACGCTGGTGTCCAGCACGTAGGCATCATGCTCCTCGCGCAGCACTCCGCTTTCTAGGATGGACTTCGTAACTTCCTCCACGAACAAAGGCACGCCGTCGGTTCGCGCGACGATCTGCTCGACGATCGGAGGAGGCAGGTCTCTTCCGCCCGCTGTCTGCCTGACCAGCGCCGCGTTCTCGCGCGGGCCCAGGCGGTTGAGCGTGAGCGCGGTGACATGCGACTGGCCGAGCCATGGAGGAACGAACTCTGGACGATACGTCATGATCAGCAGTGCGCGCAGCCCGCGGATACGACCGACCACGAGGTCGAACAGCTCTCGCGTCGTGGGGTCGATCCAGTGCGCGTCTTCGAGAACCATCAACACGGGCTCACGCCGAGCAAGGGTGTCCAGCTGCGCCAGGAAGCTCTCGAGCAACAGCTCCTTGCGGCGCTGTGAGCTCAGGGCGAGCGCGGCATGGTGTCCGCCGGTCGGAATGGAAAGCAGGTCGGCAAAGAGCGGGACATTGTCGTCCCCCGCGTGCGAGGATTGACTGAGCAATCGTTCCAGCTTGTCGAGCTTGGTCCGGTCGTCGTCGTCCGTTGCGAAGTCTGCCGCGTGCTCGAGCTGCGTGATCACCGGATGCAGAGCCGTCTGCATGCGGTGAGGCGAGCAGAAATAGCGCAGGGACGTATGCGGATCGCCGCGGATTTCGTCCTGAAACGCGGCTACGAGGTGCGACTTGCCGATGCCGGGCTCGCCCCAGATGAGGACGACGCGCCCCTCGCCGGCACTCGCTTGCCGCCAGCGGCGCAGAAGCAGCTCTCGCTCGTCTTCTCTGCCGATCAATCGATTGCGGCTCGGGCGCAACGCCTCGAACCTGCTCGCGATCCTGCTTTCGGCGAGGACGAGCGAAGCACTCAGGTCCGCCGAAGCAGCTTCCAACTCGCGATACTCGAACAGATTGCCGACGAGCCGGCGCGTGCTGGCCGAGATGATGACTTCGCCGATGCCGGCGAGCCTTTGAAGGCTTGCTGCGACGTGCGGTGTTTCGCCGGTTATCGCCTGTCCCACGACCCAATCGCCACCGGGCGAGCCATCGACCAAGACCAAGCCGCTCGCGATTCCGACGTGACCCAGCAATGGTTCGCGGCGGCCCCGCATCTCGCCGGCAGCCTCCACCTTGGCCGCTGCAAGGCCCGCTCGCACTGCGCGCTCGGCGTCGTCTTCATGCGCCTGGGGGTAACCGAAATAGGCAACGACTCCATCATCGGCATATCGCACGATACGGCCGCCGTGCCACTCCACGATCTGCCGCACGTTGTGGCAGTACGACGCGATGATTTCGCGCAGATCCTCGGGATCGACGTGCGCGGCGAGCTTCGAAGCCTCGGCCAAGCCGCTTACGACGATGGTCACCGGCCGGCGCTCGGCTGGGGCAAGGTGGGCGGTTGCCGACGAGCCGATAAGCAGCGGCTTCGCCGCGGCGATGACTTCATCGGATGCTTCGTTATCGAGCAGCGCATCCTCGCGTACGGTTCCCACGAAGCGGAATCCCTTCCGGGTCAGCGTCCGGATCAGTCGCTGCTCGACACCGCTGTCGCGAACGGCTTGCCGAGCCGCGGTCATCCTGCTGCTCAACGTAGACTCCGAGACGACTCGGCCTCGCCACACTTCGGCGATCAACTCGTCCTTGTCGACGACGCGACTCCGGTTGTGGATGAGGTGCTCGAGAAGATCGAACACCTGCGGTTCAACCGCCACCACGTCGCCAGCGCGACGCAGCTCTCGCCGCCCCGGGTCGAGCGAATACTCGTCGAAGAAATAGATCAAGCTTCCAACCTCGTGACGTCGCCGCTTCGGACGGACAAAAGTCAGGAAAATCTCAGGGGAAAATCAAGAGTATCGCAAAGACTTGGCGGGCGCCAATCCGTAGAGTCGGGGTCGTCTTCCATGAGGAAGACGTCAACCAACGAGGAGAAGCCATGCGTCGGATGATTTGCTCGGGCCCCTGGCCCGCACGTTTGATTCTCGCAGTCTGCGGTGCGCTTCTGATCGCCGGATCGCTTGCCTGGACCCATGCAGACGCCGAAGAGCGCAAGGGGCAGTCAGCCGCCTCGCTGGCGCTCATCGACCCGCAGCTCGCGTCCGTGGATCTGGAACGGATCTTTTGGCAGTGCGACTATGTGGCGAACACGTTCGGGGTCGGACTCGAGGAGGGTGCCTATTGCTCGGCCATCTACGACGAAGTGAAGAAGCGGAAGTTCGCCGGCGACTTCGCGGCCATGCTCGCCTGGTGGCAGCAAAATAAAACCGTCGAGTATGCAGCGCTTGCGGCAAGGGGCCGCAGGGTTGACCTCCGGTGAGCGACCGCGAGCCCGGCTATCGGGATGGAGGCGCAGTTGCGCGCCAATGGTGCCGATCGGCCAGTGCTCGACCTCGTGCAGGCGCAGGATCTCGGCTTCGAGCGCGCGCGGGATCATCGCCGCAGCCTTCCCTTAGGGCCCGCCGCGGTAGCTCATCTGGTAGCGGGCAGCGGCGCGGCGCAACGATTCGCGCCGGCGAATCCGCGCGCACTCCGCGGCGCAGTACTGATGGCCGCGGTCGCAGTGCCTGATCAGTGGAACACAGGCGTTCTGAATCGTGGCGTGGGCCAGTTCGTTGGATTCTCACGCGCGCGAATGTCAGGTATGGAGCGCTGATCGCTAAGACCGCACTTGGCCGATTCTGTTGAAAAACTGTTCAAGACTTGGGCACGGCGGTTTCGCAGGGGGTCATAAACCATCACCCGCGCCGTAGCGTTCGACAGCGGCCATTCTATGAGGTCGAATTTCGAGACCACTGACGCTTGGTGCCGCGAAACGAGTTTTTCAACAGAATAGGCCGATTCCGGACGATGTCCGCGATGTCCGTGTGCCGTCCAGAGCACTAACCTAGCTACCAGCTTCCGGAGCTTCCGCCTCCGCCCGAGCTGCCGCCGCCGCCCGAGAATCCTCCCCCGCCGCCCGAGGACAAGCCTGACGAGCCGCCGCTCGTGAAGGTGAATCCGCCGATGCTGGCGCTGCCCTTGCTCTTCAGGTCCTGCTGCGCCTTTTCGTACCAGGCGCTGTGCGCGAGCATGAGCTTGGCGATTGGATAGCCGATGACGTAGGTCCCGAGCAGGATCATCGCTCCGCGCACGCCGACGATCATGATCGGGAACATCGCCCAGAAGGGAATCAGGAAGACATAGAGAAACCAGCCCACGCCCGGCGTCATGACGCCGACGAAGGTGAAGATGCCGATGATGCCGAAGATGAACGCACCTAGGAGAATCCGCTCCGGCCAGGCAAGGTTGGGCTCGTTGAAGTGCATTCCCGAGCCGCTCGACGTCGACGGCGCCGACGATGCGCCGCCGGATGCGGCGGGACTGCTTCGTCCTTCAAGCTGCGCGACGATCGCGTTAACTCCCTGCGTGACGCCGCGGTCGTAATCGCCTTCCTTGAACGCCGGCGTCATCACGTTGCGGATGATGCGGCTCGCCGCGGCGTCGGTGAGCGTTCCCTCCAGGCCGTAACCGACTTCGATGCGCATCTTGTGATCCTGCGGGACGACGACGACGAGAACGCCGTTGTCCTTGCCTTTCTGCCCGAGCTTCCAGTTCTCGAACACTCTGACCGCGTACTCCTCGATCGACTCCCCGCCGATGGTCGGCACGGTGAGAACGGCAACCTGATTGGTCGTCGCCTGCTCGTGAGCCTTCAACGTGGCGGTGAGCGCGTCGCGGGTGGCGGGCTTGAGAATCTCGGCGCCGTCGACGACGCGCCCCGTCAGATAGGGAACGTCGGCCGCGAGCGCCGGGGTCAGCGCGATCCATGCCGCGACGGGCAACGCGAAGCGAAGCACGGTCGCGGTCACGCGGCGCCGTCCTCTTCGATGGGCCGCTCCGGCAACTCGTTTCGTTTTCCCTCGTGCGCCGCGAGACCCTTGTCGGCAAGCATTGCCTCGAGCGCGGCAAGCCCCGCCCGCAACGCGTCGCCGAAGCGCTCTTCGCGCAACGGCTGCGTCATCGCGGCGATCACGCGTTGCCAGTCCGTTTCGGAAACGACGCCGTGCAAGCCGACGTCGGGCAGTATCTCGACCTTGCGCTCGAAGCGGCAGACCAGAATCAGGACGGTGTTGCGCGCCTGTGTCCTGAACAATTCGCGGCGCAGGAACATGGACTCCGCGTAGTGGCGCACCTCGACGTCCCGGCGCGTGTCGCGAAGGAAAATGCGCGCGTAGGCGGGCAGCAGAACAGCCGCGAGCGCGCTCGCGGCGCCGAAGCCGAGGATCGTGATCGTGTGCACGAGCGCCACTTCGGCGCTCATCCACTGCGGTCTCAGCCAGTCGGCGACGACCGCGCCGAGCGCGGCGATCGAGGCGCCGAGCGCGAAGGCGATCCACGGCAGCTCCGCATAGTGATCGGCCTTGCCGACGAGCGCGGTGACGACCTGCACGCCGGTGCGCGCTTCGACCCGCGCAGTCGCCGCATCGATCGCGTTGCGTTCAGGAACGGACAGAGACATCGCGCGGTCCCGATCGCCAGCGTCAGAGAACGAGCGACATGTACACCACGCCGGGAAGCGGATTGCGATAGTACGGCGCGCATTCGCGGAAGCCGAGGCTTGCGTAGAGCGCGCGCGCCGGGGACATCCAGGAGAGCGTATCGAGCTTCACCTCGCGATAGCCGATCGCGCGTGCTTCGTCGAGGAGCACCTGCGCGAGCCGCCTTGCCCAGCCTTCGCCGCGATGCACAGGCTGCACGTACAGGCGTTTCACTTCGCCGGTGAGCGCATCCATGCCCGCGCTCGCTCCCTCGCCGCCGCAGCCGCACCCGCCCTCGCTTTCGAGCGGGCGCAACGCAATGCAGGCGAACGCCTCGTCGGGCGCCCCGGCGAGGAGCAGCCGGCCGCGCGGCGGCGCATACGCGCCAGGGAGCGTGGCGAGCTCCCCATCGAAGCCCTGGAAGCACAGGTCCACCTTGAGCCACTGCGCGTACTCGAGGAAAAGCGCAC
>DATJWL010000174.1:0-21696 GCA_035501215.1 Casimicrobiaceae bacterium
CGCCCTTGCCGATCACCTTCTTCTGGCGCGACTTGGGCAGGATCTTTTGCGCCGCGCCGGCTTCGTCGATCACGTCGATCGCCTTGTCGGGCAGGTGCCGGTCGTTGATGAAGCGCGCCGAAAGCTCCGCCGCCGTCGTCAGCGCGGCGGGAGCGTACTTCACGCCGTGATGCTGCTCGAAGCGGGTCTTGAGCCCGCGCAGGATCTCGATCGTCTCGGCAATCGAGGGCTCGGGCACGTCGATCTTCTGGAACCGCCGCGACAGGGCGTGATCCTTCTCGAAGATCACGCGGTATTCGTTGTAGGTCGTCGCGCCGATGCACTTGAGCGCGCCGGTGTTGAGCGCGGGCTTGAGCAGATTCGAGGCGTCGAGCGTGCCGCCCGAGGCGGCGCCGGCGCCGATGATCGTATGGATCTCGTCGATGAAGAGAATCGTGCGCGGATTCTCGGTGAGTTGCTTGAGCACCGCCTTCAACCGCTGCTCGAAGTCGCCGCGGTACTTGGTGCCGGCAAGCAGAGCGCCCATGTCGAGCGAATAGACGGTGAAGCTCTTGAGCATCTCCGGGACTTCGCCGTCGTTGACGCGTCGCGCAAGGCCCTCTGCGATCGCGGTCTTGCCCACGCCTGCCTCACCGACCAGCAGCGGATTGTTCTTGCGCCGGCGGCACAGCACCTGGATCACGCGCTCAAGCTCGTGCTCGCGCCCGATCAGCGGGTCGATCTTGCCCGCCTTGGCGAGATGGTTGAGGTTGATGGTGTAGGCGTCGAGCGCGCCCGCGGACTGCTGCTCCCCCTCGCCCTCCTCCTTTGCCGACTCCTGCTTCTCCTGTTTCTGCTGCGCGCTCTTGGTGATGCCGTGCGCAATGTAGTTGACAACGTCGAGCCGTGTCACGCCGCGCTGGTTGAGGAAATATACCGCGTGCGATTCCTTCTCGCCGAAGATCGCGACCAGCACGTTGGCGCCGGTGACCTCCTTCTTGCCCGAAGACTGCACGTGGAGGATGGCGCGCTGGATCACGCGCTGGAAGCCCTGCGTGGGCTGAGTGTCGGCGTCGGAGTGCGGCGAAAGGCGCGGCGTGTGCTCGTTGATGAAGTCGGTGAGCACGCCGCGGAGCTCCTCCAGGTCCACGCCGCAGGCTTTCAGCACCTCGGCGGCCGAAGGGTTGTCCAGCATGGCGAGCAACAGATGCTCGACGGTGATGAACTCGTGCTGCTTCTGCCGGGCTTCGACAAAAGCCATGTGGAGGGAAACTTCAAGTTCCTGCGCGATCATGTCTGTCCTAACGGCGGTCGCAGCGCTTGCCACGATACCGCATTAACGCCTAAGTCTCCTCCATCGTGCACTGCAAGGGGTGCTGATGCTTGCGCGCGATGTTCACCACCTGGTCGACTTTCGCGGCGGCGACTTCCCGCGTGTACGTCCCGCATACCCCCATGCCTTCGCGATGCACCTGCAACATGACCTGGGTTGCTTTCTCGCGGCTCATCGCGAACACAGTCTGCAACACCACGACGACAAAGTCCATCGGGGTGTAGTCGTCGTTGAGCAATATCACCTTATACAGCGGCGGGGGCTTGAGGCGGGTTTTCTCGACCTCGAGGACGCTCCCATCCTGTTGCTGCATCGCCATGAACGTACCGGAAATCCGACGTCCGATGCTCTAATGTTTGATGATTGCAACAGATTTTTCAAGTGCAGGGCTGATTTTCGTGCGCGGACTTGACTTCACTGTCGCAAAGCGCGTACAAAATTCATCGTTTGGCCCAGGAGTCCTGCTGTCCCGGTCTGTCGCCGTACCACGTGCTCAAGCGCTTGCCGTAGATAGTAACTGCTCTCCAAACACCCATCCCTCATTACTTGCAAGGAAGAGAGCGTTATGGCAACAGGTACGGTCAAGTGGTTCAACGACGCGAAAGGCTACGGCTTCATCACGCCGGACGACGGCGGCGAGGACCTCTTCGCGCATTTCTCGGCCATTCAGATGAACGGCTTCAAGACGCTGAAGGAAGGTCAGAAGGTGAGCTTCGAAGTCACCCAGGGCCCCAAAGGCAAGCAAGCCGCCAACATCCAGTCTGCCTGAGCCGGGGCCGCCCGAGTCAGTCGGGTGAGCCAGGAGAAAACCCGCCGCGAGGCGGGTTTCTTTACATCCTCTCGATCATCGCCTTCCCGAAGCCCGAGGAAGATACCTGCGTCGCGCCGGGCATGAGGCGTGCGAAGTCGTAGGTCACAACCTTGTCGGCGATCGCCTTCTCCAGGCTCTTCACAATGAGTTGTGCCGCTTCCTTCCAACCCATGTGCACCAGCATCATCTCGGCCGACAGGATTTCAGAGCCTGGATTGACGTAGTCCTTGCCGGCGTATTTCGGAGCCGTGCCGTGCGTGGCCTCGAACATGGCCACCGAGTCCGACATGTTGGCGCCGGGCGCGATGCCGATTCCACCCACCTGCGCGGCGAGCGCATCCGAGATGTAGTCGCCGTTGAGATTGAGCGTGGCGATCACGCTGTATTCGTCGGGGCGGAGCAGAATCTGCTGCAAGAAGGCGTCGGCGATCACGTCCTTGACCACGATCTCCGCGCCGGTTCGCGGGTTCTTGAATTTGCACCAGGGCCCGCCGTCGATCGGCTGCGCGCCGAATTCCCGCTGCGCCAGCGCGTAGCCCCAGTCGCGGAAGCCGCCCTCGGTGAACTTCATGATGTTGCCCTTGTGCACGAGGGTCAGGGACTTGCGGTCGTTGGCGATGACGTACTGCAGAGCCTTGCGCACGAGGCGCTCCGTGCCTTCGCGCGACACCGGCTTGATGCCAATGCTCGAAGTCTCCGGGAAGCGGATCTTCTTGACGCTCATTTCGCGCACCAGGAACTCGATGACCTTCTTCGCGGCGGGGGTTTCCGCCTGCCATTCGATGCCCGCGTAGATGTCCTCGGAGTTCTCCCGGAAGATCACCATGTTGGTCTTCTCCGGCGAGCGGAGCGGGCTCGGAACGCCGGCGAAATAGCGCACCGGGCGCAGGCACACGTAGAGGTCGAGCTCCTGGCGCAGCGCGACATTGAGGCTGCGGATGCCGCCGCCGACGGGCGTGGTGAGCGGTCCCTTGATCGAAACCACGTACTCCTTGAGTATCGCCATCGTCTCATCGGGCAGCCACACGTCGGCACCGTAGACCTTGGTCGACTTTTCGCCAGCGTAGGTCTCCATCCAGTGGATCTTGCGCCGGCCCCCGTAGGCTTTGGCCACCGCCGCGTCGACCACCTTGATCATCACCGGCGTGATGTCAACGCCGGTCCCATCGCCTTCGATGTAGGGGATGATCGGCTGGTCGGGAACGTTGAGGCTGAAGTCCTTGTTGACGGTGATCTTCTGGCCACCGCTGGGAACGGTGACGTGCTGATAGGCGGGCATCGGGGAACTCCTCGGGGGCGACGGCGGAGGCGAAGCAGGCGGGAATTATCCCGTATTCCGGCTGTTCCCGCCACGCGCGGAAGCGGTTGCGGTGCGAGCGCCAACCGCAGTCACGTAAAATACACGCTCCCATCATGATACGCCGCCTGTTTGCGCGCCTGATTCCCGGCAAACCGAGCAGCGAAGCGCGCATCTACGGCCCCGAGAAGCACCCGGTTCGCCGCAGCCAGCTCTCGCGCGCCGCGCTCGAGGTCGTGCGCAAGCTGCAGCAGGCCGGGTTCAAGGCATTCGTCGTCGGTGGTGCCGTGCGCGACCTCATGCTCGGCATCGCGCCCAAGGACTTCGACCTCGCCACCGATGCGACGCCGGAACAGGTGAAGCCGCTCTTCCGCAGGGCCTTCATCATCGGGCGGCGCTTTCGCCTCGTTCATGTTCTCGCCGGACCGGAGACCGTCGAGGTCTCGACCTTTCGCGGGCGGCAGACCGGTGACGATGCCGCCGACGAGCACGGCCGGCTTCTCACCGACAACGTGTTCGGCACGCAGGCTGAAGATGCGATCCGCCGCGACTTCACCATGAACGCCCTCTACTTCGATCCCGCCACCGAGAGCGTCTGGGACTTCGTGGGTGGGGTTGCCGATGTAAAGGCGCGCCGCCTGCGCTTGATCGGCGATCCGGTCACGCGCTACCGCGAGGATCCGGTGCGCATGCTGCGCGCGGCGCGGCTCGCGGCGAAGCTCGGGCTCGCCATCGAAGCCAAGACCGCGGCGCCGATCCCGAAGCTCGCCCCGCTGATCGAGAACCTTCCGCCGGCGCGGGTGTTCGACGAAATGGAGAAGCTCCTCCTCTCGGGCCACGCGGTCGAGTCGCTCAAGAGTCTCCGGCGGCACGGGTTGCACCACGGCATGCTGCCACTGCTCGACGTCATCCTCGAGCAGCCGCTCGGCCAGCGCTTCATCGAGCGCTCGCTCGCCAGCACCGATGATCGCGTGCGCGCGGGAAAGCCCGTGTCGCCCGGGTTTCTCTTCGCCACACTGCTCTGGCACGAAGTGCTCGCCAGCTGGAACGCGGCCAAGGCTGCCGGAAAACGGCCGATTCCGGCGCTGTTCGATGCGATGGACGGCGTGCTCGAGCAGCAGGCGCAGCGGCTCGCCATTCCGCGACGCTTCGAGGCCGCGATCAAGGAGACCTGGGCCCTCCAGCCGCGCTTCGAACAACGGTCCGGCCAGCGTCCGTTCCGTTTGCTCGAGCATCCGCGGTTTCGCGCCGCGTATGATTTTCTGCGGCTGCGCGCCGAGAGCGGCGAGATCGCCATGGAGCTCGCCGACTGGTGGGAGCGCTTCCAGCATGCAAGCACCGACGAGCGTTCGGCGCTGCTGCGTCCCGACGACGAGGGAACCAAGCGGCGGCGCGCGCGCCGCCGCAACCGCAGAAAACGCACACCCGTCGACCTTGAAGGTCCCGATCCGGCATCCACCCCGGAGCAATAGGCAGGCCGGATGACTGCAACCGCCTACATCGGACTCGGCAGCAATCTCGAGCATCCTCGGCGGCAGCTTGCCCGCGCGCTTGCGGAGCTCGAGCGATTGCCCCGCACGCGCCTCGCCGCCGCTTCGCATAACTACTTGAGCGCGCCGGTCGGCTGCGTCGAGCCGCAACCCGACTACGTCAACGCGGTCGCGGCGCTCGACACTGCGCTTGCACCTCGCGCCCTGCTGGCGCGCCTGCGCGCGATCGAGCGGCGCCACGGGCGCGAGCGGCGCGGCGAGCGCAATGCGCCGCGTACGCTCGACCTCGATCTGCTGCTCTTCGGGCGCCGGCGTCCCACCCATCCAGCGCTCACGATTCCCCATCCGCGAATGCACGAGCGCGCGTTCGTGCTGGTGCCGCTGCTGGAGATCGCGCCGAACGCAACGATTCCCGGCCGCGGCGCGGCGCGCCGCCTGCTGCGCCGCCTCTGCGGGCAGCGCGTCGCTCGCACGCGCACTCACGCTTGGCGATAGCGGCGGACAGTGAGGTTTCAAATCGCGGCCGGAATGCCGCCTGCCCCTGATAAACTCGCGCCGCGATGGAACTCGAGCGCTGCCGCTACATCGTCGTCGACGGGCCGATCGGAGCGGGCAAGACCAGCCTCGCCCGAGCACTCGCGCACCATCTTGATGCCGACGCGCTCCTCGAGGCGCCCGAACAGAATCCGTTTCTTGCGCGCTTCTACGAGGACATGCCGCGTTTCGCGTTGCCCACGCAGCTCAATTTTCTGTTCCAGCGGGTTGACCAGGTGCGCGGTCTGTCGCAGCTCGATCTCTTCGGCCGCAGAACGGTGGCCGACTTTCTGCTCGAAAAGGATCCGCTTTTTGCGCGGCTCAACCTGAGCGACGACGAATTCGCGCTCTACGAAAAAGTGTATGCGCATCTGAAACCCCGGACCTCGACGCCGGACCTCGTGATCTATCTCCAGGCCCCGGTCGCCACGCTTGTCGAGCGCGTGCATCGGCGCGGCATCAGCTATGAGCGCGCGATCAGCGAACACTACCTTGCGCGCGTGGCCGACGGCTACAGCCGGTACTTCTACCAGTACGACGAGGCCCCGCTCCTGATCGTCAACAGCGAAAGACTCAATTTCGTCGACGATGCAGATCACTTCCAGCTCCTGCTCGCGCGCGTCACCGGGATGCGCGGGCGGCGGGAGTTCTTCAACCTCGGGACGCAATGACAACGACCACTAGCCCAACCACTGGCCGACGCACGGTGCCCGCGCTCGCCGCGATGGCGCGCTCAGGCGAGAAGGTCGCGATGCTTACCTGCTACGACGCGAGCTTCGCCGCCATGCTCGATCGCGCGGGCGTGGACTCGCTCCTCATCGGCGATTCGCTTGGCATGGTGATCGGCGGCCACGGCTCGACGCTGCCGGTCACGCTCGACGACATGATTTATCACACGCGCTGTGTCGCGGCCGGTGCGCGCGCCGCGCTCGTCATCGCCGACATGTCGTTCGGCAGCTATCAGGCGGGACGCGAGCAGGCCTATGGCAACGCGGCGCGGCTGATGGCTGCCGGCGCGCAGATGGTGAAGCTCGAAGGCGGCGCCTGGCTCGCGCCGACCGTCGAGTTTCTGGTCGCCCGGGGCATACCGGTCTGCGGTCATCTGGGCTTGCAACCCCAATCCGTGCACCGCTACGGCGGCTACAAGGCACAGGGGAAGACCGATGCGTCGGCGCGCGGGCTGCGCGAGGACACGCAAGCGCTCGTCTCGGCCGGCATCGAGCTTCTCGTCTTCGAGATGGTGCCGGCGGACCTCGCCGCCGAGGTCACAGCCGCGATCGCGGTGCCCACGATCGGCATCGGCGCGGGCCCTGGATGCAGCGGCCAGGTGCTGGTCCTGTACGATATGCTCGGCATCTATCCGGGAAAGCCCGCGCGCTTCGTGAAGAACTTCATGACCGGCGTCGACAGCATCGAAGCCGCGGTGGCCGCGTACGTCAAGGCGGTGAAGGACGGCAGCTTCCCGGGGCCGGAACATTGCGTTTAGCGCCGTTTAACGCATGCGTATCGTCACCACCGCAGCCGAACTGCACGAATGGCTCGACGTCGCGGGCAAGGTCGCCTTCGTTCCAACGATGGGCAATCTGCACGCGGGCCACTTGCAGCTCATGCGCATTGCCCGCGAGCACGGCGATACGGTGGTCGCCAGCATCTTCGTCAATCGTCTGCAGTTCGGCCCCAACGAGGACTTCGATCGCTACCCGCGCTCGTTCGAAGCCGATTGCGAAGCACTGAAGCGCGAAGGTGTCGACGTGCTGCTCGCACCGCAGGAGCAGGAGATGTATCCGACGCCGCAGGTTTATCGCGTGATGCCGCCGCCTCTCGCCGAGGAGCTCGAGGGACAGTTCCGGCCCGGGTTCTTCCACGGCGTGTGCACGGTCGTGCTCAAGCTCTTCAACCTCGTGCGCCCCGACATCGCGGTGTTCGGCAAGAAGGATCGGCAGCAGCTCAAGCTCGTGCGCGGCATGGTGCAGCAGTTCAACATGCCGATTCGCATCGTGCCGGCCGAAACCGTGCGCGCCGAAGACGGCCTCGCGCTCGCTTCGCGCAACAGTTACCTTTCGCCCGCCGAGCGCGTCGAGGCCCCGCGGCTGTACCGCACGCTGCGCTGGGTCGCCGATGAGATCGACAGCGGGCGCCACGATTACGCGAACCTCGAAGCGCAGGCGCGCGCGGAGCTCGCGCGCAACGGCTGGAAGGTCGACTACATCGCGATCCGCCACGGGCTCGCGCTCCGCATACCGCATCCCGAAGGCTACGACCACCCGAATCTGCTGATCGTGCTCGGCGCTGCCTCGCTCGACTCGACTCGACTGATCGACAACGTCGACGTGCGCACCGGTGCGCTCGATGATTAGAACGCCCGCGCGGCTCGTCGCGGTGGTGGCGTCGGCGATCGCCGTCGCGTGCGCGAGCCTCGTGGCTCACACCGCGGCCGCGCAAGGCGCCGTCGCAACCTATCCGTCCAAGGCGATTCGTCTGGTCGTGCCTTTCCCACCCGGCGCCGGGACCGATGCCGTCGCGCGGCTCGTCGCCCAGAAGCTCGGCGAAGCGATGGCGGCGACCATCGTGATCGACAACCGCTCCGGCGCAGGCGGCGCCATCGGAGCAGCGGAGGTTGCCCGCGCCGAGCCCGACGGCTACACGCTGCTCTTCGTCGCCTCGCCGTTCACGACGGTTGCCGCGGCGTCGAAAAACGCGGGCTACGATCCGCTGCGCGAGTTCGTCGCCGTGGCGCCGATCGCTGCGGGGCCGCTCGCGTTCGTGGTCAACGCGGATTTCCCGGCGCAGAGCATGCGCGACTTCATCGCGCTGGCGAGAGACAAGCCCGGCAGCCTCAACTACGGATCTGCCGGAACGGGCAGCGTGAATCATCTCGCGCTCGAGCTGCTGAAAGCGCGCACGGGCGTGGATATCGTGCACGTGCCGTACAAGGGCATTGCGCCGGCGATGGTCGATCTCGTGTCCGGACGGATCGAAGCGATCACGGCGTCGATTCCCGCCGCGCTGCCGTTCATCGCCCAGCACAAGCTGCGCGCGCTCGCGCTCACCGGGCCGCGGCGCTCGCCGCTGCTTCCCGGCGTTCCGACGTGGAAGGAGGCCGGCATCGAGAACGCCGAGGTCGTCAACTACTGGGGCATCGTCGCCCCCGCCGGGACGCCGCAGGCGGTCGTCGACAAGCTCAACACCGATACCCGCGCGGTGCTCGCGCAACCGGAGGTGAGGGAAAGGCTCGAGCGCGAAGGTGCGGATGTCATCGCCGATGCGCCGGGGCGCCTCGCCTCGCTGATCGAAACCGACCTCGCGCGCTGGAAGAGGCTGATCGTCGAGGCCGGGCTCACCCTCGACTGACTCGCTGCGGCAGCAGCACGAGCACGTTGCCGGCGGCGCACAGCGCCACCCCGGCGACTGCCGTCAGCGTCCACTCGTAGTGCTCGAATGCGCTCGACAGCAGCAGCGCGACGACCGGTACCGCGACGCCGACGTACCCCGCGCGCGCCGCGCCGATCTTTCCGAGCAGCGTGAGATAGGCGCCGAACGCGATCACCGACCCAAACGCCGCGAGGTACAGCAGGGAAAGCACATAGGCGGGCCGGGGATCGAAGCCCCAGCTCGTGCCCTCGAGCGCCGCGACGATCGCAATCACGAGCGCGCCGTAGCCCATGCTCCATGCCATGCCGGGCAACAGTGCAACGCGGTGACGCTGATTGCGCACCGCGAGCAGGTTTCCGCCGCACGCGAACACCGTTGCGCCGAGGCCGAAGGCGATGCCGAGCAGGGCGTCGCCGTGACTCTTTCCGAATTCGCGCCAGAAGAGCAGCGTCACGCCCACGACGCCGAGGACTGCGCCGCTGAACGTGCGCACGCTGACTGGCGTCGCGAAGAACACGCGCACGCCGGCGAGATTCAGGAACACGATGAGCGAAAAGAGCACGGCGACGAGTCCCGAGGCGACGTACTGCTCGGCGCGGTACACGGCGAGATAATTGAACCCGAACAGCAACGCTCCCTGCGCGGCGAACCACGCGTGCTGCCGCAGCGAAAAGCGCAGCGATTTTCCGGCGGCCAGACACCACAATGCAAGCATCGCGGCCGCGAGCGCGAAGCGATAGACGACCGAAGCCTCCGGCGCGACGACGCCGAGCTGGAACGTGATCGCGAGCCAGGTCGAGCCCCAGATCAGCGCCGCGAGCGCGAACAGTGAAGTCGGTGCGATGGCTAAAAGTGGTGGCGCGTCGCGAAGGACAGTCAATGATACCGGCGAATCCGCGTCTTCCCTGCGGCATGGAAGTTGCTTTTGCGCACTCGATACCGGCGATGTGCCGGTTACGGACCGAAACCGAGACTCAAGTGACACGCCAAGCACCGTTTCGCTTCTTCCTCTTGTGGATGATGGCGCTCATCATCGCCGGGGCGATGGTTTCCTCCTCGGCGCGCGCGCTCACTCTCGGAGAGGCTACGGCGTTGTCCGCGTTGGGCCAACCGCTGCGTGTCCTGATCCCGGTCACCGCTGCGCCGGGCGAGACGATCGCCGCGGGTTGCTTCGGACTGGCGCCGCCCGGCGGCGACGCTGCGGGCGCCCTAGTGACGGCGAAGGTCAGTCTTGAACGCGCGGCGGCCGGTCCGCGGCTGGCCGTCACCACTGCGCAAGCGGTCGGCGAGCCGGTCGTCCGGCTTGCCGTCCGGGGCGGTTGCGAGGAACAGACCCGGCGCGATTACGTCCTGCTGCTCGATCCGCCGGCGGTGGGCGAAGGATTCACGAACCGTGCTGCTGCGGCCGAGGCAAACGTGCCGGTAGCGCGCGCACCCGGACAGGAACGGCCTGCCGCGACTCTGGCGGCCGCTGCGCGACGCGACGCGCCGGAACGCTCAGGGACCGGTGACGCACGCCTCGCGCAGCGGCCGGTCGGGGTCGAACGCATGCCCCCGCTCGCCCCCGCCGTTTTGCAACACGCGAGCCTGAATGCGACCACCGGTGGAAGCTTCCAGCACGTCGCGGCCGTCACCGAAAGCATGCGTGTCGCGCCAGTGGAGCGTTCCGAGCCCACGCTGATCGATCGCTCCAAGGATCTTTGGTGGACGATCGCGGTTGCGCTCGGCGGGCTCGTCATCATCGTCCTCGGCGCGCTGCTCGTCCGCCAGGGTCGCCCGGCGCAGAAAGCCCCGTCGTGGTCGAGTGGCTCGATGCACGGCAGGACGCACACCCGCGCGCGCTCGGTCACGAACCTTGCCGCGGTGCCGGTCACCCTCGCGCATGGCAGCATGCCGAGCGACGCGCTGCTCACCCGCGCGGGACCGACGACGCGCGCCTGGGTGGCGCCGGCGAACGCGGTCACGCTGCCCAACCAGGCCACGACGTCCAGTGCCGGTGCGGCGACGCGCTCCCGAGCGAACCCGCCGCCCGCAAGCGGCGCTCACGACGGCGAGCTCGACACGCTTCTCAACCAGATCGATTCTGATCTCGACGTCGAGCACGCGGTGCGAAGAGTGCATGCGGCGGTGCAAAACCACATCGAGCGCGACATCGGCAGTGATGCGATCCTCAAGGCCATCGAGGCGGCCGAGCGCGATCTGATGCTGACTCCGCCCCCTTCCACGGAAACCGCGATGGGGCATGCGCTGGACAACGAGTTGCTCGGCGGGAAGCCGCAGCGTCCCAAAAAAGCAGCGGCCTGAGTCTTACCCGAGGAACGGCTCGATCGCGGCCGCGACCGCCGCTGGCTGATCGTGATGGAGCATGTGCCCGGCGTCGGGGATCGTGACAAGACGGCAGTCGGGCAAGGCGCTCATCCGTTCGCGCAATCCGCGCTCTCCGTCGCCAAGCCACTTCAGGACGAACGAATCGCTCGCGCCGACCCATAGCACGGGGGCCGCGACGCGCGCCCAGATCGCCCGCACTTCCTCGATCCGGTACACGATCGGGAACGGCAGCTTGTGGCGCGGATCCGATACGAGTCGCGCGCTGCCGTCCGGCAGCGCCTCCGCCCAGTGCGAGGCGAGAAACTGGGCCTTGTCGCGCGAGAGACGTGGATTGCTCTTCTGCAGGCGATCGGCGACCGCCGCGAGGCTCGCGTATGGCGCGAACGCCGGCGGATCGCGCAGCGCATCGAGCCACTTCGCGTATTTTCCCGGTGCGCCGGACGCGTCTTCCGCCGGAATGCCAAAACCGTCGAGCGAAACGACCTTCGCGACGCGCTCCGGCCGGATGCCTGCGTAAAGCGTGACCACGTTGCCTCCGAGGCTGTGTCCGACGAGACGTGCAGCCTCGTGCGGTGCGAACGCGTCGAGGATCGCTTCGAGATCGGCGATGTAGTCGGCGAACCAATAGCCGTCAGCGCACCACGCGCTCTTGCCGAAGCCGCGCCAGTCAGGCGCGATCACATGCCAGTCGCGCTGGAGCGCCTCGACGAGAAACTGGAACGAGGCGCCGACGTCCATCCAGCCGTGCAGCATGAAGAGCTTGGGCGCATCGGCCTCGCCCCACGTGCGCACGTGGTAGGCGAGATCGCGAATGAGCACGATCTGCGACGAAGAAGGCTTCAGCGCTTCCGGCACAGCGCGTTGCCGTCCTGCCAGCCGGTGCGGTATTGACCGTCGCTCGCGAAGCGCGCGGCATTCCTGCGCTCGGCACCGGACGCGCTCGCGCAACCGTCGGCGTAGCCCTGCCGGTACTCGAGCGGGAATCCCTGCAGGTTGATGTTCGCCGGCGGTGGAACGGAAGGGGCTGGCGGAACGGGAGCAGCCGGCGAAGGAACGAATGGGCCGGGCGGTGCTCCCGCGGGCGCCTGAGGCTGAGCGACGCTCGCGCATCCCGCTGCGGCAAGCACAAGCAACGCCAGCATCGATCGTTCGACGCGCATCGCAATCGGCGCGAAAGAAGGCAAGAGCGTGAGCAAAAAAACGGAGGGTTTAAGCGGGTAGAATTGTATCCCATGCGTGCAGTGGGCTCACCGCCGGGTAGCGTTCCCGCCTTCGTCCATTTGCGCGTGCACAGCGAGTACTCGATCGTCGACGGCATGCTGCGCATCGACGACGCGGTCGCCGCCGCGGCCCGCGACCGCATGCCCGCGCTGGCGCTTACCGATCTCGCCAACGTCTTCGGACTCGTCAAGTTCTACGTCGCGTCGCGCAAGGCGGGTGTCAAGCCCATCATCGGCTGCGACGTCTGGATCACGCACGAGACCGAGCGCGATGCTCCGCACCGGCTGTTGCTGCTCTGCCAGTCGCGCGAGGGCTATCTCAGGCTCTGCGACTGGCTCACCCGCGCCTATCGCACGAATCAGCATCGCGGCCGCGCCGAGCTGACGCGCGACTGGTTCGCCGAAGGAACGGCGGGTCTGATCGCGCTCTCGGGGTTTCGCGACGGCGACGTCGGGCACGCCCTCGAGCAAGGCAACGCCGCGGGAGCGGGCGCGGCCGCGCGCTCGTGGGCGAAGCTCTTTCCCGATCGCTACTATCTCGAGGTGCAGCGCGCCGGCCACGCCGGCGACGACGCGTTGACCGACGCGACCGTGCGTCTTGCCGCGAGCGAGGCGCTGCCGGTGGTCGCCACGCACCCGGTGCAATTTCTCACCCGCGCAGAATTCCGGGCCCACGAGGCGCGCGTGTGCATCGCCGAAGGATACGTGCTGTCCGATCAGCGGCGGCCGAAGCGCTTCGCGCCGGAGCAGTATTTCAACACGCAGGCCGAGATGGAGGAGCGTTTCCGGGACCTGCCCGAAGCGCTCGCCAACAGCGTGGCGATCGCGCAGCGCTGCAACCTCGCCATCCCGCTCGGCAAGAATTTTCTGCCCGACTTTCCGGTTCCCGCCGGCGTCACCATCGAAGAGCATCTGCGCCACGAGGCCGTCGCCGGCCTCGAGGGCCGCCTCGCGCTCCTCTATCCCGATGCGACCGAGCGCGACCGCAGGCGCCCGGAATACCTCACGCGTCTGGAGTTCGAGACCAAGACCATCATCCAGATGGGCTACGCCGGTTACTTCCTCATCGTCGCCGATTTCATCAACTGGGCGAAGCGAAACGGCGTGCCGGTCGGTCCCGGCCGCGGCTCGGGCGCCGGCTCGCTCGTCGCGTACTCGCTCGGGATCACCGATCTCGATCCTCTGCGCTACGGGCTGCTCTTCGAGCGCTTTCTCAATCCCGAGCGCGTGTCGATGCCCGACTTCGACATCGACTTCTGCCAGGACGGCCGCGACCGGGTGATCGAGTACGTGAAGCAGAGATACGGCGCGGAATCGGTATCGCAGATCGCGACCTTCGGAACGCTGCAGGCGCGGGCGGTGGTGCGCGACGTCGGACGCGTGCTCGATCTGCCGTACAGCTTCTGCGACGGGATCGCCAAGCTGATTCCCTTCCAGCCGGGCCGCACGGTCACCCTGAAACACCGCGCGCGCGGCGAGGAGCCGCAGGCGAACCTTGTCCATGCGCGCGAAGTCGAGCCGTTGCTGAACGAGCGCGAAGCCGCCGAAGACGAAGTGCGCGAGCTCCTCGCGCTCGCCGAGCAGCTCGAAGGATTGCCGCGCAACGTCGGCATGCACGCGGGCGGCGTCCTCATCGCGCCGGGGAAGCTCACCGACTTCTGCCCGCTGTACACGCAGGCGGGCTCCGACGCGCCGGTGTCGCAGTTCGACAAGGACGACGTCGAGCTGGTGGGTCTCGTGAAGTTCGACTTCCTCGGACTCACTACGCTCACCATCCTCGACTGGACGCTGCGCTATCTCCGCCGCCTCGATCCCGCGACCAAGCTGACCCTCGACAATCTTCCTCTCGACGATGCGGCGGCGTACGACGTCTTCAAGAGCGGAAAGACGGTCGGCGTGTTCCAGTTCGAATCGCGCGGCATGCGCGAGCTGCTGCTGCAAGCCCCGCCGAAGCGTTTCGACGACATCGTCGCGCTGGTGGCGCTGTTCCGCCCCGGACCGATGGAGCTGATCCCCGATTACATCCGCCGCAAGCAGGGCTCCGAGCGGGTCGAGTTCTTCGACCAGCGGCTGGAGCCGATCCTTGCGCCCACCTACGGCGTCATGGTGTATCAGGAGCAGGTGATGCAGATCGCGCAGGCGATCGGCGGCTACACGCTCGGCGCGGCCGACCTTCTCAGACGCGCCATGGGCAAGAAACTTCCCGAGGAGATGGCGAAGCACCGGTTCGTGTTCATCGACGGCGCGGAACGAAACGGGCTTTCCAAGGCGCGCGCCACGCAACTCTTCGACCTGATGGAGAAGTTCGCGGGCTACGGGTTCAACAAATCGCACGCCGCGGCGTACGCACTGATCGCCTACCAGACCGCCTACTTCAAGGCGCATCATCCGGCGGCGTTCATCGCCGCCAACCTCTCGCTCGTGATGGACGACACCGACAAGGTGCGCCACTTTCACGACGAGGGCACGGCGCTCAGTCTCGACATCGTGCCGCCCGAGATCAACGCGTCGGGCTACCGCTTCGAGCCCGTCGACGAAAAGCGCATCCGCTACGGTCTCGGCGCGATCAAGGGCACCGGCCGGGCGGCGATCGAAGCGATCGTCTCGGCGCGCGAAGCAGGCGGAGCGTTCGCCAACCTCTTCGACTTCTGCCGGCGCGTCGACAAGCGTCTGGTCAACCGGCGCGCGGTGGAAGCACTCGTACGCGCGGGAGCATTCGACGCGATCGATGCGCGGCGCGCGAGTCTGCTCGCCTCCGTGGGCGCGGCGCTCGACTACGCCGAGAGGACCGCGGCGGCGGTCTCGCAGGCCTCGCTCTTCGGCGCGGAGTCCGGCGACGTCGCCGCGCGCCCGGCGCTCATCGAGGCGCGGCCGTGGACCGACGATGAGCGTCTCGCGAATGAAAAGGCGAGCCTCGGCTTCTACCTGTCGGGCCATCCGTACAGCGCGTGCGCCGCGGAGATGGCCTCGCTCATCTCCGTACCGCTCGGTGCGATCAAGCCGGCAACGGTGCCGCTGCGCATCGCCGGAGTGGTCGCGGCGTTGCGCACGCAGACCTCGCGCCGCGGCAAGTTGGCGTTCGTCACGCTCGACGACGGCAAGGACCGCGCCGAGGTTGCCGTTTTCAACGAGACCTTCGATGCGCATCGCCATCTCCTGCGCGAAGACGTGCTGCTGGTCGCTGAAGTGAAAGTGATGCAGCGCCTTGCCGAGGATGGGCAGACGCAAGGCCTGCGCATCGTCGCCGAAGCGCTCTACGACCTTCCCGGCGCACGGCGCAAGTTCGCGCGCGCCTTGACGCTGTGCTGCAACGGCTCGAGCTCGGCGACGAGGCTCCTGGAGCTGATCGAACCGTTCAAGAGCGGCAACTGCGCGGTGACGATCCGCTTTCAGAACGAGGCGGTGAACGGTGAGATCGAGCTGGGAGAGAGCTGGCGGGTCAACCTCGACGACCATCTGCTCGGCAACCTGCGCGAATGGCTGAGCGCGGAGAACGTGCAGGTCGTCTACTGACGCCGTTGCGACAACAACCGAAGCAGGTCACGCTCGCGTGGCAGATCCTCGCGCATTGAGAACCGCCGAAACGCACGGGCGCCTGTGGGGCGCGCGGGCGCGGGAATGGGCCGAGCTGCTGGAGGCGCACTTCCTTCCAGTCTACGAGGCCGTGTTCGATCGCGCGGGGCTCGCGCCCGGAATGCATTACCTCGACGTCGGCTGCGGCGCCGGCTTGGGCGCCCTTCGGGCCGCGCACCGCGGCGCGAGGGTGTCCGGAATCGACGCCGCAGCGGACATGCTCGTCATCGCGCGCGCGCGAGTGCCGGAGGGAGATTTTCACCTCGGCGACCTCGAGGAGCTGCCCTTTCCGGATCGCGCATTCGATCTCGTCACCGGATTCAACGCGTTCCAGTTCGCCGGCAACCCGGAGATCGCGCTGGCCGAGGCTCGCCGCGTCGCAAAGCCTTCGGCGAACGTGGTCATCGTCACCTGGGTCAAACCCGAGGACACGGAGGCTGCGCTTCTCGTGGTCGCACTCAAGCCAATGCGGCCGCAGGTGCCGCGCGGCGCGCCGGGGCCATTTGCACTTTCGGACAAAGCTTCGCTGCGCGCGCTGGCGGAGCGCGCGGGCTTGACGCCGCTCGAAGGCTTCGAGATCGACGCGCCATGGACCTTCCCCGACCTCGCCGCTGCCCTGCGCGGCCTCGCCTCCGCGGGTGGAGCGGTCAAGGCCGCCGAGCTTGTGGGTAGCGCCGCGGTCGATCGCGCCCACGCCGAGGCGATCGCACCGTTTCGCTCGAGCGATGGCAGCTATCGCGTCAATGCGCGCTTCCGGTGTCTCTTCGCACGGGCTTAGCATGCGAGCAAAGCGCAGCGTGTTACGCTAAGGAAGCTCTGAACAGGTCCCCAGACCATGGCAACGGTGACGACCACGCGCGCAGCGGAGAGCGAAGACAAAGTCGCCGGCCTGGAGCATCGCCTGCGCGAGTTGCGCGATCATCTGCTTGACGTGAAGCGCCGGCTGGACGAGGACATTCGCCGCTATCCCACACCGATCCCGCGCTGCGACGCGCAGTTCAATCATCTCTTCGAAGAGCGTGCGCGCGTGAACCTCGCGCTCGAGCGCATCGAAATGTCGACAAGCGGCGACCGAATCGAGTTGCTCGCGGAATTCCTCCGTTCGCCATCTTATCTCGACGACGCCACCGAAGCAGAACTCCGCGCGCGGATCGGTGCCGACCTTTCCTCCCTGACAGATTGAGGAAACGCGGGCTGCGCGCGGGCGCTCCCGCCTCTCCCCGAATGCAGCGGTTCCTCAAGCGCTATGCTGCGTTTTTCCGGCTGCCGGACGTCGTGCGCCTGCTCGCCGTCGTGCTCGCGGCGAGGATGCCGATCGGCATGATGTCGCTCGCGCTGCTCATGCATCTGCGGGCGCTCTCGGGATCGTTCGCCTTTGCCGGCGGCACCGTCGGAACCTATCTCGTGGCGATGGCGTGCAGCGCGCCGATCATCGGGCGCATCGTCGACCGCCGCGGGCCGCGCGGGGTGCTCATCGTCCTGGGAATCGCGCAGCCGATCCTGCTCGGCCTCGTCCTCTTCGCCGAGGCGCTGCGGTTGCCGCTTGCGGCGATCGCGCCGCTCGCCGCACTCACGGGCGCCTGCGCGCCGCCGATCAGCACCGTCACTCGCACGCTGTGGCGGCACCGCTTCGACGACGACGAGGATCGCCGCACCGCGTTCGCCATCGACACGGTGATGATCGAATTCAATTTCACCGTCGGGCCGGCGCTGATCGCGCTCATCCTCCTCGTCGGTACGCCGCAGGCCGCGCTCGCGGTCACCTGGGTCTTCGTGTCGACAGCCGTGCCGCTTTTCCTGCTCTCGCCCGCCCCGCGCTACTTCAGGATCTCTCGCGATGAGGAGCGACACCTGCTCGGCCCGCTCACCGAGCCGCGGTTGCTCCTCGTCTATGGCACCGCCGCAGCGCTTACGTTCATGTTCGGGATGATTGAAGTCGGCTATCCGGGGTTCGCCACCGGGCTCGGCGAGCCGGCGTTAGGGGGCGTGCTGATCGCATGCTGCTCGATTGGCAGCGCAGTGGGCGGATTCGCCTACGGAGGCATGCACTTCTCGGTTTCGGTCGAGCGGCAGCTCTCGCGTTTCCTCTTGGCGATGGTGCTGCCGCTCGCGGCGCAGGCGTGGGTCGCTTCGGCGGCGCTGTTCGCGGTGCTCGCGTTCGCCTGCGGTCTTCTGATCGCGCCCTCGCTCACCGCGCTCACGCTGCTGGTCACGCGCCGGGCTCCGGAGCGTTACGCCACCGAGGCGTTCACCTGGCTGTCGACCTGCGTCGTGATGGGCATCGGCGTCGGCATGGCCGCGGGAGGCCAGCTCGTCGAGGTCGCCGGTGCCTGGTCCGCATTCGCCGTCGCCGCGGGCGCGTGCCTCGTCGCGACTGTGCTCTCGATTTCGCTGCGAAGCAGATCGTCGACGGGGCAACCGCGTCGATCGTGAAGCACGCGTTACAATACGTGTGGCGCAGATCGCGCTTGATTGCACGAACCATGCCGACCCCGACGACCATGCGCTACGTCGCCGCGCGCGAGCCCGGGCCGCCGGATGTGCTGGCTCCCGCCGAGACGGGCGTCCCGAAGCCGCGCGCCGACGAGGTGCTGATCGAGGTGGCCTACGCCGGCGTCAATCGGCCCGATCTGCTACAGCGCGCCGGCGCCTATCCACCGCCGCCCGATGCATCGCCGATCATCGGCCTCGAGGTTGCGGGAAGGATCGTCGCGACAGGAGAGAAGGTGCGCGACCGGCGCGTGGGCGACGTCGTCTGCGCGCTCACGCCCGGCGGCGGTTACGCAGAATACTGCACCACACCGGCCGCCTTCTGCCTGCCATTTCCGCGCGGACTGTCCGCGCTGGAAGCTGCCGGGCTGCCGGAGAACTATTTCACCGTCTGGAACAACGTCTTCGACAGGGTGCATCTCGCGCGCGGCGAGACGATACTGATCCACGGCGGCTCAGGCGGCATCGGTCTCACCGCGATCCAGCTCGCGAAAGCGTTCGGCGCAAAAGCTATCGCCACTGTCGGCAGCGCGGAGAAGGCCGATTTCTGCCGCGGCATCGGCGCCGATCACGCCATCAATTACCGGGAGCAGGACTTCGTCGCCGAAGTCGCCGCGATCACTTCGAAGCGCGGCGTCGACGTCGTGCTCGACATCGTGGGTGGCGACTACTTCGAGAAGAACCTGCGCTGTCTCGCACTCGAGGGACGGCTCGCCATCATCGCCTTCCTGCAGGGAAGCCGCGTCACGCTCGATTTCCGTCACGTCATGCTGCGCCGGCTCACGATCACCGGATCGACGCTGCGCGCGAGCACCGTTCAACGAAAGGCAGAGATCGCGATCTCGCTGCGCGAGAAGGTCTGGCCGCTGTTCGAGGCAGGCAAGCTGAAGACCGTCGTGCACCGGGTATTCCCGCTCGCCGAAGCTGCCGCCGCGCACGCACTGATGGAATCCGGCGCGCACATCGGGAAGATCTTGCTCGAGATCGCGCCTGTGGCGGCGGGCTGACTCGCCGGCACAGCTAATACGTTGCGCGCCCGCCCGAGAGGTCGAACACCGCGCCGGTGGAGAACGAGCAGTCCTCGGTGCACAGCCACGCCACGAGCGCTGCGATCTCTTCCACGGCGCCGAAGCGCCCCATGGGAATCTTCGACAGCATGAATTCGATGTGCTGCTGGGTCATCTGGTCGAAGATCGCCGTCTTCACGGCCGCCGGCGTGACGCAGTTCACGCGGATGCCGCTCTTCGCGAGCTCCTTGCCCAGGGACTTGGTGAGCCCGATCACCGCCGCCTTGGAGGCGCTGTAGGCGGGCGCGTTCGGGTTGCCTTCCTTGCCCGCCACCGAAGCGATGTTGACGATGCGCCCGTAGTCCTGTCGCAGCATGATCGGCACGATCGCGCGATTGCAATAGAAAACGCCATGAAGGTTGACGTCGATCACCTGCCGCCACGCGTCGACCGGATACTCCCATGTCACCGCGTTGGGTCCGGTGATTCCCGCCGAGCAGACAAGCGCATCGATCCGCTCGAGTGTCTCGAACGCGGCCTTGGCGGTTACGTCGACCGCATCCGCATTCGTCACATCGACCATGCGCGTGTCCGTGCGCGCGCCGAGGAGGCTCTTCGCCTTCTCCAGCGCATCGCCGTCGCGGTCCCAGAGGCTGACCCTTCCGCCGCTCGCCACGAGCCGCTGCGCGATCGCGAGCCCGATTCCCATGGCGCCGCCGGTCACGACCGCAACGCGGCCGTGAAAATCGAGTTCATTCATTCTGCCAGGGCCTCCCTCATGGTTGCGACGGATCGTAGCACGAGAGCGTCGGTGGATCGGGCGCTGCGGTACATTACGCGGATGTCTCGCGCAACGAATCGGTACGTGCGCAGCGCTGGATGGTTGCTCGGACTGGCGCTCGCGCTCGGCACCGGGGACGCCAGCGCGCTTTTCATCGTCAACCAGCCGTGGGTTGCTCCTGCCGCGAAAGGACGGTCGACTGCAGCTTACATGGACCTCACCAGCACCGAAGGAGCGGCGCTCGTCGGGGCAAGCAGCGATGCGTCAGCCAGCGTGCGCATCCGCGGCCCGAAAGGAACACCACCCCGCGCACCGCTCGCGCTTCCCGCGCGCACGCTGGTCCATCTCGCGCCGAACGGATATCGACTCGTACTCGACAAGCTCACGCGTCCGATCAAGCGCGGCGAGCGCGTGCAGCTCACGCTCGTCATCGAAGCGGCGGATGGCACGCGGCAGGAGATCCCCGTCGACGCCGAGGCGCGATTCGATTCACCGCTCGAAGCGGAGCAGCGAGCACACGGTCTCCGACACTAGCATTTTCGGAGCACCGGGATACAATCGAAGTCGCGGGATGCGGCAAGAGAGCGACCCATATCGTGATCTGTCCGCGGAACGTTCAAGTTGTTTTCAGGCGGAGGACGATACTGAGCGATGAAGACCGAGCAAACCTTCGAAGTCAACGGGCGCCCATTCGCGGGGCTCGCCTCGATCCTCGCGCTCGCAATACTGCAGGCCGTGGCTGGCTGCGCGCCCGACGCCGTACGAAGCGTGGAGGCTACCGGGTTCAACGCTTATATCAAGAAGCTCGGCCAAGTCTGCCAACCGCTGATCATCGGCAGCGCTGATGTCGGCGAGTGGATACGTATGAACTCGATGAGCGTAGACAACTACAACTATTTCATCGACGCAACGTCCAAGCTCTACTACAACCGACTCACTCTTGCAGGCTATCGCCAGGCCGTCGCCGGCTTCCTTGGGCCGGGATCCTCGAACGAGCGCTCCTTCGATTGCATCATAAGCAACCTTCCGCCCGATCGGCCGAACGCTCCTATCGGAACGTACTAGGCGAACCGGCGTCTTCGCACGCCGGCACCGGCGACTGATTCTGATCAGCCGTTACGCCTGATTACCTCAGCGCCGGCCACCGCCTCCACGGAAGCCGCCGCCACCGAAGCCGCCGCCGCCGAAGCGATCGGAGAATCCGCCGCCGCCGCCGAAGCCGTGGAAACCGCCACCACCGAACCCGCCGCCTCCGCCGAAGCCACCGCCACCGGAGCGATCGAAACCGCCTCCGCCGAAGCCGCCGCCACCGCCCCAGCGGTCCTCGCCGGTGCTGCGTGCTTGCGATTCCTTGTCGCCCCACGACGAGGCGTTGGATGAGCTCGACCAGCCGCCGCCGGAGTCGTGCTGCTCCCAGCCGTTGCCGGTATTCTTGTACACGTTGCCGTTGACGTCGGCGTAGTGATTGTTGCCTACGCTCG
>DATJWL010000175.1:0-34732 GCA_035501215.1 Casimicrobiaceae bacterium
ACCTTGCGCAGCGCTTCGCGCGCGCGCGCGTCGCGCTCGGCCCGCGGCACGCGTGCCACGGCGAGCGCGTGCGTCAAGTTGGCGAGTGCCGATCGGCGCAGCAGCACCGGGCGCTGGAACACCATCGCCTGGCGCCTCGCCTCGCCCGGCAGCTCCGGCATGCTCCAGGCGATCCTCCCCGAAGTCGGCTGCAGCAGTCCATGACACAGGCGAAGCAGCACGCTCTTCCCCGCGCCGTTCGGACCGACGATGACCGTGCGCACGCCGGCGTCCAGGAGCAGCGACACGTTGTCGACGATGCGCCTGCCCGCGACCGCAAACGTCACCGCATCCAGGCGCAGCGGAAGGAGCGATCGCGGTCCGTGCACGGGACCGTCCTTCATCCGTAGCGCCGCTGCGCCGTTTCCTTGACGACGTAGGCGGCGGCGTTGAGGGCGAGGACGATCGTCAGGAGCACGATGCCGAGACCGAGCGCGAGCGGCAGGTCCCCCTTGCTGGTTTCGAGCGCGATCGCAGTCGTCATCACCCGCGTGACGCCGTCGATGTTGCCGCCCACGATGATGACCGCGCCGACCTCGGCAGCGGCGCGGCCGAAGCCGGCTAGAACGATGGTCACCAGCGAGAAACGCAGATCCCAGAGCAGCGTCGTCGCGGCGCCGAGCCGCTTCTCGCCGAGCGAGCGGAGCTGCTCGCGATATTCGATCCAGGCATCCTCGACAACCTGACGAGAGAGCGCGGCGATGATCGGCGTGATGAGGATAGCTTGCGCGATCACCATCGCGGTGGGCGTGAACAGCAGCCCGAGCGCCCCAAGAGGGCCGGCGCGAGACAGCAGGAGATAGACGGCCAGTCCGACGACCACCGGAGGCAGTCCCATCAGCGCGTTGAGCACGACTACCACCGGCTGGCGGCCGGGAAAGCGGCTCACGGCGATGGTGGCGCCGAGGGGCAGGCCAACGAGGCAGGAAAGTACGACGGCGGTGAGGCTCACGCGCAGGCTCAACAGCACGATGTCGAACAGCTTGGGATCCGCGCCGGCGACAAGGCGCAGCGCCTGTGCCGCAGCGCTCGAGAGGTCGTTCACTCCGCCGGTCCCCTCGATCTGTGGCCTGATATATATGTACACTTATGCATATTTTTGGCAATACCTTGCTGTGAGCTGCCATCATATCGACGCTCGCAGCCAGTCAAAATATGTATCCATCTGCATAATGCGAATCGTCCCGACGTTGACCTGGGCCCTGGCCGGCCATCCCGCCGAGGCGCTCGACGCGCGGCTCCCGGCTCTTCTCGACGCGATCGCGCAGGGCCGATCGCTGTCCGCGGCGGTCGCAGCCTGCGGCATTTCCTATCGCGCAGCCTGGGGCCTGCTTCGCGACTACGAGGTGACGCTCGGTGCGCCGCTGGTCGTCCTCGAGCGCGGGCGCGGCGCCAGGCTCGCGCCGGCCGGGGAGCGTCTCGTTGAGGCTCGCCACAAAGCCGAGCGCCGGCTCGCGCGACTCCTGCCGGCGCTCGCCGTGGAGATCGCAGCGGATCGAGAGCAACCGCGGCGTCGGCACTCAGCGGTGGCGAGCTTGCGCATCGCGGCGAGCCACGACCTCGCGCTGGCGGCGCTGCGCGACGCTCTGCCCGCCGATGGCGCCCTCGCGCTGGAGATCACCGTCATGGGGAGCCTGCACGCACTCCAGCAGCTAGATGAAGGACGGGTCGAGCTGGCTGGCTTTCACGTCGCGATCGGAAAGTACGCCGCGAGCGAGCTCGCACCGTTTCGACGCTTCCTCTCGCCGCGGCGCAACCGGCTCGTTCGCCTCGTGGATCGCGAGCAGGGCTTCATCCTGCCCCGAAGGAATCCCGCGCGAGTTCACGGCTTCGCGGACCTCGCGAGCAAGGGCCTGCGCTTCGTCAACCGGCAGAACGGTTCCGGCACCCGTGTGCTCATCGATCGCCTGCTCGGCGAGGAGCGCGTCGAGACTTCGAACCTCATCGGCTACGGCACCGAGGAGCTTACCCACGCAGCTGTAGCGGCGACCGTCGCATCCGGCGCCGCGGATGCCGGTTTCGGGCTGCAAGCCGCCGCCGCCCAGCAGGGGCTCGCCTTCGTGCCACGCGTTCGCGAGCGCTACTATCTCGCGGTGCGCACCTCCGCGCTCGCCACGCCCGGCGTCGCGCGTTTGATCGAATTGCTACGCGGGCCGGCATTCGCCCGCGTGGTCCGGACGCTGCCCGGTTATCGCGCAACCGCAGCGGGGATTGTCGTCGGCATCGACGTGCTCGACCGCGGGCCGGCGCGCGATATACGGTAGGATGGCGGCACCCGTTTATCGCCGCTCCGCCGTGGAAATCGCTTTCGTCCTCGACCCGCTCGCCTCCCTCAAGGCCTACAAGGACACGAGCGTGGCGATGATGCGTGCTCTCCAGGCGCGCGGACATGCTCTGTTTGCGTTCGAGCAGGCTGAGATCTTCTGGAACGGTGACGGAACCCAGGCGCCCGCCCGCCCGCTCAGCGTTGGTGCCGACGATCACGACTGGTACCGCGCTGGCGAGCCGCTCGTGCGGCAGCTCGCCTCCTTCGCGGCGGTGCTGATGCGCAAGGATCCGCCGTTCGACATGGAGTACGTGTATTCGACCTACCTTCTCGAAGCAGCGGAGCGTGAGGGCGCGCGCGTCTTCAACCGGCCGCGGGCGATCCGCGACCACAACGAGAAGATGGCGATCGCGAAGTTCCCGGAGTTCACGGCGCCAACCCTCGTCACCCGCGACGCCGAGCTGATCCGTGAATTCATCGACGAGCATGCCGACGTGATCCTGAAGCCGCTCGACGGCATGGGCGGGACGTCCATCTTCCGCGTGCGCGAGGACGACCCCAATCGCAACGTCATCATCGAAACGGTCGGCCACCACGGCGCGAAGAGCGTGATGGCGCAGCGCTTCATTCCCGAGATCGCCGACGGCGACAAGCGCATCGTCCTGATCGCCGGCGAGCCGGTGCCTCACGCTCTGGCGCGCATCCCGAAGCCGGGCGAGACACGCGGCAATCTCGCCGCCGGTGGCCGGGGGGTGGCGCGGCCCCTGTCGAAACGCGACCGCGAGATCGCCGAGGGCGTGGGTGCAAGACTCGCCCCGGAAGGTCTTTTCGTGATCGGGCTCGACGTCATCGGCGACTACCTCACCGAGATCAACGTCACCAGCCCCACCTGCTTCGTGGAGATTACGCAGCAGAGCGGGTTCGACGTCGGAGGCCGTTTCGCTGAGGCGCTGGAACAGGCGCTCGGCCGGGCGTCCTAGAGAAACCCGCTGCGGGCCTGCTAAGATAGGACAAAAAGGGGGCAGGCTCGATCTTTTTGGCCGCCTCTATCCCATGATCGGCGTCCTCATCGTCGCCCACGACACGCTTGGCGAGAGCCTCGCCGGCGCAGTGACTCATGTCCTCGGCAAGCGTCCGGCGCAGTTCGCCACACTGCGCGTCGGGGCCACCGATGACCCTTTCGCGCTTGTGCCGAAGGCGCGAGCGCTGATCGCCTCGCTCGACACTGGCGACGGCGTGCTTATTTTCTCCGACATCTATGGCGCGAGCCCGAGCAACCTGACTGCCAAGCTCTTGTCGGCGGGGCGCGTGGAAGCGGTTGCCGGCGTCAATCTGCCGATGCTGGTGCGAGCGTTCACCTACCGCGACAAAGGCATGGACACGATGATCAAGAAGGCGATCAGCGGCGGCTGTGACGGCGTGCTGCACGTCGACATCGACCCGGCCTATGCGTCAACAAGAAGCTGAAATCGTCAACAAGCTCGGGTTGCACGCTCGCGCCGCGGCCAAGCTCACGCAACTTGCCGCGAAATATCAATGCGATGTGTCGCTGGCCCGCAACGGCCGGAAGGTGAACGCAAAGAGCATCATGGGCGTGATGATGCTCGCGGCCGGCAAAGGAGCTCGCGTAATGCTCGAGACCGACGGTCCCGACGAGGAAGAGGCGATGAGCGCGCTCGTCGCGCTGATCGGGGATTATTTTGGCGAAGGGCAGTGAGTCGTTGCGCTGCGTTGCGTCGCGAAATAACGACAGGTCTTGTTGCAGCTTTCGCGGAACCAACGAGCGCACACCATGACCAACCACAAGCATTCCTGCACGTGTTTCATCGCGGCGCACAAACCGGGATCGATCGCGTGCGCTGACCATCCGATTCGATGAGCTTCGTTCTCCACGGCATCGGCGTCTCAGGCGGCATCGCGATCGGGCGCGCGCAGCTCGTCTCGCATGCGACGCTCGAGGTCGCTCACTATTCGATCGGTCCAGAGCAGGTGCCCGCCGAGATCGAAAGGCTTACGCAGGCCTTGCACGCCGTGCAGAAGGAGCTGGAAGGATTGCATGGCGCGATGACCTCGGGAGACGCGCCAGCGGAATTCGGCGCCTTCCTCGACGTGCACTGGATGATCCTCACCGATCCGACGCTCTCGGAGGTGCCGAAGCGCACGATCGCGGAGCAGCACTGCAACGCCGAGTGGGCGCTGACGCAACAGCTCGGCGTGCTGGTCGAGCAGTTCGAGGCGATCGAGGACCCGTACCTGCGGGAGCGCCGCGCCGATGTCGTGCAGGTTGTCGAGCGCGTGCTCAAGGTGCTGCTCGGCAAGCCGGGCGGCGTACCTCCGCCCGATGCCGAGGAGCACACCATTCTCGTTGCTCACGATCTCTCCCCGGCGGACGTGATCCAGTTCAAGAATCACCACTTCGCCGCGTTTCTCACCGATCTCGGTGGCGTCACGTCCCACACTGCGATCGTCGCACGCAGCCTGAACGTGCCAGCTGTAGTCGCGACGCACAACGCTCGCGGACTCATCCGCGAGAACGAGCTGCTCATCGTCGACGGCGGCCGCAACGTCGTCATCGTCAACCCCGATCGCTCGGTCCTCAACGAATACCATCTCAAGCAGAGCGAGCTGGAGCTCGAGCGGCAGAAGCTGCGACGGCTGCGCTCGACGCCGGCCACCACGCTCGACGGCCATACGGTCGAGTTGCATGCCAACATCGAGCTGCCCGAGGACCTCGAGCAGGCGGTCGAGAACGGCGCTTCGGGGGTGGGACTCTTCCGCACCGAGTTCCTGTTCCTCAATCGCGACGGGCTGCCCACCGAGGACGAGCAGTTCGAGGCCTACCGCGCCGTCGCGTCGGGCATGAAGGGCCGCCCGGTCACGATCCGCACTTTCGACCTCGGCGCCGACAAGCACAAGGAAGGCATCGACGGGCTGACGCGCGTCGCGCCGAACCCCGCGCTGGGGCTGCGGGCGGTGCGCTTCTCGCTGGCCGAGCCGCGGATGTTCCTCACCCAGCTCCGCGCGATCCTGCGTGCTTCGCTCTACGGCAAGGTCAAGATCCTGATCCCGATGCTCTCCTCGGCGGGTGAAATCGATCAGACGCTCAACATGATCGCCCAGGCGAAGCAGAGCTTGCGCGAGCAGGGCGCGAAGTTCGACGAGGGCGTGGAGATCGGCGGCATGATCGAGATTCCCGCGGCCGTGCTCTCGATCGGGGCCTTCACCGACCGGCTCGACTTCCTGTCGATCGGAACCAACGATCTCATCCAGTACACGCTCGCGGTCGACCGCTCTGACGACGCGGTCTCCCAGCTCTACGATCCGCTGCACCCCGCCGTCCTGAAGCTCATCGCGTTGGCGATATCGAGCGCCCGCAGGGCCCAGGTGCCGATCGCGGTGTGTGGCGAGATGGCGGGCGACCCGCAGTTCACGCGTCTCCTGCTCGGGCTGGGGCTCACCAACTTCTCGATGCATCCCGCGCACTTGCTCACCATCAAGCAGCGTGTGCTCTCAAGCAACGCGGTGGGCGCCAAGCAGCTCGCCGACCGCATGCGCCGCACCGACGAGCCGGAGAAGCTCGCCGCGCTGCTCGACAAGCTGAACGCCTGAGGGCGCGCCGGCGCCCCGTTCACAAACCGCAGGCGAGCGGTTACACTTCGCCTTGCGCCGATTTGACGATCAGCTTGCAGGCGCGTTACAAATTTGCTAAAGCGGCGCGGTTGTTGTTGCTTCCTACCGACCCGATTAGCGAAGGCTGATCGGGTTTTTTGTTGTGCAATGAGTGCGATGACGGAACAGAGCGACAACCTGATGCGCGGGACCGCGGGATCAGTAGGCATTGTCGAGGCGCAACGCGCTTCCTTCGACGAGCCGCTCGCGCTCTCCTCCGGAGCGACACTGCCGGCGTTCGAGCTGATGTACGAGACCTACGGGCGCCTCAACGCCGCGAAATCGAACGCGATTCTCGTCTGCCACGCGCTCAATGCGTCGCACCATGTCGCCGGCGTCTATGCCGGGCGGCCCGACAGCGAAGGCTGGTGGGACAACATGATCGGTCCCGGCAAGCCGGTGGACACCAATCGCTTCTTCGTCGTCGGCGTGAATAATCTGGGAAGCTGCTTCGGCTCGACCGGCCCGATGTCGATCAATCCAGCCACCGGCGCGCCCTGGGGCTCGGACTTCCCCATCGTCACGGTGGAGGATTGGGTCGATGCGCAGGCGCGGCTCGCCGATCGCCTCGGCATCGAGCGGTTCGCGGCGGTGATGGGTGGGAGCCTCGGCGGGATGCAGGCGCTTGCCTGGGCCACGCGCTACCCGCCGCGCATCGCCAACGCATTGTGCATCGCGGCCGCGCCGAATCTGTCGGCGCAGAACATCGCCTTCAACGAGGTCGCGCGGGCGGCGATCCTCACCGACCCGGATTTCCACGAGGGACATTTCTACGCCTACGGAGTGAAGCCCGTGCGCGGGCTTCGCGTGGCGCGCATGATCGGCCACATCACCTACATCTCCGACGAGCAAATGGGCGAGAGATTCGGCCGGCAATTGCGCGAAGGGATCAAGTACTCGTTCAACCCCGAGTTCGAGATCGAGTCCTATCTTCGCTACCAGGCCGAGAAATTCTCGGAATACTTCGACGCCAATACCTATCTGCGCATCACCAAGGCGCTGGACTACTTCGATCCCGCGCGCGAAACGGGCGGCGATCTCGCCAAGGCGCTCTCGCCGGCGCGCGCACGCGAGATCGTCAAGGCACTGGTCGACAACCGGCGCGATGTCTCCTACGCCGAGATCGTCGCGCCGCACGGACATGATGCCTTCCTCCTCGACACGCCGCAGTACCACGCGGTGGTGAGAACCTATCTTTCGCGGATCGCGACGTGACCATCGCCGCGCGCGCCGACTTCTCGACCATCGCGGGCTGGGTCGCGCCGAGCGCGCGCGTGCTCGACCTCGGGTGCGGCGACGGGAGCCTGCTCGCCTACCTGCGCGAGTCGCGTGGCGTGAGCGGGTACGGGATCGAGATCGACGACGCGGGCGTGCTCGCCTCGATCGGCAATGGAGTCAACGTCCTCCAGAGCGATCTCGAGAGCGGGCTCGCGGGTTTCGACGACCAGAGCTTCGACAGCGTGATCCTGTCGCAGACCCTGCAGGCCATGCGCCACATAGAGGAACTGGTCGCGGAGATGCTGCGGGTGGGCCGCGAGGCGATCGTTTCGTTCCCGAACTTCGGCCACTGGTCGCATCGCCTGCAGGTGCTCTCCGGCCGGATGCCGGTCTCCAAGAGCCTCCCGTACCAGTGGTACAACACGCCCAACGTGCATCTGTGCACGGTGGCGGATTTCGACGCGTTTTGCGAAACGCGTGCTTTCCACGTGCTCGAACGCGTCGTGCTGCGCGACGGAGAACGCGTGGGCCTCTTGCCGAACCTCCTCGGCTCGCTCGCCATCTATCGCTTCCGCAAGCGCTGAGCGAAGCGTCGCCGTGCCGAGCCGGGTTCATACGGTCGACGTGCACGGTTAGAATCGCGGCATGCCCGAGGCCGCGTCCGCCGGACAGAACCAGCCGCTGTGGCGCGAGGCGCTGCTCAACCGGCGCATGCTGATCTGCGTTTTCACCGGATTCAGCTCCGGGCTTCCGCTTTATCTGCTGATCAATCTCGTGCCGGCGTGGTTGCGCACGGAGCGGGTCGACTTGCGGGCGATCGGGCTCTTTGCGCTTATCCAGCTTCCGTTCACGTGGAAGTTTCTCTGGTCGCCGCTCGTCGATCGCTACGCCCTGCCTTTGCTGGGGCGGCGGCGCGGCTGGATGCTCGTCACGCAACTGCTGCTGCTCGGATCGATTCCGCTTTTCGGGCTGCTGCGGCCGCAGCTCGATCTTTGGACGATCGCGTATCTCGCCCTGGCGGTCGCGTTCTTCGCCGCGACCCAGGACATCGTGCTCGATGCGTATCGCCGCGAGCTGCTGCCCGATCCCGAGCTTGGGCTGGGCAACGCCATTCACGTGCAGACCTATCGTATCTCGAGCCTCATCCCCGGTGCGCTGGCGCTGATCCTCGCCGACCACCTGTCGTGGCTTGCAGTATTCGGGATCACGGCGCTCTTCATGCTGCCCGGGATCGCCACGACACTCCTCGTCGCCGAGCCGGCGCTGGCGCGGCCTGCACCGCGCACGCTGCGCGAAGCGGTCATGGAGCCCTTCCACGAGTTCATCACGCGCTCCGGGTGGAGACAGGCGCTGCTCGTGCTCGCGTTCATCTTTCTGTACAAACTCGGCGACTCGATGGCCACCGCGCTCGCGACTCCATTCTACATCGACATGGGCTTTTCGCTCTCTGACATCGGGCTTGTCGCCAAGAACGCAGGCCTCTGGGCGAGCGTGATCGGAGGGCTCCTCGGCGGCTTGTGGATGCTCAAGATCGGCATCAACCGCGGGCTGTGGCTGTTCGGCATCGTGCAGGTCGTGTCGATCCTCGGCTTCGCCTGGCTCGCCCACGTGCACGAGCCAGACCGACTGCTGCTCGCGGTCGTCATCGCATTCGAAGCTCTTGGCGTGGGGCTCGGCACCGCTGCCTTCACCGCGTTCATCGCGCGCACCACCGATCCGCGCTACACGGCGACGCAGTTCGCGCTCTTCACCAGCCTCGCCTCGGTGCCGCGCTCGCTGGTCAACGCGACCACCGGCTGGATCGTCGAGCAGACCGGATGGTTCCCTTTCTTCCTGCTGTGCACCGCGCTGGCGCTGCCCGGGATGGCCCTGCTGCTGCGCGTGGCGCCGTGGAGTCAACGTAGGTTGTAGTCGTAATCCACGATCAGCGGCGCGTGGTCGGAGAAGCGCCGGTTCTTGTAGATGGCAACCGCGCGCGCCCTCGCGGCGATGCCCGGAGTCGCGATCTGGTAGTCGATGCGCCAGCCGACATTCTTCGCCCACGCGCGACCGCGATTCGACCACCAGGTGTACTGGTTCGGCTCCTTGTTGATGCGACGGAAAACGTCGACGAAGCCGATCTCGTCGAGCACGCGAGTGAGCCACTCCCGCTCCTCGGGCAGAAAGCCGGAATGTTTCTGGTTGCTCCTCCAGTTTTTCAGATCGATCGGATGGTGCGCGATGTTCCAGTCGCCGCACAGGATGATCTCGAGCTTGCGCTTGCGCAGCATCACCAGATGCGGGAGGAAGGCTTCGAGAAAGCGGAACTTCGATGCCTGGCGATGCGCTCCTGCCGACCCCGATGGAAGGTACACGCTCGCGATGGCGAGCTTCTCGAAGCGCGCCTCCAGGTAACGCCCCTCGCCGTCGAACTCCGCGGTGCCGAATCCCGTCGTGACCTGCGGCGCCGGCTTGGCGTAGAGTCCGACCCCGGCGTAGCCCTTCCTGGCCGCGGCGAAGAAGAAGCCGTGCGAGCGGCGCGGAGCGCGCAGCGACTTCGGGATATCGTCGACCTGTGCCTTGATGTCCTGCAGGCAAACCGCGTCCCAGGGTTCGATGCGGGCGAGCCAGCGCGCAAGCCCCTTGCGCTCCGCGGCGCGGATGCCGTTGACGTTCAGAGTGATGATGCGCATGCCGAGGCGGGCAAGGGAATGACGCGAGAGAAGCGGGCAGTGTAGCGGATGCCCGCGCGGTAGAATCCCGGCCGATGGATCGCTTCCGGCAGGACTTTCTCGCCTTCGCTTTGGCACGTGACGTGCTTCGATTCGGGAAGTTCGTCACCAAGGCCGGGCGCGAGACACCTTACTTCTTCAACGCGGGATTGTTCAACGACGGCGAGAGCCTGCGCCGCCTCGGCGAGTTCTATGCCGACGCCTACCTCGCTTCCGGTGTGGCATGCGATCAACTTTTCGGCCCGGCCTACAAGGGGATCACGCTGGCGGCCGCGATGGCCGTCGCGCTCGCCAAAAAGGGGCAGAATCTGCCGTGGAGTTTCAACCGCAAGGAAGCCAAGGATCACGGCGAAGGCGGCTCGATCGTCGGAGCGCCGCTCAAGGGGCGGGTGTTGATCGTCGACGACGTGATCACCGACGGCGGCGCCAAGCGCGAATCGATCGAGCTGATCCGTGCCCAGGGCGCCGAGCCGGCGGGCGTGCTGATCGCGTTCGACCGGATGGAGCGCGGGCGCGGCGAGCGTTCGGCGGTGCAGGAGTTGTCGCAGTCCTTCGGCATCCCGGTGATCGCGATCGCCAGTCTCGAGGATCTGCTCGCTTTCCTCCCGACCCGCCCCGATCTCGCGCAGCATGTGGCGGCCGTGGAGGCATATCGGCGACAATATGGCCCGGTGTAAGCGGGTCAACACCGAATTTCGGGATTACCCAGGAGCAAGGATGAGTTACGAAACACGGGGCTGGAACGCGATCGCGGCGCTCGCGGCGGTTGCAGCTTTCGCTCTTTGCCCGGCCGGAAGGCTAGCGGCGGCAACCTATAAGTGGGTCGACGACCAGGGAGTCGTGCACTACAGCGACAAGGTCCCGCCGGAAGCCGTCGACAAGGGCGCGACAGTGCTCGACAAGCAAGGACGGGCGACCAGGAAAATCGAGGCCGCGCCCACCCCTGAACAGATCAAGGCGAAGGCCGCCGCCGAGGAGCAGCAGCGCGAGCTGACGAGATCGCTGGAAGCCCAGGCGCGCAGGGATCGCGCGCTACTGCAGTCCTATACGGACGAGGCGGAGATCGACATCGCGAGAAACCGGGCGCTGGCGACCATCGATACGCAGATCAAGTCTGCGCAGGGATACAGCGTCGAGCTGACGCGCCAGCAGCAGGGGCTGAAGAAGAAGAAAGCGGGCTACGGCGACAAGCCGGTGCCGATCGAGCTGGAGCGCGAGCTGAACACGGTGGATGTGGAGTTGTCGCGCCAAACCTCGCTCGTCAAGCAGAAGACCGAGGAGCTCGGCGCGGTCAACGCGAGGTACGATGCCGACAAGCAGCGCTGGCGCGAGATCAAGGCCGATCCGCAACGCTCCGCCGCCGCGGTGCCGCCGCCCATCGATGTGCAGGGCGCGAAAGGCCCCGCGACACCGACGCCCGTCAAGAAGTAGCGCGCGAAGCCGCCGGCGAGCAAGTGCCCGAGGTCCCTCGATAGTCGAGCAGTAGATCCCATGCCGCAGTACGTTTACACCATGAACCGGGTGGGCAAGGTCGTGCCCCCCAGGCGCGTGATCCTCAAGGACATCTCGCTCTCGTTCTTCCCCGGCGCGAAGATCGGGGTGCTCGGCTTGAACGGCGCCGGCAAATCGAGCCTGCTCAGGATCATGGCCGGCGAGGACCGCGAGTACGAAGGCGAAGCGGTGCCGATGCCGAACATGCGCATCGGATTTTTGCCGCAGGAGCCGCAGCTCGATCCGACGAAGAGCGTGCGCGAGACCGTCGAAGAAGGCATGAGCGAAGTGCTCGACGCGAAGGCGAAGCTCGACGGGATCTACGCCGCCTACGCCGAGCCCGACGCCGATTTCGACAAGCTCTCGGCCGAGCAGGCGAAGTACGAGGCGATCATCGCGGCGGCGGGAGCGGATTCCGATCTGCAGATGGAAATCGCCGCCGACGCGCTCGGGCTCCCCGCCTGGGACGCAAAGATCGCCAAGCTCTCGGGTGGCGAGAAGCGGCGCGTCGCCCTCTGCCGCCTGCTACTTTCGAAGCCCGACATGCTGCTCCTGGACGAGCCGACCAACCACCTCGACGCCGAGAGTGTGGGCTGGCTCGAGCAGTTCCTGCAGAAGTTTTCCGGCACCGTGATCGCGGTGACGCACGACCGTTATTTCCTCGACAACGCGGCTGAATGGATCCTCGAGCTCGACCGCGGCTACGGCATCCCGTGGAAGGGCAACTACAGCTCCTGGCTCGAGCAGAAGGAGCAACGGCTCGCCGTCGAAGCGAAGCAGGAAGCCGCGCGCATCAAGGCCATGCACAAGGAGCTGGAGTGGGTTCGCGCCAACGCGAAGGCGCGCCAGGCGAAGAGCAAGGCGCGCATCTCGCGCTTCGAGGAGCTCGCATCCTACGAGCACCAGCAGCGCAACGAAACGCAGGAGATCTTCATTCCGGTCGCCGAGCGGCTCGGCGACGCGGTGATCGAGTTCAAGGGCGTGAGCAAGGGTTACGACGACCGTTTGCTGATCGACGACTTGTCGTTCAGCGTCCCCGCGGGCGCCATCGTCGGCATCATTGGTCCCAACGGCGCCGGCAAGACCACGCTCTTCCGCATGATCACCGGAAAGGAAAAACCCGACCGGGGCGAGATCGCGATCGGCCCGACCGTAAAGCTCGCCGTGGTCGATCAGACCCGCGAGTCCCTGCCCGACGACAAGACCGCGTGGGAGGCGATCTCGGGCGGGCAGGACATCCTGACGGTCGGCAAGTTCGAAATGCCTTCGCGCGCCTACCTCGGCCGCTTCAACTTCAAGGGGCCCGACCAGCAGAAAAAGGTCGGAACGCTATCGGGCGGCGAGCGCGGGCGGCTGCATCTCGCGGCCACCCTTCTCAAGGGCGGCAACGTGCTGCTGCTCGACGAGCCGTCGAACGATCTCGACGTGGAAACGCTACGCGCGCTCGAAGACGCACTGACCGAGTTCGCAGGAAGCGTGCTCGTCATCTCGCACGATCGCTGGTTTCTCGACCGCATCGCTACGCAAATCCTCGCCGCCGAGGACGATTCGAAGTGGGTGTTCGTCGAGGGCAATTACCAGGACTACGAGGCCGACAAGCGGCGGCGCCTCGGCGAGGAAGGCGCGCGGCCGCACCGCCTGCGCTACAAGCCTCTGCTGCAATAATTCTAGGCGCCGAGTTTTTTCTTTAGTATCGCGTTCACTTGCGCCGGGTTGGCCTTTCCCTTGGTCGCGGCCATGACCTTGCCCACGAGCGAGTTGAACGCCTTCTCCTTGCCCGCCTTGTACTCGGCGACCGCCCCTGCGTTGGCCGCGAGCACTTCGTCAACGATCTTCTCGATTGCGCCGATGTCGGAGATTTGACGCAGGCCGCGCTCTTCGATGATCGCATCGGCGTCGCCTTCGCCGGCCCACATCGCGTCGAAGACCTCCTTGGCGATCTTGCCGGAGATCGTGCCGTCATGGACGCGTGCGATGAGACCGCCAAGCTGTCCTGGCCCGACGCGGCATTGCGACGCATCGATCTCCGCACGGTTGAGCGCAGCCGCCACCTCGCCGAGTACCCACGTGGACGTCATCCGCGCAATCTCGGCGTCAACGCGCGAAAGCCCAAGCTTCGCCGCGAGAGCCTCGGCCGCAGCCTCGAAGTAGGAAGCCGTCGCCGCGTCGTGCGTCAGGAGCGCGGCGTCGTACGGCGAGAGCCCGTAGTCATTCTGGTAGCGGGCGCTCTTGGTCGCCGGAAGCTCGGGCAGCTCCGAGCGCACGCGCTCGATCCACGCTTCGTCGATCACGAGCGGCGGCAGGTCCGGGTCCGGAAAGTAGCGGTAGTCCTGGGCGTCCTCCTTGCTGCGCATCGATCGCGTCTCGTTGCGATCGGCGTCGTAGAGGCGCGTCTCCTGCACGACCGCGCCGCCGTCTTCGATCAGCTCGATCTGCCGCCGGATCTCGAACTCGATCGCGTGCTGGAGGAAACGGAAGCTGTTCAGATTCTTGATCTCGCAGCGCGTGCCGAGCTTGGTCTCGCCGGCCGGGCGCACCGAGACGTTGGCGTCGCAGCGGAAGCTTCCCTCCTGCATGTTGCCGTCACAGATGCCGATCCAGCGCACCAGCGCGTGCAGCGTCCTCGCGTACGCTACCGCCTCGTCGGCGCTGCGCATGTCGGGTTCGGAGACGATCTCGAGCAGCGGCGTTCCGGCACGATTGAGGTCGATGCCCGAAAGGCCGTGGTTCGCGTGGCCCAGCACGTCGTGCAACGACTTCCCGGCGTCCTCCTCGAGATGCGCGCGGGTGAGCCGCACCTCGAGCTCGCCGCGCATGGGCGAGACGATGCGGATCGCGCCTCCCTGCACGACGGGAATCTCGTACTGCGAGATCTGGTAGCCCTTCGGCAGATCGGGGTAGAAATAATTCTTGCGCGCGAAGACGCTGCGTCGGTTGATCATCGCGCCGATTGCGAGCCCGAAGCGGATGGCGCGCTCGACCGCGCCGCGGTTCAATGACGGCAGCACACCCGGCAGCGCGATGTCGACCGCAGAGGCCTGCGTGTTGGGCGCTGCGCCGAATGCGGTGGGCGCGCCGGAAAAAATTTTCGATGCGGTCGAAAGCTGGGTGTGCGTCTCCAGCCCGATGACGGCTTCCCATTTCATCTAGCCATCTCCGGGGCCCGTGTGTGCCAGTCGGTCGCCTGCTGATAGCGGTGCGCGACGTCGAGCAGCCGCGCCTCATCGAAGTGATGCGCCTGCAGATGCAGGCCGATCGGAAGCCCTGCGCGCGTGAAGCCGCACGGAATCGACAGCGCCGGTGTTCCCGTGAGATTGGCTGCGACCGTGAAGATATCGTTGAGATACATCTCGACCGGGTCGTCGACTTTCGCGCCGAGCTTGAAGGCGGCGCTCGGCGCTGTCGGTCCGAGCACGACGTCGCAGCGCTCGAACGCGCGCGCGAAGTCATCCGCGATGAGACGCCGCACCTGCTGCGCCTTCAGGTAGTAGGCATCGTAGTAGCCGTGCGAGAGGACGTAGGTCCCGACGAGGATGCGCCGCTTCACTTCGGCGCCGAAGCCCTCGGCACGCGTCTTCTTGTACATGTCGGCAAGATCGTCGTACTGCGCGGCGCGATGGCCATAGCGCACGCCGTCGAAGCGCGAGAGGTTCGAGGAAGCCTCCGCCGGCGCGATCACGTAGTAGACCGGCACTGAATGCTTGACTGCAGGCAGCTCGACCTCCACCGTCGTCGCGCCGAGCGAGCGGAATTCCGCCACCGCGGCGTCCACGGCGGAAGCAACCTCGGCGTCGATGCCGTCGCCAAAGTATTCGCGCGGCAGCCCGATCTTCACGCCGGAAAGCGGCTTCGCTCCTCGCGCTTCGCTCAAGACCCGCGTGTAGTCCTCGGGCTCGCGGGCGACCGAGGTCGAATCGCGAGCGTCGTGCCCGGCCATTGCGTTGAGCATGAGCGCACAGTCTGCCGCGGTCTGCCCGAATGGACCGGGATGGTCGAGACTCGAGGCGAACGCGACCAGCCCGTAGCGCGAGCACAGGCCGTAGGTCGGCTTCAGCCCACACACGCCGCTGAGCGCGGCGGGCTGTCGTATCGAACCCCCGGTATCGGTGCCGGTCGCAGCGGGGACGATGCGCGCCGCGACCGCCGCCGCCGAGCCGCCCGAACTACCGCCCGGCACGCAGTCGGTGTTCCACGGGTTTCTTACCGGACCGAAGTAGGAGTTCTCGTTCGACGAGCCCATCGCGAACTCGTCCATGTTCGTCTTGCCGACGAGCACCATGCCTGCGTCGGCCAGCCGCTCGACCACGAACGCGCTGTACGGCGCGATGAAATTCGCGAGCATGCGCGAGCCGCAGGTGGTCTTCACGCCCGCGGTCATCAGCACGTCCTTGTGCGCAACGGGAATGCCGGTGAGCGGTCCGCCATTGCCGGCCGCGATGCGCCGGTCGGCGGCGCGAGCGCTTTCCAGCGCGCGCTCGCGCTCGACGGTCAGAAACGCGTTGATGTTCGGGTTGAGCGCGTCGATGCGCGCGAGCGCCGTTTCGGTGAGCTCGACGCTCGACGCATTTCGTTCGGCGAGCGCGCGCGAAAGCTCGGACAGCGACGCGTGCAATCTCACTCGATGACTTTGGGTACCAGGTAGAGCCCGTCGTGCACGGCCGGCGCCAGGCTCTGATAAAGCGCGTGGTGGTCAGTTTCGGTCACGCGGTCCCTGCGCAGCGGCAGCGTCATCTCCTGCGCATGCGACATGGGAACGATGCCCGTGGTATCGACCGCGCGCATCTCGTTGATCAACTCGAAGATGCCGTCGAGCTTGCGCTGCACCTCGACGGCCTCGGCCGCCGTGATCTCGATCCGGGCGAGATGCGCGATGCGCTGGATGTCCTCGAGCGAGAGTGCCATGGGGAAACTACCACTTTCAGGGGCGTTCGCCGCTTTTCGAGACAGAAGCGGGTGTAGAAGCCAAGCATATTAGGTTATCATATTTCGATTGTCCGGCCGCCGCTCCTGCATCGACGCAAGTGCAGATGCGGTCTCGGTCTGCGCCGCAGAGAAGGATCCATGTTCGAATCTTTCAAGGGCTATTTCTCGAGCGATCTCGCGATCGATCTGGGGACGGCCAACACGCTCATCTACGTGCGCGGCAAGGGCATCGTGCTGAACGAGCCCTCGGTCGTGTCGATCCGGCAGGAAGGCGGCCCGAACGGCAAGCGCGTGATCCAGGAAGTCGGGCTCGCGGCGAAGCAGATGCTCGGCCGCACGCCGGGCAACATCACCGCCATTCGTCCGATGAAAGACGGGGTCATCGCCGATTTCACGGTGACCGAGCAGATGCTGAAGCAGTTCATCAAGAAAGTGCTCGATTCCAAGCTCTTCAGCCCGAGCCCGCGCATCATCATTTGCGTGCCGTGCGGCTCGACTCAGGTCGAGCGCCGCGCGATCCGCGAGTCGGCGCTCGGGGCGGGCGCATCGAAGGTGTATCTCATCGAGGAACCGATGGCCGCGGCGATCGGCGCCGATCTACCGATCTCGGAAGCTACCGGATCGATGGTGGTCGACATCGGCGGCGGAACGACCGAAGTCGGCGTGATCTCGCTCGGCGGCATGGTTTACTCGGGCAGCGTACGCGTGGGCGGCGACAAGTTCGACGAGGCGATCGTCAATTACATCCGCCGCAACTACGGCATGCTGATCGGAGAAACCACCGCGGAACAGATCAAGACCACGATCGGCTCCGCCTTTCCCGGGTCCGAGGTGAGGGAGATGGAGGTCAAGGGCCGCAACCTCGCCGAGGGCATCCCGCGCAGCTTCACCGTTTCTTCGAACGAGATTCTCGAAGCGCTCACCGACCCGCTCAACAGCATCGTTTCGGCGGTGAAGAGCGCGCTTGAGCGTACGCCGCCCGAGCTCGGCGCCGACATCGCGGAGCGCGGCATGGTGCTCACCGGGGGCGGAGCGCTCCTGCGCGACGTCGACCGGCTGCTAATGGAAGAGACCGGGTTGCCGGTCGTGGTTGCCGACGATCCGCTCACCTGCGTGGTTCGCGGCTGCGGCAAGGCGCTCGAGAACATGGAAAAGCTCTCGACCATCTTCACCTCCGACTAGGCGCCCGATCCGCTTGACCTTGCCTGATGCGCCATATCTCGGTCGAGCCGCCGCCGTTCTTTCACCGCGGGCCGTCGCCGCTCGCCCGCCTTGCTTTCTTCGGCTTGCTCTCGCTGGCGCTGCTCTTCGCCGACTCCCGCTATCACTACCTGGAGAGCGTCCGCCGCGCAGTGGGCACGCTGCTCTACCCGCTGCAGCGCGTGGTGCAGATCCCGGGCGAAGCGATCGCTTACGTCGGCACGTATTTCTCGTCGCAACGCACTCTCGCGAACGACAGCGCCGCGCTCAAGGAGCGGCTCCTCGCCGACGCTCCGGCCGTGCAGGGCTATTCGCTTCTCGAACAGGAAAACGCGCGGCTGCGCACGCTGCTCACGGTCGAGAAGCGCTTTCAAGGCGCGGCGATCGCCGCCGAGGTGATGTACTCGGGTCGCGACCCGTTCACGCAGAAGCTCTTCGTCGACAAGGGCGATGCGGCCGGCGTGCTCGCCGGACAGGCCGTGATCGACGAGCTCGGCGTGATCGGACAGGTGACGCGCGTCTTTCCCAACATGTCCGAGGTCACCCTCGTAACCGACAAGGATCACGCTGTGCCGGTGCGCGTGGAGCGCAGCGGCGTGCGCTCGGTGATGTACGGCTCGGGAACGGGCCGGCTGCCCGAGCTTCGCTTTCTGTCGCCGAACGCCGAAATCCAGCCCGGCGACCGGCTCGTGACCTCGGGCATCGACGGCACTTATCCTGCGGGGCTCGCCGTGGCACAGGTTGTCTCGGTCGAGCGCGAGACCGGGCAGATGTTCGCGCGCGTCACCTGCCGGCCGCTCGCGGGCGTGGATCGCAGCACGCTCGTGCTGATCCTCGCGCAGGCGGCGGTGTCCGCGCCGCGGCCGGAGGAGCCGACGGAAACCGACGCGCCGCGCAAGGGACGCGGCAGGAGACGGGCAAACTAAGGCCTGGGAAGGCGCGCCCATAGCGTTGACAAGCCCTAGACCGACGATGGCACAACTCGCATCCTTTGCGCCGGCGCGCCGCGAAGAAATTCTGCTTCCCGTCAAGCCGTGGTTCATCGTGCTCACGCTGATGATCGGCTTTCTCGGCAACCTGCTGCCGCTCTCCGGTGTCGCGCTCGTGGTCAAGCCGGATTTCCTCGCGCTGGTGCTCCTCTACTGGTGCATCCGCGAGCCGCGCTTGATCAGCGTGGGGATCGCGTGGTGCCTCGGCCTGTTGATGGACGTCGCGGACGGAACCGTGCTGGGTCAGCACGCGCTCGCCTACGCGGTGCTCGCCTATGCCGCCGAATACTTCCGCCGGCGCGTGCTGCGTTTCCCTCTCTGGCAGCAGGCGGCTCAGGTCGCCGTGCTGCTGCTCTTCTGTGCGGGGCTGGTGCTGCTTCTGCGCGTGATGAGCGGGGCACCGCTGCCGCGCTGGACCTACGCGGTGGGGCCGCTCACCGGCGCCTTGCTGTGGCCCGCCGCAACCGCGCTGCTGCAACGGCCGCAGCGGCCACCGCCCTCGCCCGCGGAGCTGTAGGTTCCCTAAGCCATGCGCAGGCTCTTCGCCAAACGCCGCAGTCACTCGTCGATCTCGATCGCGGCGCCCGAGCTGCTCAATCCCGAGCGCGAGCTGGCGCATTTCCATCGCCGTCTCGCCGTGGCCGCCGCCCTGATCGTCATCGCATTCGGCGGGCTCTTCGCCCGCTTCTTCTATCTGCAGGTGATCCAGCATCAACACTATCAGACGCTCGCCGAAAGCAATCGCATCGCCATCGTGCCGATCGTCCCGAACCGAGGCGTCATCACCGACCGCAACGGCATCGTGCTGGCGCAGAGCTATTCGGCGTACACGCTGGAAGTCATGCCGTCGCGGGTGAAGAATCTCGAGCAGACGATCGACGAGCTCGCGAGGGTGGTCGACATCCAGGCGCGCGACCGCAGGCGCTTCCGGCGCCTCCTCGAGGAGACCAAGAATTTAGAGAGTCTTCCGCTGCGCACTCGTCTCACCGACGAGGAAGTCGCTCGCTTCGCGGTCAACCGCTACCGCTTCCCCGGCGTGGAGGTCAAGGCGCGGCTCTTCCGCCAGTATCCCTTCGGCGAGCTCGCCTCGCACGTCATCGGCTACATCGGCCGCATCAACGATCGCGACGTCGAGACGATCGAGGACTGGAACCAGACCGCGAACTACAAGGGGTCGGATTACATCGGCAAGAGCGGAATCGAGGCCTCCTACGAGCGCGAACTGCACGGGACAACCGGCTTCGAGGAAGTCGAGGTCGATGCCGGCGGGCGCGCCGTGCGCACGCTCTCGCGCACGCCGCCGACTTCTGGCAATAATCTCAAGCTCTCGCTCGACATCAAGCTGCAGCAGGCCGCCGAGGCCGCCTTCGGCGAGCACCGCGGCGCACTGGTCGCGCTCGACCCGTCCACCGGCGAAGTCCTCGCGCTCGTCTCCAAGCCGGGGTTCGATCCGAATCTCTTCGTCGAGGGGATCGATCCCGCGAACTGGGAAGCGCTCAACAACTCGCCCGACAAGCCGCTCCTCAACCGGCCGCTCCGCGGTGCATACCCCCCCGGCTCGACGATCAAGCCTTTCCTCGCGCTCTCGGCGCTCACGTCGGGGAAGCGTACCGCGACGCAGACGATCTTCGACCCGGGATTCTTCCAGATCGCAGGCAGCGCGCACCGCTTTCGCGACGATAAGAAGGAAGGTCACGGCTACGTCGACATGATGAAGTCGATCATCGTGTCCTGCGATACCTATTACTACATGCTGGCCGCCGACACCGACATCGACGTGACCCACGACTTCCTCGCGCAATTCGGCTTCGGCGAGAAGAGCGGCATTGACATCGACGGCGAGCTCAAAGGCGTGCTGCCCTCGCGCGCTTGGAAGCGCGAGCGCTTCTCCGGCAAGAACTACCGCGAGGAGCATCGGAAGTGGTACCTCGGCGATTCGATCTCCGCCGGCATCGGCCAGGGCTACAACGCCTTCACGCCAGTGCAGCAGGCGGTGGCCATCGCCACCATCGCCAACGGCGGCACGCAGTTCCGGCCCCGCCTGTTGCAAAGCGTGGAGAACGTGAAGACCGGAGAGGTCCGCGAGATCGCGCCCGAAGCCATGCATCAGCTCGAGGTGAAGCCCGAGCATCTCGCGGTGATCCGGAACGCGCTCATCGGCGTTCCGCGCGAGGGCACCAGTGCGCGCGCCTTCATCGGAGCGAAGTACGTTTCCGCCGGCAAGACCGGAACCGCGCAGCTCTTCACGATCAAGGAGGGCGAGAAATACCAGGCCGGCAAGGTCGACGAGCGCCTGCGTGACCACGCATGGTACCTCGCGTATGCACCGGCCGCCGATCCGAAGATCGCAGTCGCAGTGCTGGTCGAGAACGGCGGCTTCGGGGCTCAGGCCGCGGCCCCGGTCGCGCGCGCCGTGTTCGATTACTACCTGCTCGGCATCGCGCCCAGCGGGATGCCGGGCGAAGAGAGGCCCGACAGCGACGACGAGAGCGACTGATGGCCAACGTGATCGCCCTCCTCGCCAAGTTCTGGGAACGTCTTGCGCGCCCGGTCGACAGCCTGCTCATGGCTGCCGCGGTAGCGCTCGTCGGCGTGGGGCTCGTCACGCTCTTCTCGGCGACTGAGCAGAACCTCGCGCGCGTGATGAGCCAGGCGGTGTCGCTCGGCTTCGCGCTCGTCCTGATGTGGATCATCGCCAACGTCTCCCCGCAGCAGCTCGCGCGCATCGCGCTGCCGTTGTACGCGGTTTCGATCCTGCTGTTGATCGCGGTGGCTCTGGGCGGGACGGTGGTCAACGGCGCTCGCCGCTGGCTCAACCTCGGCATCGGGCGCTTCCAGCCTTCGGAGCTGATGAAGATCGCGCTGCCGCTGATGCTCGCGTGGTACTTCCAGAAGCGCGAGGCGCGGATCAACGTCGGCGACTTTATCGTCGCTGCAATCCTCATCGTGGTGCCGGTCTGGCTGATCGAGCGAGAGCCCGATCTCGGCACCGCGCTGATGATCGGCGCGTGCGGCTTCTACGTGCTTTACCTCGCGGGGCTGTCGTGGAAGATCATGGTGGCGCTCGGCCTGGCCGCCGCGGCCGCGGTTCCGCTCGTCTGGCCGCACCTGCACGGCTACAGGCAGGAGCGCATCCTCACCTTCCTCGATCCCTCGCGCGATCCGCTCGGCGCCGGCTATCACAGCTCGCAGGCGTCGATCGCGCTCGGCTCCGGAGGCGTGGTCGGCAAGGGTTGGCTCAACGGCACGCAGACCCACCTCGATTTCCTGCCCGAACGGCACACCGATTTCGTCTTCGCCGTGTTCGGCGAGGAGTTCGGATTGATCGGCAACGCAGTGCTGCTCGTCCTCTACCTCCTGCTGATCAGCCGCGCGCTCGTCATCACCGCGAACGCGTCGACGCTCTTCGCGCGGCTCGTCGCGGGATCGATCACGCTGATGTTCTTCACCTACGCCTTCGTCAACATGGCGATGGTTAGCGGGCTGCTGCCCATCGTCGGCGTGCCGCTGCCGCTCATCTCCTTCGGCGGCACCGCGCTGGTGAGCCTATTCGTCGGGCTCGGGATCCTGATGAGCGTGCAGGCGAATCGGAAGCTCGTGAAGAGCTGAACGTGGGTACGCCGGCGTGGTGAGGGCGCGATGTGCGACGCGCGCTGCGGCGCAAGTATAATTCGCGACCATATGGGGCCGATCGGTGCGGGTCCAACGAGAGCGAGAGCGCTCGCGACCGCCGCGGCTTTCGCTCTTGTCGCGTGCACATCGGCGCCGAAACGGGAACCGGCAGCGCCGTCGGCGCCTTCACCGCCCTCGCGTCCCGGGGGCTACTACAAGGATGACGGCCCCGGCGAAAATCCGCCGGCAAATATCGACTCGATTCCCGACGCGACGCCCCGGATCGAGCCGCTCAATCGCTTTGCCAATCGTCCGTACTCGGTGTTCGGCGTCGACTACGTGCCGGCGACGAGTCTGCGCCCGTACAGCGAACGCGGCATTGCCTCATGGTACGGACGCAAGTTCCACAGCCAGAAGACCTCCGCCGGCGAGGTCTACGACATGTACGCGATGACAGCGGCGCATCCGACGCTGCCGCTGCCTTCCTATGCGCGCGTCACCAATCCCGCCAACGGGAAGAGCGTGGTGGTGCGCGTCAACGACCGCGGGCCGTTCCATCCGGGACGCATCATCGACCTCTCGTATGCCGCGGCGTGGCGGCTCGGCATCGCGCAGGCGGGAAGCGGTGAAGTCGAGGTGGTGAGCATCCTGCCTCCGGGCATCCCCACCGTGGCCGCCGCGCCGCCGCTGCCCCCTGTTTCGGCGGCTCCGGCCGTGGTCGCTACGCCGGTGGCGCAGGAGACGGGCGGCTACGTCGTGCAGCTCGGCGCGTTCACCAACAACGCCAATGCGCAGGCCTTCGTGGGGCGGCTGACGAACCAAATCGCGGGGCTGAGCGTCGAAGCGAAGGTGCACGAAGCCGAGGGGCTGTTTCGCGTCGTTGTCGGACCGTATCCGACACGCGACGAGGCGAGGCGCACCGGCGAGCGCCTGCGCGTGGCGCTCGGCCTCGACAATCTCGTGAGGCCGCAGTGAACGAGGGCCTGTTAACGCTATGGACACGAACGCGTTGCTCCGCCGAAAACGATCCGAAGCAATGATTTTTCGTCTTTGCCGCTTGCGCGCGCTCCTGAGCCTGTTCGTGCTCGCGTTCGCGCTCGGCGTCCCTGGCGCCCGCGCGCAACTCACAATCGAGATCATCGGCGGCGGCGGCACGACGATCCCGATCGCGATCGTGCCGTTCGCTGGCGAGGCGAACTATCCGTATCCGCTGACCGCCATCGTCGGCGCCGATCTCACCCGCAGCGGGCTCTTCAAGCTGATCGACGCCGATGCGGTCAACCCGCGCCCCACGCGCGCCGACGAGGTGCGCTACGGTGACTGGACCTCGCGTGGCGCCGATGCGGTCGTGGTCGGTAGCGTCACGCCGCGCTCCGACGGGCGCGTCGAGGTGCGCTTCTTTCTCGTCGACGCGGTGAAGCAATCGCAGCTTGCCGGGTTTTCCTATGTCGTGACGCCCGCGCAGTTCCGCACCACGGCGCACCAGATCGCCGACATCATCTACGAGAAATTGACCGGCGATGCAGGCGTTTTCAGCACGCGCATCGCCTACATCGCCAAGCAGGGTGCGCGCTACGAGCTGCTGGTGGCTGACGCCGACGGCTACAACCCGCAGACGGTCGTCACTTCGAATGAGCCGCTGCTCTCTCCAAAATGGTCGCCGGATGGGACGCGGATCGCCTATGTTTCGCTGGAGAACAAGAAGCCGATTGTTTACGTGCAATCGCTCTCGACCGGACAGAGGCGCGTGCTCGCGAACTTCCGCGGCAGCAACAGCGCTCCGGCGTGGGCGCCCGACGGCAGCCGTCTCGCCGTGACGCTTTCGAAAGATGGTCTGTCGCAGATCTACCTCATCAGCGCCGACGGCGGCGGCGTCACGCGGCTCATGACTTCGCCCGGCATCGACACCGAAGCGAACTTTGCTCCCGACGGAAAGTCCATTCTTTTCACATCCGATCGCGGCGGGAGTCCGCAGATCTATCGGTTGTCGCTGGCGACAGGGGCCGTCGAGCGCATGACCTTCGACGGCAGCTACAACGTTTCGCCGCGGCACCTGCCCGACGGTAAAGGATTCATTTTTGTGCGGCGCGACGGCGGCCGATTCAACCTGGCGATCGCGGATTTCGCGACACGTCAGGTGCAGGTGCTCACACAGGGCGCCGATGACGAATCGCCATCCATCGCGCCGAACGGCAAGCTGATCCTTTACGCGTCGGAGAGCGGGGGCCGTGGTATATTGGCCGCAGTCTCCAGCGACGGCCGCGTGAAGCAGCGACTCACCGCCGCGGCGAGCGATGTGCGCGAGCCCGCGTGGGGCCCGCTGCTCAAATAACATCGAACATCGGAGAGACGACAATGAACGAATCGAAGCTTGCAGTTTCCATTCCAATGCTCTGCACGACCGTAGCGTTGCTCGCGCTCCTCGGCGGCTGTCAGACGACGCCGAAGACCGAGGCCGGCGTGGCGGTCGAGGAGCGCACTCCGACGGTCGGCGGCGCCGGCACGGCGGGTAGCGCCAGCAGCGGCGTCTCCGGAACTGCCACCAGTGGAACGATGAATCCCCTGAAGGACCCGCACAGCATCCTGTCCAAGCGCAGCGTGTACTTCGACTTCGACCGCTACGAAGTCAAGGACGAGTTCAAGCCGCTGGTCGAGGCGCACGCGAAGTATCTGCAGAGCAACAAGACCGCGCGCATGACGGTGCAGGGCAACTGCGACGAGCGCGGCAGCCGCGAGTACAACATCGCGCTGGGCCAGCGTCGCGCCGACCAGGTGAAGCGCATGATGGCGCTCTACGGGGCCACCGACAACCAGGTCGAGACGGTGAGCTTCGGCAAGGAGAAGCCGCGCAACCCGGGCCACGACGAAGGCGCGTGGGCCGAGAACCGTCGCGACGACATGGTGTACGCGGGCGAATAGCGGCCCGGCCGGAAGAGAGGGGGAAGATGACGCGCGGGCGTTGCGGCGGGAGAGCGCCCGCGCTTGCGTTTCTCCTGCTCGCGCTGACGCTCGCCGCAGTGCCGGCGCGCGGCGCGCTCTTCGACGACGACGAAGCGCGCAAGCGCATCGAGGTCCTCCGCCAGCGCGTCGATCAGATCGAGCAACGGCTCGCTGCCACGGAGGGCACGCTCAAGAGCCAGGGGCTCGTCGACCTGCTGCGCGACATCGAGCAGTTGAAGCAGGACATCGCCGCGCTGCGCGGGCAGCAGGAAGTGCTCACCTATGAGCTGGAACAGGCGCAGAAGCGCCAGCGCGACCTATACCTCGATCTCGACGGGCGCTTGCGCAAGCTCGAAGCGGCCGCAGGCGGGGGCGGGGCCGCCGCGTCGCCGCCGGCGGCGGATGCAGGCGCGGCGGGGCCGGGTGCACCAGGCCCCGGCTCGCCGGGAGCGCCGGCCCGCGCGCCGGCCTCGGTGACAGACATCGGCTCCGAGCAGCGCGCCTACGATGCCGCGCTCGATCAATTCAAGAGCGGCAGCTACGCAGCGGCGATCGCGAGCTTCCAGCAGTTCGTGCGCGCCTATCCGAAGAGTCCGCTCGCGCCATCGGCGATGTACTGGGCGGGCAACGCGCAGTACGCCCAGCGCGACTTCCGCGGCTCGATCGCCACGCAGCGGCAGCTCATCGCGACCTATCCGGACAGTCAGAAGGTGCCCGACGCGCTGCTCAACATCGCGAGCTGCCAGACCGAGCTCAAGGAAAGCGCCGCCGCGCGGCGCACGCTCGAGGATCTCGTCGTGCGCTTCCCGAGCTCCGAGGCCGCGGCCAAGGCCAGGCAGCGGCTTGGCCGGTAGCGCCGGCATCATCCGGCCGTCGCGACCCGAAATGAAGTCCCCCGCGACAGATCGGGCGCGATCGCGTTCCTTCGCGCAGCGGCTCATCGCCTGGCAGAAAGCCTTCGGCCGGCGCGACCTGCCGTGGCAGCGAACGCGCGATCCGTACCGCATCTGGCTTTCCGAGATCATGCTGCAGCAGACGCGAGTTCCGACCGTGATCCCGTACTACGAGCGCTTTCTCGCCACGTTTCCCGACGTGGCGAGCCTTGCCGCCGCGCCGATCGAACGCGTGCTCGAATGCTGGAGCGGGCTCGGCTACTACCGCCGCGCGCATCTTGCGCATCGCGCGGCGCGCAGCGTCGTCGCGGAGCATGGCGGGCGCTTCCCGCGCGATGCGGAAACGCTCGCCGCGCTGCCGGGCATCGGGCGCTCGACCGCAGCCGCGATCGCAGCCTTTGCGAGGGGCGCCCGCGGCGCGATCCTCGACGGCAACGTCAAGCGGGTGCTGGCACGGTACCGCGGCATCGCCGGATTTCCCGGCAACGCAAAGGTCGAACGGCGGTTGTGGCGGGAGGCAGAGGCGCTGCTCCCGCCGCGCGAGGTCGCAACCTACACGCAGGCGCTGATGGACCTCGGCGCAACGGTGTGCGTGCGCGCGAAGCCGCGCTGCGAAGCATGCCCGGTCGCGCACGACTGCATCGCGCGGCGCGAGGATCGCATCGCCGAGCTGCCGCCGCCGCGGCCGAAGAAAGCCCTGCCGCAACGCGAAGTCACGGTGCTGCTCCTCGAGCGCAAGGGCGAAGTCCTCCTCGAGCGGCGCCCCGCCACCGGCGTCTGGTCGGGCCTGTGGAGCCTGCCCGAGATCGAGACCGCGCGCGACATCGCCGCGCACTGCCGGTTACGTTTCGGTGTGGCGGTCGCACCGCGTTCGCCGCTGGCCCCGATCGAGCACGGCTTCACGCATTTTCACCTGACCTTGCATCCGCTCCCGTGCGCGGTGCGCGAGGAAGCGAAGCACGTGCAGGAGCCGGGGCTCGTATGGATGCCGCTCGACGACGTTGCGGGCGCAGCGCTGCCCGCGCCGATCAAGAAGCTCCTGCGCTCGCGCGCGGCGACGGCGGGGTAACTTCCGCTACCGCGCGGCGGGGGTGCCGAAAGCGCGCAGGTCCGCCGGCAGCAACGAGTCTGCGCGCTCGCCGTAGGCGCTGCGAAACGCGGCGATCTCCTTGGTCGCTTCGTCGATCCGGCCCGCGCTCCGAAGCTCCCGGATGAGCTTGATCCAATCCTCGACGCTGCGCGGCTGCGTCTTCGCTTGCACCTGCGCTTCGCTTGCATCTTTGGCAAGAGCGCTCTTCGCCCGCAACGGCTTCTCCTCGAGCGGCGCGCCGGTCACGGTGCCGCCTGCGACGCCCGCAGCAGGCGGTGACGCCGCAGCAGGCGGAGGCGCAGCGGGCTCGGCTGCCGGCGCGGATTGCAGTCTCCCCTGCGCTTCTGTCGCGACGGCGGCATCGCGCCGCGCGGCCTCCGGCGCCGCGGCGGGGAACGGCTCGCTGCGCCGCGCGAATGAAGATGCCGACGGCGGGGTTTCAGCCGGAGCCGCCACGTTGCGCGCCGAGTCCTGCGCAGGCATTTGCGAAAGCTTGTCCGCTGCGTCGCGCTGGCGCTGTAGTTTCTGTGCGCGCTCGTTCGACCTCGCGCTTTCGGCACGTTCATCGGCGGCAGCAAGCTTCTTCTTCACGTCGACCGGCGCGGGGGTACCCGGTCCGATCGCGTTCGACTGCGGCGGCGCCGATGCGGCTTCCTGCTTCGCGACCTTCGGCGCATCGGCCACGATGGCCGGCGTGACCTGTTCGGGCGGCGTGAGCTGCAACAAGCCGACCGCGATCACGGCTACCGTCGCCGCTGCGGCGAATGGATACCACCAATGCTTGTCGCGCCTGCGCTGCGGCGCGGAGTCGACCGCGCGCCGCGCGGCAGCGCGAATCGCGTCATCGAGCGCAACCGGCGGCTCGTCGCGGCTCGCCGCTCGCCAGGCGGCGTCGATGCGCGGGTCGCGTTCGTGCTCGTTCATCGGGCCTCCTTGCTCCCGCCCCACGCGCTCATCGCCGTCCCTCGCGCGCCTCGTCTTCGAGATCGATCAGCTCGGCGCGCAGCTTCGAGAGCGCGTAGCGCAGGCGGCTCTTGACAGTCTCCACGCCCACGCCGGTGAGCGCGGCGATCTCCGCGAGCGACAGCTCGCCTTCGCGCTGCAGCAGAAACGCTTCGCGCTGGGCCGGCGGAAGCGTGGTGACGGCGGCGCGCAAGCGCTCGCCCAGTTCGCGATTATGCGCGCGCGGCTCAGGCTCGCTCGCGCGCGCCGCGGGCAGCGCAACGACAGCGTCCTCGTGCGCCTCGTCGTCGGAGGAAACCAGCGTGAGATGACCGCTGGAGCGGAAGTGATCGATCATGCGGTTGTGCGCGAGACGATACAGCCAGGTCGTGAACTTCGCCGTGGGCGCGTAGCTCGCGCGGGCGCGGATCAGGTTCATCCATACGTCCTGGAACAGCTCGTCGGCGATGCCCGCTTGCCGGCACTGGCGCGCGAGGTAGCGATAGACGCCGCCCTTGTGCCGCGCGTAGAGCGCGTCGAATGCGGAAGGATCGCCCGCAGCGTAGGCGAGCATGAGTTCCTCGTCGCTGGGCGCCGGAGCCGACATGGCCCGCCCAGTATGCGAGGCGGGCCATGCGGTGGCAAGCGAGCGCTATCGCGGGTCGGGCACGAAGCGGCTGCGATCGGGAAACGGATCGGGGCGGACGCGCGCCACCGGCGGCGTCGCGACGGGAACGCCCAGCGCGAGCAGATTTTCGTAGGAATCGTAATAGATGGCGATGGTCTCGGCCGGCGCATCGCTCGCGCGCTCGAAGGGCGTGTAGCTCGCGTACGACTGCTCGCTGCGGCCATGCCCGGTGCCGAGACGCTCCTGCGGCGAGTTCTGAGCGAGCGATTCCGTCGTCGCGTCGCGCGGCGCACCCGCGGCCCCGGGCGCCGGAGCCGATCGAGCGTCGGCGCTCGCCGACTCCTTGCGACGGATGCCGTCCAGCGCGATCGGCGGCCGCACGCGCTCGCGGAATACCGCCACGCCGATGACGCCCACGTTGTCCGGACGGCCCGTGCGCGCGGCGTACGAGTCGGGCAATGCGGTGAAGTAGAACGCCGCCGTGCGCGACATGCTCTTGCGCCACCCGGCGATGTCGGCGGTCTCGCCGGGCGCGAAGACGTAACCCGATTGCGCAGGCGAAGCGCTGTCTCCGGTGATGACATTGACGCCGTCCACGCTCATCACGGCGAGAACGCGTCCGGAGGCGGCGTTGCGCACGCGGATCGCGTACTCGTTGCCCGGCTTGCCCACGACATAGCGCCGGCCCTCGTGCCAGTAGAGCGGCAGCACGCGCCCTTCGGTGCGATCGACGATCTCGACCGTCGTCTGCGCGACGGGGGTGACGATGTGCGCACCGGCCGCGCCGGCGAGCGTCAACACCGCGGCGCCGAGCATGGCCATCGACTTCCTTCGATCCAGCATGGTCGCTCCTTGGCCGCGACTTCGATGCGCGGCCTCGACCTGTTAACGGAGCCCGGGCTGCTGCGGGGTTAGGGCCTGTTAACACGCCCTAATGCGATAATCCGCGGCCGAGCAATGCCCGATCTCGATCACCTTCCCGCGCTGGTCGCCTGGAGTAGCTTCGCGCTCGCCGTCGTCTTCGGCGCCGTGGCGACCCGCGTCAACTTCTGCACCATGGGCGCAGTCGCCGATGTCGTCTCGATGGGCGACTGGAGCCGGATGCGGATGTGGCTGCTTGCGATCGCGGTGGCGATCGCCGGCGCGACCTGGCTCGAGACGACGGGCCTGGTCGATCTCGGCAAGTCGATCTACACCGGGGCGAAGGTCGCATGGGCGTCGCACCTTGTCGGAGGCTTTCTCTTCGGTTTCGGCATGACGCTTGCCTCGGGTTGCGGCAGCCGGCTGCTGCTGCGTCTCGGCGGGGGGAACCTGAAGTCGCTCGTCGCGCTGCTCGTGCTCGCAGTCTCAGCCTACATGACGCTCAAGGGACTGTTCGCCGTGTGGCGCGTGAATACGCTCGATACGCTGCGCTTCGACACCGCGGCGTTCGGCGCCGCGCACTCCGACCTGGGCGACGTGCTGACGGCGGTGACCGGCGGCGCATCGATCAAGGTTGCGGTCTCGCTCGCCATCGCCGCTGCGATCGCTGCGTTCGCGCTCGCGAGCCGCGGCTTTCGCGCGAGCCGGGCGATGATCGGCGGCGCGCTCGCCATCGGCGCCGTAATCGTCGCCGGCTGGTACGTGACCGGCCATCTCGGTCATCTCGCCGAGGACCCGCGCACCCTGGAAGAGGCCTACATCGGCACCAACTCGGGCAGACCGGAGTCGTACAGCTTCGTGGCGCCGGTCGGATACACTCTGGAATTGTTGCTGCTGTGGAGCGATCAGTCACGAATCGTTACGTTTGGCATCGCGGGCGTGCTGGGAATGGTGCTAGGCTCCGCCGGCGTGGCGCTGGCGACGCGGACCTTCCGCTGGGAAGGGTTTGCCTCGATCGAGGATCTGGTCAACCATATCGCCGGTGGCGTGTTAATGGGATTCGGGGGCGTAACCGCGCTCGGCTGCACCATCGGGCAGGGGCTCACGGGCCTCTCGACGCTGGCGCTCGGGTCGCTCGTCGCCTTCGCGTCGATCATCGCCGGCTGCGTTGCGGCGTTGAAGTATCAGTACTGGAGAGCGAATTGAGCCTTGCCGCGGTAAGCTTCGAGACGGCTGCATCGACATACGAGACATGATCGTTTACGACCTGGTCTGCAAGCATCACCACGGCTTCGAGGGATGGTTCAGCTCGAACGAGGATTTCGTGCGCCAGCGCGACGCCGCGCTGATTCGCTGTCCGCTGTGCGACGATGCGGCGATCGTGCGCCGTCCTTCGGCGCAGGTGCGCGTGGGCCGCGCCCCCCAGCCGAAGGAGGAAAACGCCAACGTCGATGGCGACGCGGCGAAGACGACCGAGGTCAGCATGGGCGGCGACGCGGACGTGCTGAAGGCAATGCGCCGGCTCGTCGCCGATACCGAAAACGTCGGCCGCGCCTTTGCCGAGGAAGCGCGCAAGATCCATTACGAGGAAGCGCCGAAGCGCGGCATCCGCGGCCAGGCGACGCCCGACGAAGCGGAAGATCTGCGCGATGAGGGCATCGACTTCATGTCGCTGCCGGCATTCCTGACGCGCGACTTGCATTGATTCACAGCCTCGATCCGGCTAGCCGCAATCAGGCGCGGTTGCTATAATTCGCGGCCTTCGCCGGGCCGTTAGCTCAGGTGGTAGAGCAGCGGACTTTTAATCCGTTGGTCACTGGTTCGAGTCCAGTACGGCCTACCAGTTTCCGACGAGCGTGTCGCTGCGAAGGCGTACCCGCTTCATCCTGACTGCCTCGCCCACTTCGCCCTCCTGAATCAATGAACGCACGCCGCGCCTTTTGCGTTCTGCTGGTTTGCCTGAGCACGATCCTGCTGGGCAGCTGCGACACCGGCGAGGGTGTGGGCGCCGCAGCGGGACCGACGCGTCTCCGAGTGATCAACCTGATTCCCGATGCGGCCACCATGTCGCTCACGCTCGGCAGCGGTGCACCACTGGTGTCCGGCTTGCCCTATCAGGGGCTGACTCAGTACCTGGACGTCGACTCCGGCACGCTCGAGTTCAAAGTCAGCGTTGACGGCGGCGCCACCACTCTGATCGACATAAACAACACCCTTGCGACCGGCCTGGACTACACCTACATCGTCTACGGACCGGTGGAGGCGGTGCACTCGACGCTGGTTCTCGACACGACGACGCTTTTTCCCGATGGCGGAACCTTCGATCTTCGCCTGATCAACGTCGCGACGAATGTCACCGCGGTCGACATCTACCTCACCGGCCCCGGCGCGGATCTTTCCGCCACCGCGCCGACGGTCAGGGACGCCGAGCTCGGGTCCGTCACCCCGTTCACCGTCGTCAATACCGCCACATACGAGCTTCGGATTACTCGGACGGGCACCAAGGACGTGATTTTCGACACGCCGATCGTCAACTTCCCTGACAAGGGCATTGCCCAGATGATCGTGTACGGCACCTTCAGCGCGCAGCTCGTCGATGCGGCCGTGCTCAACATCGACAGTCAGGGAACCGGGCAGGTCTACCCGAACAACCTCGCAGAGTTCAAGTTCGTCAACGCATCCTCCGTCGGCGCCCCGCTAAACGTGTTCGTCGACGGCATCCTGACGCTGGCCAACGTTTCCTACGCGGGCGTGTCGAGCTACCAGAAGACGACCGCCGCGGAGCATAGCGTCTCGGTGCAGTCGTCCGCAACGCCGGGCGCGATCCTGCTGAGCCTGGTGACGAATTTCGCTTCCGCCAGCGACTCGTCGATCGTGGTGAGCGGCGCCGCCGGCTCGCTCCAGGGACTGGTGCTGGCCGACAACAACATGGCGGCCGGTTTCAACCGCGCGCGCATCCGCTTCGTGAACGCGTCGCCCGACCTTGCCGCCATGGATGTTTACGCGAACTTCGCGAAGCTGTTCACAGGCGTGACCTCGATCTCTTCGACGCCGTATACGGAGCTCGTGGCCGACTCGCTCGGAAACACAAGCTACGAGTTCGACTTCAACCTTGCCGGAACGACCAACCGGGTCCTGCAGATCCCGAGCACGGCCATCATCTCGGGCAAGACCTACAGCGTGTACGTCGTCGGCCCTGCCTCGGCGCTGCAGGGCGTGGTGGTCGCCGATGACTGACAGGTTCCACAGCTTGCGTTGCCGGCGCTTCGGCGCCGCACGTATAATCCGCCGCTCCCCGGGGAGAGGTCTTTGGAGACATCGATGAACTCACGGCTAGCCGTCGCCTTCTTCTCCTGCCTGCTCGCTTTGACGCTCGCTGCCTGCGGCAAGAGCGGCAACGGGGGAGGCAGCACCAACATCAGGGTCATGAACGCGATCCCCGACGCCGCCGCGATCAGTCTGACGCTCGACACCACGAGCGTCGTCTCGAACCTGCCTTTCCAGGGCCTCACCGAGTACATCGGCGTCGACAGCGGGAACCGGGAGTTCAAGGTCAGCGCGAACGGCGGAGCCTCGAATGCCATCGACACGACTCTGGGCATCGCCGGCAATACGAACTACACCTATATCGTTTACAACCCCGTCGCTTCCGCTGCGGGGTTGCTGCTGAGCGACAGCACCTTCGCCACCCCCAATTCCGGCACGTTCGGCTTCCGCGTCATCAACGTCGCGGCAGGCATCGGTCTGGTCGACGTGTACCTCACGGCGCCGGGAACCGACATCAACAGCACGTCGCCCACGGTGTCGAGCGTTGCGGTGGGGGGCATCAGCGCCGTGGTCGGTCCCAACGCAGCGACACTGGAGCTGCGCGTGACGGCCGCCGGCACCAAGCAGGTGATCTACGACACGGCCGCGCAGGGGTTCACCAACGGCAGCAACTACGAGGCGGTTGTCTATACGGTGGGCAGCGGCACGCTGGTCGGCATGGCGATGCTCAACATCGACACCAACGGCACGGGGCAGGCCAACAGCAATCTGCTCGCCAACTTCAAGGTGCTCAACGCCTCGCAGGTCGCTTCGCCGCTCAACGTTCTGGTCGACGGCAATCTCACGCTCTCCAATGTGCCGTACCCCGCCGCGTCGAGTTACTTCACCATCGGTACCGGCAACCACAGCTTCACGGTGCAGGCTACGGCCACACCGGGCGCGAACCTGCTTACGCTGCAGGCGAGCCTCGCGGCGGCGACCGACACGTCGATCGTTCTCAACGGGTCCGCGGGTGCGCTCGTCGGGACCGTACTCGCCGACAACAATCTGCCGCCTCCGGCCGGCCGCGCGCGGCTGCGCTTCATCAACAGCTCCCCCGACCTGGGCCCGGTCGACGTCTACATCAACTTCAGCAAGCAGGTCGTGGGTCTCTCGACCAATGCGGCCTCGGTCTACAACGAGGTGACTGCGGATACCGCGCTCGGCACGCCGTTCGAGTTCGACTTCAACATCGCGGGCACGACGACGCCGGTGCTGAAGCTGCCGAACACGACGATCGTCGGAGGCCACACATACAGCATCTATCTGATCGGACTCTCGACGGGCCTGCAGGGTCTCGTCGTGAAGGACGACTGAGCATCGGTCCCGCGCGCCGGCATCGTTCCCGGCGCGCGGCAGCCCGGACTCGTTCCGCGTTGCCGCTCCGCTGCCGTGGCGCGTATAATTCGCATCCTGCTCCGGACGTATTGCACGCCCGGCGGCATTCGCAATAAAGAGAATCGATCCCGGGTCGTTAGCTCAGCTGGTAGAGCAGCGGACTCTTAATCCGTTGGTCGAAGGTTCGATCCCTTCACGGCCCACCAATCCTTCAATGGGTTAGCTCTGGTCTCGGATCCTCCTGCTGTTGCAGCGTAGCTAAATCGTAACCACCGAGCAGCGGATCGAGCCGGTTCGCCGCCTGCGCGAGATGATCGGGCGCCAGATGCGCGTAGCGCTCGACCATCACCGAAGACCGCCAACCGCCCAGGCGCTGCAGCTCGTGCGTCGGCGTCCCTGCCTGGCGATGCCACGAAGCCCACGTGTGCCGCAAGTCGTGCCAGCGGAAATTCTCGATGCCGGCGCGCTTCAGGGCCTTGCGCCACGCCAGCGTGTTGCCCCAGGCAAGCGGGCGCCCGCGAAAGGTGAACACGCGCTCGGGGTGCTTCCCGAGCTGCCGTCGCAACACCGCGAGCGCGGTCGCGTTGAGCGGCACCGAAATCGGCTTGCGATTCTT
>DATJWL010000176.1:0-14868 GCA_035501215.1 Casimicrobiaceae bacterium
TGTTCCGCGTCGCGACGCGTTAGGCCAAAAAAGAAAAGCCCCGCCGAGGCGGGGCTTTGCACTGGACAGCAGACCCTCGTCGCGCTTCGCGCTCCTCGGGATGACGCGGCTGTTTCCAATCGCGCCGCGTTCGCGGCGCTCTTGGACATCCGCGTCACATGTCCATGTCGCCCATGCCACCCATGCCGCCCATGCCACCGCCGCCGCCCATCGGCTTCTCGTCCTTCGGCAGCTCGGCGACCATCGCCTCCGTGGTAAGCATCAGGCTCGCTACCGAAGAGGCGTTCTGCAAAGCGAACCGCGCCACCTTGGTTGGATCGACCACGCCCATCTCGACGAGGTCCCCGTACTTGTGCGTCTGGGCGTTGAAGCCGAAGTTGCCCTTGCCTTCGACGACCTTGTTGACGACGACCGACGGCTCGTCGCCGGTATTGGCGACGATCTGCCTCATCGGCTCTTCGAGCGCGCGCAACACGATCTTGATGCCCGCTTCCTGATCGGAGTTGTCGCCCTTCAGGCTCTTGAGGTTGGCGCGTGCGCGGAGATAGGCAACACCGCCACCGGCGACGATACCTTCCTCCACGGCGGCCCGGGTCGCGTGCAGGGCGTCCTCAACGCGTGCCTTCTTTTCCTTCATCTCGACTTCGGTCGCGGCGCCGACCTTGATGACCGCTACGCCGCCCGCGAGCTTGGCGACGCGCTCCTGCAGCTTTTCCTTGTCATAGTCCGACGTCGCTTCTTCGATCTGCACGCGGATGTTCTTTACCCGTGCCTCGATGGCCGACTTTTCGCCCGCGCCGTCGATGATTGTCGTGTCTTCCTTGGCGACCTCTATCTTCTTCGCGCGTCCCAGATCCTTGAGCGTCGCATTCTCGAGCTTGAGGCCCAACTCCTCGGCGATCACCGTGCCGCCGGTCAGGATCGCGATGTCCTCGAGCATCGCCTTGCGACGGTCGCCGAAGCCCGGCGCCTTGACGGCGGTCGTCTTCAGGATACCGCGGATGTTGTTGACCACCAGCGTCGCGAGCGCTTCGCCGTCGACGTCCTCGGCGATGATCAGGAGCGGCTTGCCCGACTTGGCGACCTGCTCGAGCAGTGGCAGCAAATCCCGGATGTTCGAGACCTTCTTGTCGTGCAGGAGGATGTACGCGTCTTCGAGAACCGCGACCTGCTTGTCGGGATTGTTGATGAAGTACGGCGAGATGTAGCCGCGATCGAATTGCATGCCCTCGACGAGCTCGAGCTCGTTCTCGAGGCCCTTGCCGTCTTCGACCGTGATCACGCCTTCCTTGCCGACCTTGTCCATCGCGTCGGAAATGGTCTTGCCGATCGACTCGTCGGCGTTGGCCGAGATCGCTCCGACCTGAGCGATTTCCTTGCTGGTCGTGCACGGCTTGCTGATCTTCTTCAGCTCTTCGACCACCGCGATCACCGCGCGGTCGATGCCCCGCTTGAGATCCATCGGGTTCATGCCTGCCGCCACATACTTCATGCCTTCGGTTATGATCGACTGCGCCAGTACGGTCGCCGTCGTCGTGCCGTCGCCGGCGACGTCTGAGGTCTTGGACGCGACTTCCTTCACCATCTGCGCGCCCATGTTCTCGAACCTATCCTTGAGCTCGATTTCCTTCGCGACCGACACACCATCCTTGGTGATGGTCGGCGCGCCGAAGCTGCGCTCGAGCACGACGTTCCGGCCCTTCGGGCCGAGCGTTATCTTGACGGCGTTCGCGAGTATGTTCACGCCGTTCAGCATTCTGTTGCGGACGCCCTCGCCGAAGCGTACGTCTTTGGCTGCCATTTTCGTTGCTCCTCAATACTGTTTGCTGTGAAAGTTGATCGTCGGGGGCTTCAGGCGATGACGCCGATGATGTCGTCTTCGCGCATGTGCAGATAATCCTGCCCGTCCATCTTGAATTCCTGGCCGGAGTATTTGCCGAAGAGAATCTTGTCGCCCACTTTCACGCCCATGGCGATGACTTTGCCGTTGTCATCGGTCTTGCCGGGCCCGGCGAAAACGACCTCGCCTTGCGAGGGCTTCTCGGCCGCGGTATCGGGAATGACGATCCCGCCGGCGGATTTGCGCTCTTCCTCAAGACGCTTGACGATCACGCGATCGTGCAGAGGACGGATCTTCATCTTCATGTCAGTGCTCACTCCATAGGAAACGTTAGTAAGATCAATAGCTTGATAGTCTGATCGGCGACATTGCAGGCGGTCCTTGCCAAGCGCCCGGACCGATTAGCACTCATCGTCGAGGAGTGCTAATAATATGCTCGCCAGGTTGAGAAATCAAGCGTTTCGCGCGCCGCCCCCTGCCCTGACGCAAAGCGCAAACGCAGTGTGCTAACGTCTCTCGTCGCGCGCTGCGGCGTGCACAAGCGCGCTACGGCTCCAGCATGCGAGACGTCAGGAGGGAGGAAGACTCATGGCGAATGAATCCGTCGCCGGCATGACCGGCAGCGGGCCGATGGGCGCGCCGGCGCTCGAACCACGGGCCGTCGGCGCCGGCCGCGGGGCATCGTGGTGGAGCGAGGCGTGGCGCCTTTTCACTCCGGGCATCGGCGCCTGGCTCCTGATCACGATCCTCGTTTTTCTCATCCAGTGCGCGCTGAGCCTCGTGAGCAGCCTGCTCATGGTGATTCCGCTAGTCGGCCAGCTCGTGTCGATGTTCCTGTTGGCGGCGGCTGCGATGCTCTTCGCTGGTGGGCTGATGATCGGCTGCCGCTCGGTCGACCGCGGGAATCCGCTCACCGTGGGCCACCTCTTCGCGGGATTCAGTCAGCGCACCAAGCCGCTGCTGATGGTCGCGCTTCTCTATACCGCGTTTCTGACGGTGGTGCTGATCATCGTCGCAGTCGTCATGATCGCCCTTTTCGGCGTGGCGTTCCTCAGCACGCTCAGGGCGGCCGCGGATCCGAGCAACATGGGGATGGCGTTCGGAACCGCGGTCTCGGCGGTGCTCGTCGCCCTGCTTCTCTTCCTGCTGCTATGGCTCCCCGTCGTGATGTTGGTATGGTTCGCGCCGGCGCTGGTGATGCTCGGCGGGATGGAGCCCTGGCCGGCGATGACGGCGTCGTTCCGCGCCTGCGTCAGGAACTTCGCACCTCTCCTGGTCTATGGCGCCATCGGATTGGGGCTTGCCATCGTTGCTTCGATTCCATTCCTGCTCGGGTGGCTCGTGCTCTATCCGCTGGGAGTCGCTACGGTATACGCGAGCTACTGCGATATCTTCGAAGACAAGGACACGGCGTAGCGCTCCTGCGGCTTGGTCGGAAGCCAACAGCAGACCCTTCGCTCCGCTCAGGATAACGCGGTACTCAGGATGACGCGGCTGTTTCCCCGATCGCTGCGACGCTCGCGCGTCGGGTCTCGGACCGGCGCGTCAGCTCAGCGGTGGCCGGCCGCTGATTGCACCGCGCACGCGCGCGGCAAGCGTTGGCGGCGCGTTATGGCGAAGAAACCAGCGAAGGTGCGTCGTGTCGCCGGCGTAGGAGAAGCCGTGCGAACCGAGCAAGTGCTTGACCGTATCGCCGTAGCGCGATCCGCGCGGGATGCGGACGACCCAGGTCTTCTTTCCAGGCGGAGTTGCAAAGAGCGCATCGAGCAGGGCCCGTCCATGGCCGCCCCCGCGCCGTCCCAGCTCGAGACCCGCGAGCCATAGCTCGTAGCCGCCATCGAGCGAACGGAACAGTCCAAATCCCACGGGCGCCATGCCGCTGTTTTCGTCCTCGGGCCAGAATACGTAGCCAGGAACGGCGACCGATTCCACTCGGCCCGTTCGCGGATCCTCCTCGACGAAGTACCCGCTGACCAGCGCGCGCTTAAGCCGCGCGAAGAACTCGACCGCCGCCGGGGTGTCGGCGGCGAGCCCGCGATCGAGGCTGCCCTCCGCCGCGGCTTCGCGGATCAGGGCGCGCAGCATCGCGAGGTGCCCGACGTGGGCTGGTGCAAGCATCGGCGATCAGTCGCGAAGGATAACGAACGGAGCTAAATTAACGTCCGGTGTGGCGTGAAGGGGTTGCGACCTTACGAACGGTTTCCAGTGCGCTACAGGCGGTAGCCCCAGGGGCTCCTGGGACGGGTGTGCGCGCGCTTGACGAGGGCCGGTTAACAGGCCCTAGTGCGCCTGCTCCCAGTTCGGCCCAATGCCGACGTCGACGACCAGAGGCGCCTTCAGGCTGGCCACGCCGGTCATGAGCTCTGGCAAGCGTGCCTTGACCTCGCTCAGCTCCGCAGTGGGCACTTCCAGAACCAGCTCGTCGTGCACCTGCAGGATCAGCCGGCTGGCGCGGCGTTCGCGATCGAGCCAGTCCTGCACGGCGATCATCGCCAGCTTGATGAGGTCGGCCGCGGTGCCCTGCATCGGCGCGTTGATGGCGGCGCGCTCCGCGCCCTGGCGCCGCGGCCCTCCGCCCGCGTTGATGTCCGGAAGCCAGAGTCGGCGGCCGAACACGGTTTCGACGTATCCGCGCTGGCGCGCCGATTCGCGCGTGCGGCGCATGTATTCGGCGACACCTGGATAACGCGCGAAATAGCGCTCGATGAATTGCTGTGCCGCGGCGCGCTCGATGTTGAGCTGGGCGGCAAGGCCGAAGGCGCTCATGCCGTAGATCAAGCCGAAATTCACCGCCTTGATGTACCGGCGCTGCTCCGCCGTAACCTGGTCCATCGCCACGCCGAAGATCTCCGCCGCCGTAGCGCGGTGAATGTCGGCGCCCTCAGCGAAGGCGTGCAGCAGCGACGCGTCGTCGGACAGGTGCGCCATGATGCGCAGCTCGATTTGCGAATAGTCGGCCGACACGAGCACGTGGTCCGGCGGCGCGATGAACGCTTCGCGGATACGCCGTCCTTCCGTCGTGCGCACCGGAATGTTCTGCAGGTTCGGATCGGTGCTCGCCAGCCGCCCGGTCACGGCCGTGGCCTGGCCGAAGTTCGTATGCACGCGGCCCGTCGCGGGATTCACCATCTGCGGCAGCTTGTCGGTATAGGTCGACTTGAGCTTCGAGAGCGCGCGATGGTCGAGCAGCAATTTCGGCAGGGGATAGTCGGCCGCGAGCTGCTGCAACACGTCCTCGTCGGTCGACGGCTGGCCGGTGGCGGTCTTCTTAACGGGCGGGAGCTTCAGGCGATCGAAGAGAATTTCGCCGAGCTGCCGCGGAGAGCCGAGGTTGAAGGGACCGCCCGCGAGCTGATACGCCTGCTGCTCCAGCGCGAGCAGCCGCTCCCCCAGCTCGCGGCTCTGCGCTGCGAGCCGCGCCGGTTCGAGCAGCACGCCGTTGCGCTCCATGCGGAAGAGCACTTCGCGCGTCGGCAGCTCGATCGTCTCGTAGATATAGGCGAGCTTCGCGTCGCCGGCGATCCTGGGGTACAGCGCGCGGTGAAGCTGCAGCGCGATGTCGGCGTCCTCGGCTGCGAATTCGGTAGCGCGATCGATCGCCACCTGGTCGAAGCCGATCTGTGCGGCGCCGCGACCGGTGACTTCCGCGTAAGCGATCGTCTTCACGTCGAGATGGCGCGAGGCGAGGCTCTCCATGTCGTGCGGTCGATGTGATTCGAGAACGTACGATTCGAGCAGCGTGTCGTGCGCCACGCCGGCGAGCGCAATGCCGTGGTTGGCGAGCACGTGCTGGTCGTACTTCGCGTTCTGGCCTAGCTTGCGCGCAGCGGCGTTCTCGAACCACGGCTTCAGCCGCGCGAGCACGAGCTCGAGCGAAAGCTGCGCCGGAGCGCCGGCATAACGGTGCGCGAGCGGGATGTACGCCGCCCGGCCTGGCTCGATGGAAAAGGAGAGCCCCACGATGCGCGCGCGCATCGGGTCGATCGCGGTCGTCTCGGTATCGAAGCACACGAGGGGCGCGGCTTCGATCGCCGCGACCCAGCGTTCGAACGCGGCTTCGTCGACAATGGTCTCGTACTCGCGCAGACGCACGGCCACCGCTTGCACTTTCGGCGGCGTCGCGCTTTCGGCGGGCGCCGATTCGGCCAAGGCCGATCGGGTCGTCCCGCCGTTCTTGAGGAGACTCTTGAACTCGAAACGCTCGTAGATCGCGCGCAGCGCTGCGGGATCGGGCTCCTGAATGACAAGATCCTTCGGCCCGAACGGGAGCGCGCAATCGGTCTTGACGCTGAGAAGCCTGCGCCCCGCCGGTAACCAGGAAAGAGTCGCGCGCAGATTTTCGCCGATCACGCCGCCGATCTCGCCAGCATGCGCCATCACGTTGTCGAGCGTGTCGTAGGCCGAGAGCCACTTCGCCGCGGTCTTCGGACCGACCTTCGGCACGCCGGGCACGTTGTCGATCGAATCACCGGTCAGCGTGAGGAGATCGAGCACCTGATCGGGGCGCACGCCGAACTTGGCCATCACGCCCGACTCGTCGAGCCGCTCGTTGCTCATCGTGTTCACGAGCGTGATGCGCGGCGTGACGAGCTGTGCGAGGTCCTTGTCGCCGGTGGAGACGAGCGAATCGATGTCCGCGGCTTCGGCCTGACGCACGAGCGTTGCAATCACGTCGTCCGCTTCCACGCCGTCGACCATGACGAGCGGCCAGCCGTGCGTGCGGATCAGCTCGTGCAACGGCGCGATCTGCGCGGCTAGATCGTCGGGCATCGGCTGGCGAGTTGCCTTGTATTCCGGATACCAGTCATCGCGAAACGTCTTCCCCGGCGCATCGAACACGACGGCGAAGTAGTCCGGCTTGCCGTCCTCGACCAATCGGCGCAACATCGCAAGCACACCTCGTATGGCTCCCGTCGGTTCGCCGCGCGAGGTGCGAAGATCAGGCAGCGCGTGAAAAGCGCGATACAGATACGACGAACCGTCGACCAGAATTAACTTCGGCATGATCCAGACAGACAAGATTCCCGAGTTGATCGACCCACAGGCGATGTACTCGACCAACGGTCAGGAAGCGTGGCGGGTGCTCGGCATTATGGCAGAATTCGCGGTCGCGACCGAACGGCTGCGAGGCGTGCGCCCCGCGGTGAGCATGTTCGGCAGCGCGCGCATCAAGGCCGGACATCCGTATTACGAGAAAGCGGAGCGCATCGCGCGATTGCTTTCCGACGCCGGATTCTGCGTCATCTCCGGCGGCGGTCCGGGCATGATGGAAGCCGCCAATCGCGGCGCCTTCGCCGGCCGCTCGCCTGCGATCGGGCTCAACATCATGCTGCCGCACGAGCAGACCGGCAACCAGTACCAGGACGTCGGCATCAACTTCCGCTATTTCTTCGCGCGCAAGATGATGTTCGTTCGCTTCGCGTCAGCCTACGTCGTGTTGCCCGGCGGGTTCGGCACCATCGACGAGCTGACCGAGTGTCTCACGCTCGTGCAAACCGGCAAGAGCCGCAAGATCCCGATCATTCTCGTCGGCGGCGAGTTCTGGCGCGGGCTGATCGACTGGATGCGCGACAAGCTCGTCGGCGAAGGCATGATCGCGCCGACCGACCTCGATCTGATGCAGGTGATCGAGGAGCCCGAAGCGATCGTCGAGGCGATCTTCGATTACTACGAGACGCACGGCTTCCAGCCGACCCGGGCCGAGCGCAACAAGATGTTGAACTTGTAACCCCTCCTCGCCTCTTGCCCGCTGACGCACCGGAGAGGAACATCGCGTGCGCATTCGGCACGTATCTGCTACCACCGAACTCAGGGCGCCACTTGTTGTCGATCTGCTAGAATCGAACGATTCTTTCGGCACATCGACATGCGGCTCCATCTCCCCGGCTTGCTCTTGATCGCGGCGTTTGCCTGGGCGCTCGACGGCACCGCGCAAAAGGCGCCACCGAAGCTCGAGCCGGTGCCCGAGCCCCCGCCGCCGCCGCCGGAAGTTGCAGCCGATCCGGATCTCCAGCCGCAAGTGACGATCATCCAGCGCGAGAACGAGACCATTGAGGAATATCGATTGAATGGTCGCTTGACGATGATCAAGGTGACGCCGCGGCACGGCCGGCCGTACTTCCTCGTTGCCGACGGTGTCAACGGAGCTTTCGTTCGCCGCGACAGCCTCGATTCGGGAATGCGGGTGCCGCTGTGGCTGCTCTACGAGTTCTGATCTAATACGGGTCGTCAGCACGCGTGCCGGCGGCGTCCGTCACCGCCGTGCGTCACCATGTCCGTCTACACGACCGTCACCGAGCAGGAACTCGCCGCGTGGCTCACGCGCTATGCTCTAGGCGCCGTGCAGGCGTTCGAGCCGATCGCCGCCGGCATCGAGAACACCAACTACTTTCTCACCACCGACAAGGGGCGTTACGTCCTCACCCTCTACGAGCGCCTGCCGCCCGAGGAGTTGCCGTTCTATCTGAATCTCATGGCGCACCTCGCGAGCGCCGGCGTTGCGGCGCCCGCGCCTGAGCGCGATCGAACCGGTGCGCTGTGGAGCTTCCTCAACGGCAAGCCCGCAAGCATCGTGGCACGCCTGCAGGGCAAGCCGGTCGAAGCACCCGATGTTGCGCATTGCGCTGCGGTTGGAGAAGCGCTTGCGAGGCTGCACCTCGCCGCAAAGCAGTATCGGGGACGGCTAGGCAACCGGCGCGGACTCGGATGGTGGCGGCAGGCTGCGCGCGCCGTGCGTCCGTTCCTCTCGCCCGAGCAAAACGCGCTGATCGCCGCAGAAGTCAAGCACCAGAGCGCCTTCGCCAAGGTGAGGCTCCCGCGCGGCGCGATCCACGGCGATCTGTTCTGCGACAACGTGCTCTTTGTCGACGGCCGCGTCTCGGGAATCATCGACTTCGGTTTCGCGGCGACCGATGCGCTGGCGTACGACATCGCGATCTCGGTCAACGACTGGTGCATCCTGCGCGACGGTGCGGACGCGGGCGCACTCGACCACGACCGGACGCGCGCGCTCGTCGCCGCTTACGACCGCGTGCGGCCGCTCAACTTCGACGAACGCGCGCAGTGGCCGAGCCTGCTGCGCGCAGCGGCGCTACGGTTCTGGCTGTCGCGCCTTTATGACCTGCATCTGCCGCGGCCCGGCGAGCTGACCCACGCGCACGACCCTTCCGCGTTCGAGCGCATCTTGCGCGATCGCGCGGCGAAGGCGCCGCGTTTTCCCGAAGCATGAGCGCGGGAGCGCGCACACCAATCAGCTTTTCCCGGCGCGATCCGCGTCGCGGCATTTTCTGGCTCTCTCGCGCATACGCAATGTTTCGCGCCGCGCCGCTGCCGTGGCTCTTCCTGCTCGCCGCGTACTATGTGCTGGTCGCGCTCGCCGAGCTGGGACCCTGGCCCGCGATCGGCAAACTCGCCGCCTCGGTGCTCAAGCCCGTCTTCGCGGTCGGCTTTCTCGCCGCCGCCTGGTCGCAGGAGCGTGGAGGGACGCCGCGTCTCATCGATCTGTTCCGCGGCTTTCGCAGCAACCTCCGGGCGCTGCTTCCGCTCGGGGTCTTTTTCGTTTGCGGCATGAGCGTCGCGTTCATGGCCACCGCCGTGGTCGACGGAGGACTCCTACTCGGCACGATCTCGGGGGCGCAGCCAGCGAGCGACGAGGCGCTCGACAGCGAGCGCGTCCAGCTGGCGATGCTCTTCGGCATGCTGTGCGCGCTGCCCACCGTGCTTGCGCTGTGGTTCGCGCCCGCGCTCGTCGTCTTCAACGACGCCGGGGCGTTCGCCGCGCTGGCGACGAGCTTCCGCGCCGCGATCGCGAACTGGAAGCCGGTCGCCGTGTTCGGCATGATGATCGTATTCTTCGGCGGCGTTCTGCCGGCGTTATGCGTGCGCGCCGCGCAGCTTTTCGGCGACGCCGTCGCGACGATCGTCGCGGTCGCGCTCGTGCTGCCCTATCTGTTCGCTTTCCTCGCCACTTTCCAGATCGCCGACTACGTCGCCTACCGCGACGTTTTTCACGCCGACGAGCCCGCCGGTCATCCGAAAACAGGGCACTGAGAAACATCGCGAGCAGCCGGTCCCGTCCAGCTGCTTCGCAGTGACCTGTCAGGCCGGTTGCAGCTTCGCGTATTCCAGCGCCAGCCACTTCACGCCGGCGTCGCGAAAATTCACCTGCACGCGCGCGTCGTTGCCGCGCCCTTCGGCGTCGATGATGATGCCGAGCCCGAACTTGGCGTGCCTGACGCTCTGGCCGATGCGCCAGCCCACGCGTGCGCCGTCCCATTCGCGCGCCGGGGGCGTTCCAGCCGCAGGATCCCGCGCCCATGGCGGATCGACGCGTTGCGGCGAGAGCCACTGCGTCGAGCCGTTCGGTAGCTCGTCAAGGAAGCGCGACGCGACGTTGTAGCGAAGTTGCCCATGCAGCATGCGGCTTTGCGCGAGCGTGAGATAGAGCCGACGCTTCGCGCGTGTGATCGCCACGTATGCGAGACGCCGCTCTTCCTCGACACCGTCGAACTCCGACAGGCTGTTCTCGTGCGGGAAAAGGCCTTCCTCGAGCCCGGTGACGAACACCGTGTGGAACTCGAGGCCCTTTGCCGCGTGCGCCGTCATCAGCTGCAATGCGGGGCGTCCTTCGGCAGCCTGCGTCTCTCCCGCCTCGAGCGCGGCGTGGGCGAGGAACGCGGTCAGCGCGTCGCCCGTCTCGGTCTCCGCTTCGCCGGCTACCTGCAAGTCGGCTTCACGCACGAAGCTTTCCGCTGCGGTAGACAGTTCCTGCAGGTTTTCCACGCGGTCGGCACCGTCCTTCTCCGCGGCGTAATGCGCGGCGAGGCCGCTCTTCTCGATCACATGCTCGACCTTCTCGGCGAGCGGCAGCGTCGCGGTCACCGCGCGCATCGCCTCGATCTCGCGCACGAAGCCCGCGAGACTCGTGCCCGCCCTGCCGCCGACCTGGCCCGCGCAGGCAGCCTGCCACAGACTGGTTCCCGCCCCACGCGCCTGGTCCTGCAGGCTCTCGAGCGTACGCGCGCCGATGCCGCGCGGCGGGAAGTTGACCACGCGCAGGAAAGCGCCGTCGTCATCGGGTGCGGCGAGCAGTCGCAGGTAAGCGAGCGCGTTCTTCACCTCGGCACGCTCGAAGAAACGCATGCCCCCATAGACCCGGTACGGCATCCCGGCGTTGAACAGCGTGTGCTCGACCACGCGCGACTGCGCGTTGGAGCGGTAGAGCACGGCGATCTCGGAGAGCGAGACGCCTTCGGCGACGAGACCTTTCACGACATCGACGACGAACGCGGCCTCGTCGGTGTCGGAAGGCGCAGCGTAAGCGCGAACCGGCTCGCCCTTCCCGTCGGCGGTCCACAGATTCTTCCCGAGGCGGCTGCGGTTCTGCTTGATGAGCGCGTTGGCGACATCCAGGATGTTGGCATGCGAGCGGTAGTTCTGCTCGAGCTTGATCAGCTTGACCGGCGCCTCCGGGGTGCCGAAGTCGCGCTCGAAGCGCTGCATGTTCGCGACGTTCGCGCCGCGAAAGGCATAGATCGACTGGTCGTCGTCGCCCACTGCAAAAACCGCCGTGTGCGGACCGGCGAGGAGCCTCAACCAGCGGTACTGCAGCGTATTGGTGTCCTGGAACTCGTCGACGAGAAGGTGCGAGAAGCGCCGCTGATAGTGCTCGCGCAACCCGTCGTGCCGCGACAACAGCTCGAAGGTTCTGAGGAGGAGCTCCGGGAAGTCGACCACGCCCTCGCGCTGGCACGCCTCTTCGTACAGGGCATAGTGCTCGACCTGCCGGCGCGTGAACTCGTCGCCCGCCTCCACCTGATTCGGCCGAAGTCCCTCTTCCTTGGCGCCGTTGATGAGACCCTGAAGTTGCCTCGCGGGAAAGCGCTCGTCGTCGATCCCGTGCTCTTTGTACAGACGCTTGATCAGCGCGAGTTGATCCTGAGTGTCCATGATCTGATAGAGCTGCGGCAGCCCGGCGTCGCGGTGATGCGCGCGCAGCATCCGGTTGCACAGGCCGTGGAAGGTGCCGATCCACATGCCGCGCGTGTTCACCGGCGTCAGCGCGGAAAGCCGGGCGAGCATTTCCTTCGCCGCCTTGTTGGTGAAGGTGACGGCGAGCACGGAGAGCGGACTCGCCTTGCTCGTCGCGAGCAGCCACGCGATGCGCGTCGTGAGCACCCGCGTCTTGCCGCTGCCGGCGCCGGCGAGGATCAGCGCGGAGCCGTACGGCAGCGTGACCGCGGCGAGCTGTTCGGGATTGAGATTCTCTAGGAGCGGGGACGACATTCGGATGCAGGCGCCACCGGCAGCATTAGCTGGCGCTTCAGCGCCGGCTCAATGCGGCAAGTTCGTGCGTCGCTTAATTATATAGGCGATTCATCCACCCATTTGAGGTTCACTCTGGAATTCAATAGACTCGCGCGGTGACCAGGGCCAGGCAACGAGAGATGCGCTTCGATCCGCAGTCGTTCGTGCCGTGGATACGCGCCGCCGCGCCGTACATCCACGCGCTGCGCGGCAAGACCCTGGTCATCGCGTTTGGCGGCGAAGTGGTCGCCGACGACAGTTTCCTCGGCGTCGTGCACGACCTCAACCTGCTCCACAGCCTCGGCGTGCGGCTGGTCGTGGTGCACGGTTCGCGCCCCCAGATCGAGGCGATCCTGAAGCAGCAGGACATCCCCAGCCGCTACCACCGTGGACTGCGCATCACCGACGCGGAGACGATGGACTGCGTGCTCGAAGGCATGGGGCACGCGCGGAGCCGCATCGAGGCGCTCCTGTCGCTCGGCATCGCCAACTCGCCGATGGCCGGCGCGCGGATACGCGTGGTTAGCGGCAACTTCATCACCGCCAAGCCGATCGGCGTTCTCGACGGCATCGACATGGGACTCACCGGCGAAGTGCGCCGCATCGACACCGGGGGCATGCGCCAGCGTCTCGACGACGGCGATCTCCTGCTGGTGTCTCCTCTCGGCTACTCGCCGACGGGTGAGATCTTCAACCTCTCGGTCGAGGAGGTCGCCACGCAGGTCGCTGTGCGGCTCTCCGCGCACAAGCTCATCTTCCTCATGGAGACCGACGGCGTTCGCAACGGACGCAGGCTCCTCACCGAGCTCTCGACGCGCGAGGCCGAGGCGCTGCTCGCGCGAGGCCGCAAGCTCCCGCCCGACGTGCTGCACTACCTGCCGTGCGCGGTTCGCGCCTGCGACAACGGAGTGAAGCGCGCGCATCTCATCAGCCGGCACCGCGACGGCGCGCTGCTGCTGGAGCTGTTCACCCGTGATGGGGTCGGCACGATGGTTGCCGCTGCGCCGCTCGCGCACTTGCGCAGCGCCACCATCGACGACGTCGGCGGCATCCTCTCGGTCATCGAGCCGCTCGAGGAGGAAGGCGTCCTCGTGCGCCGCTCGCGCGAGCGTCTCGAGATTGAGATCGAGCGCTTCGCGGTGGCCGAGCACGACGGCGCGATCATCGGCTGCGCGGCGCTGTACGCGTTTCCCAAGGAGCGTGCCGGAGAGCTCGCAGCGCTTGCGGTCGATCCCGAATTTCGCCGCGAGGGCTACGGCGAGGCACTGCTGCACGAGATCGAGCAGCGCGCGAGGAAGTTGAAGCTCACGCGGCTGTTCGTGCTCACTACCCGCACCTCCGGGTGGTTCACGGAGCGGGGCTTCGTCGAGAGCGATCCCTCGCAGCTGCCGAAGGAGAAGCGCAACCTCTACAACTGGCAGAGGCGGTCGCTCGTCTACGAGAAGACTCTGACCTAGGTGCTCCGAGCATGCGATAATTTCGCATTGAACCGGCGCCAACGCGCCGGTTAACGCGGCTGGGCGAGGATGAAGGCATGGCACGCATGGTTCACTGCATCAAGCTCGGGCGCGAGGCCGAAGGTCTCGACCACCCACCGTACCCCGGAGAGCTCGGCAAGCGCATCTACGACAACGTCTCGAAGGAAGCGTGGGCGCAGTGGCTCAAGCACCAGACGATGCTCGTCAACGAGAATCGCCTGAGCCTTGCGGATCCGAGGGCCCGCAAGTATCTCGCCGAGCAGATGGAACGGCACTTTTTCGGCGGCGGCGCCGACGTCGCGTCGGGCTACGTACCGCCGAAGTCCTGAGGCGTTCCGCGAGACTATCCGCCGGGCCGGTCATGGCTCGCTCCGTGGAGCTGGGCCGGAGACGAAAACGGCTTGGTTGCGTCCACCAGAAACATGATGAGAGCGCTCAGCTCGGTCGACCCGCTGTTGAAGACTTCCATCGGCATGCCGGCAGAATGTCCATTCATCGTGTGGCCGGCCTCGACATGATTGACTCCCTCAGGAGTTCTTTGGCCTAGCTCACCGGAGATCACGTAGAAGGATTCGGAGCCCGGATGGCTATGTTGTGGTGTCTTGGCTCCGGGCGGCCCAGAACCGTAGTTGATGCGCAGCAGATACTCGGGCGCGGTGATTCGCGGCACCGGCCCGATCTCGGCGACCTCAGTTCCACCAGGTGTCGAGCCGCCCTTGGGACCGAGCGTAAAGAGCCAGTCCTTACCCGCTACTTCAGCAGCCAGCGACGTTGCGCCGTCATAACTTACCGTGTCTGGATTCCAGCGACCGGGACCAATGGCGGCCTGCGCCTGCGCCAGGGTGGGGAAATTCTCGATCCGCCAATACAGGGGACCATCGGGCAGTTGCTTGACTCTCTTCTCGGCCACTGGCTTGACGACATAGACCCCATCTGCCGCTGCTGCCGGTTGCATTGCGCATAAACCCGACACCAACACCGTGGCCATACCAATTAGGAGCCGTTTCATCGCTGTACCTTCTTCGATTGATGCGATTGCGGAATGGCTATCCAAGCAATGCTATTCGGGATAGAAGCCCGACGCTACCAGACCCGGGACTCCGTCGATCTTCACTGCCTTTACGTAAGCCCATTTCTGGGATGGCTTGGTCTGCCCTTTCATGACCTCGCTCCCGGCCACTCCCGGACTGGAAATAGTCAGTTGTTGCGGCCCGCAGTTGGGTCGCGTAGTCGGTTCAACGCATG
>DATJWL010000177.1:0-7685 GCA_035501215.1 Casimicrobiaceae bacterium
CGAGGCCATCGTGGTGCGACATGTCGAAGGCGCCGGTTGCTATGGTCATAACCCTGCCGATGACGTCGCCCTCGATGCCGTGCTGCTCGCCCGTGATGCCGGCGGGCGTCCGGTGCGGGTCCTCTGGTCGCGCGAGGACGAGCTCGGCTGGGAACCCCACGGCCCGGCGATGGCGATCGACGTTTCTGCGGGTATCGACGCGTCGGGCAATGTCGTGCAGTGGACGCTCGAGAACTACTCGAACGGCCATACCACACGTCCCGGCCGCGCGGCCACGCCAGCACTCCTGGCCGCCGGTCACCTCGCAAAGCCGTTCGAGATGCCGATCGCGATCAATCCGCCGGCGCCTCCGGGCGGCTCCGAGCGCAACGCCGCGCCGCTCTACGAGTTCGCGGGCTGTCGCGTCGTCTGCCATCGCGTGCTCGACATGCCGCTGCGCGTCTCGGCGCTGCGCTCGCTGGGCGCGCTTGCGAACGTTTTTGCGACCGAATCGTTCATGGACGAGCTCGCGCACGCCGCCAGCGCAGATCCCGTCGACTACCGCCTGCGCCACCTCGTCGATCCGCGCGGACGCTCGGTCGTGGAGGCCGCGGCGCTGCGCGCGAACTGGCGCGCGTGGGAGAAAGCCGAGGGCCGCGGGCATGGCATCGGGTTCGCAAGGTACAAGAACCTCGGCGCGTACTGCGCCGTCGTCGCGGAAGTGGAGGCCGCGCGGGAAATCCGCGTGCGCCGCCTCGTGATCGCGGCCGACGTCGGCCTCGTCGTCAACCCGGACGGTGTGGCGAATCAGATCGAGGGCGGCGCGATCCAAGCCGCAAGCCAGACGCTGAAGGAGGCCGTGCGGTTCGATCGCCGGCGCGTCGTCAGCGACACGTGGGAAACATATCCGATCCTGCGCTTCTCCGAAGTTCCCGAGGTGGTGGTCGAGATCGTCAACCGCCCCGACCAGCCCTCGGTCGGCGCAGGGGAAGCGGCGGCGGGCCCGACGGCTGCGGCGATCGGCAACGCCGTGTTCCACGCGCTCGGCGTACGCGTACGCGACCTACCGATCACGCCGGAACACATCGTGGCTGCAATGGGCTGAAGTCGCGGCCCCCGGATGTGCGTGGGCTCAAGTCCGGGGTCAACCCGTCTGCAGTCGGGCGCTGAGCGGCCGGCGATCGGTGTGAGATGGACACGCTTGCCGGCCAGACGTAGACTCCAGGCGAAGATCTCGGACGCAGTCGATCGGTGACGAACCTGGCAGATGAGAACAAAGGCCTACCTGTTCGTGGCGTGCGTCCTGGTGGTGGCCGTGATGGGAGGATGCAGCTCGCGTAGTGTCCGCAAGGATTTCTCGTTCAAGGACCCGCAAAGCGAGGGTATCGTGGTGTTTTCCGTCTCGCACGACTCGGACGCCGGACGACACGCTCAAGCGTTGGTCTACATGGATGGCGGCGTGGCGAGCGGGAAGGGACATGTCTTCTCCTCCGGTGGCGGGATGATCACCGGCTTTTCTACCGCCAGCGACTTCGAGGACGGCTATGGACAGCTTTTCGCCGTCGTGCTTCCGGTGGGCAAGCACGCCTTCGACACGTGGCGGATCACGGATCGTTGGGCGCTCTCGATTTATCCCCGGGAGCAGCCCGCTCCTCTGGTCTTCGAGGTAGGCGGCGGACAGGTGAAATATCTCGGCAACCTGCACGCGCAGTTACAGACCGGCAAGAACCTGTTCGGCGCGACTGTGGTCGGGAATGGAGTTGTGCTGGTTCGTGACGAGCGGCGCCGGGACGTCCCGATGTTCCAGGAGCAATATCCGCAGCTCCAGACCAAAATCGTGGTGGAGCTGCTCGACCTCGGCCCCTGGGTGAAAGCTTCCGGAACACGCCAATACATCGAGGTTCCCACGCCTGTTGTACCGAAATGAGATGGCGCCACCGTATCGATTCCGGCTCGTAGCAGGTCGCTGCCCCAGGCTCGAGACTCTGCAGAACAACTCCAGGAGGAGGCGATGACATACAAGACGATCCTCGTACACGTCGACAATGGAAAACGCTCGCCGGCACGCGTGGAGGTCGCGGCCGAGCTTGCCGGACGCTTCGATGCTCATCTCGTGGGACTGCACGCCGTCACCCCGCCGGAGGCTCGGGCGTACCGGACGATCGCGGCGGGACCCGCGGTGATCGAGGACCAGAGGCAGCGTGGCCTCGAGCAGGCGAAGCAGGCCGAAACCCTGTTCCGGCGCGCTGTCGACAAAGCCGGGGTGCGCGATGCGGAGTGGCGAGCGTCGTCCGGCGATCCCGTCGCCGGGGCGGCGTTGCATTCGCGCTACGCCGACCTCGTCGTGCTAGGTCAGCCCGACCTGCAAGACGATTCCGACGTGGAGCCGGCTTTCGCGCAGCGGCTCGTCCTCATGGCCGGTCGGCCTGCGCTCGTGGTGCCCTACATCGGCCCAGCCAGCACGCTCGGCAAGCGGGTGCTGCTGGCGTGGAGTGCCACGCGTGAAGCAACTCGAGCGGCAACCGATGCGCTACCGTTCCTGCAGGCGGCCGACGAAGTCTGGGTGGTCATCGTCCGGCCCAGCCGCGCTTCGCATGGAGAGTTGCCGGGAGCCGATATCGGCCTCTATCTGGCTCGACACGGTGTGAAGGTCCAGGTGGAAGCGATCGAGGGAACGGAGATCGACGCAGGCAATCAGCTCCTTTCTCGCGCGGCAGATCGGTCCTCCGACATGATCGTGATGGGTGCATACGGACATTCCCGGTTCAGCGAGATGGTGCTGGGCGGCGCGACCCGGAAGATCTTCGAGTCGATGACCGTGCCGGTGCTGATGTCCCACTAGGGAGCGCGCGGGGCGCCTCGGTCCTGCGCGGAAGGTAGTCAGGGGAGGACGGGAACAGGTAGCGAGTCCCCCGGCGGCGGCCACCGTCTGCGCTGGCCGGAGATGACCTCGTTGGAGGCTGGATCGACGAAGCGATCCAGAGCAAGATCCTCCAAGTCTGCGTCGACCCTCGGTGCTACCATCGCCCCATGACGGCACATGGCTTTACCCTGTTCGAGACGGCAATCGGGCGCTGCGGCATTGCCTGGGCCGAGCGCGGGATCGTCGGCGTGCAACTCCCGGAGTCGCGTGAGGCCGAGACCCGGGCGCGGATGCAGCAGAGATTCCCGGAAGCACGCGAAGCGCCGCCGCCTGCCGAAGTGCAGCGGGCGGTCGACGCCATCGCCGCGCTGCTGCGCGGCGAGGCGATGGACCTATCCACGGTCGCGCTCGACATGGAGCGCGTTCCCCCCTTTCAGCGGCGCGTCTACGAGGTTGCACGCACCATCCCGCCGGGTGAGACGCTTTCGTACGGTGACATCGCGGCCCGGCTCGGCACCCCCGGCGGGGCTCGAGCCGTTGGGCAAGCGCTCGGGCGGAATCCGTTCGCGATCGTGGTGCCGTGCCATCGGGTGCTCGCGGCCGGCGGCAAGCTCGGTGGATTCAGCGCAAACGGGGGCATCGCCACGAAGCTCCGCATGTTGTCCATCGAAGGCGCCCGAGCGAACGGCACGCCGGCACTCTTCGACGGCGACGGCCGGTTCGGTTTCGATCCCGATGCGGCGGTGGAGCATGTGCGTGCCTCCGACGCGGCGCTCGCACGCGTGATCGACGCGGTGGGCCCGTTCGCGATGCAGCTCAAGAAGACGCCGAGCGTTTTCGTCGCGCTCGCCGAGGCGATCGTCTACCAGCAGCTCACCGGCAAGGCCGCGGCGACGATCTACGCGCGTCTGTGCGCGCTCTTTCCGCGTGCGCACGAAGGCCCCATACCCGAGCAGATCCTGCGTGCGTCCGACGACAGGCTCCTCGGCGCCGGACTTTCGCGCTCCAAGCTGCTCTCGTTGCGGGACCTCGCGCGAAGGGCCGTCGACGGCCAGATCCCCACGCTTGCCGAGGCCCATCGCATGGAGGACGAGGCGATCGTCGAGCGGCTCACGGAGGTACGCGGCATCGGCCGCTGGAGCGTGGAGATGCTCCTGATCTTCCGCCTCGGACGTCCGGACGTCCTGCCCGCCGACGATTACGGCATCCGCAAGGGCTTCGCGGTCGCCTTCAACAAACGCGACCTGCCGCTGCGCGCGGATCTCGAGAAGCGCGGCGAGCGGTGGAGACCGTATCGCACGGTCGCGAGCTGGTATCTGTGGCGTGCGGCGGCGCTGCCGAAAACGTAGCTCGTCAACGGGCAGACTCGGAGCGATGGCAGCCACGACGGTAGCGAAGTCCCGGTCGATCTCGGTGGTCGACTACCGGTGCAGCGTTGGACCCGCCGAGCGGCCCTACGCCGAGGTGCACGGCAACTTTTCCATTTCTTACGTGCGAAAGGGCAGCTTCGGTTATCGCACGCGGGGCGAGGCGTTCGAGCTGGTGGCGGGGTCGGTGTTGGTCGGCCATCCCGGCGACGAATACATGTGCACGCACGACCACGCGTGCGGCGACGAATGCCTGTCCTTTCAGCCGGCGCCCGAGCTAGCCGAGTCGATCGCTCATCGTAGCGCGAGCCGGCAGCGGGGGATCTGGCGCATCGGTTGTGTGCCGCCGTTACCCGAGCTGATGGTGCTCGCCGAGCTCGCACAGGCCGCCGTCGAGGGCAGAAGCGACATCGGCCTCGACGAAGCGGGGATGTTGTTTGCGGCCCGGTTCGCCGAGGTCGTGTCGGGGCGCGAGCGCGCATCTTCGGGAATCGGGGCGCCGGAAGCGCTGGCACGCGATCGCCGTCGAGCGGTGGAGGCGGCGCTATGGATCAACGCGCATTCGCACGAGTCGATCGATCTGGATCGTGCCGCGCAAGAAGCGGGCTTGAGTCCGTTTCACTTCCTGCGCCTGTTCGCGAAAGTGCTCGGCGTCACGCCGCACCAATACCTGGTCCGCTCCCGGTTGCGCCACGCAGCGCGCTTGCTCGCCGACGACGCGCGCTCGATCACCGACATCGCGTTCGATGTCGGATTCGGCGACCTGTCCAACTTCGTGCGCACGTTCCATCGGGCGGCCGGGGTTTCGCCTCGAAGCTTCCGGCAGGCCGGCAAGGGTGATCGCAAGATCTTCCAAGAGCGGCTGCCGGCGCTCCCACTAGGATGACCGCCTTACACAGGAGGTCATCATGTACGATCACGTCGGGTTGAAGGTGAAAGATCTCGCGGCGAGCGTGCGCTTCTACGGCGGCGCGCTGTCCGCACTCGGTCATGTGCTCTGCTCCCGCGATGCCTCGACCGCGAGCTTCGGTCCGCCGGGCGAGCCCGCGCTGTGGCTGTACGCCAGCGCGAGCGGGGGCGGCCAGGCGGGCCCGGGGGTGCACGTGGCTTTGCGCGCCGCAGACCGCGGCGCAGTGGACCGGTTCTACGCGGGCGGGCGCGAGGCAGGCGGCCGCGATAACGGCCCTCCCGGATTGCGTGCCGACTACAGCCCTACTTACTACGCCGCGTTCCTGCTCGACCCGGACGGCAACAACATCGAAGCGGTTTGCATGCGGTAGCGCCGCGTTGTGCAGTGCGCGCCGCGCATCCTGACGGCTTGTGGAGAAGTCAGCGGACTTGCGCCGTTTTCTCCGCCTGCCACGCCTCGCAACGCGTCATCGCAGCCGGGGTGAACTCGGCCTGCGGCTGGTTGCCGCCGATGACGAACATCAGGACGTGCTCCCGGTCGGGCTCGTCGTAGGTCACGTTCATGAACCGCCGCGCGACCCCGACCGGAAACGAGATGACGTCGAGCGGTTCGAGGTCGACGTGTTCCATCGCCGGGCCCTCGTTCCACTCGCAGCGCCAGCGGCCGGTCATCGCGATGAAGGTCTCGTTCGTGTCGTGGTTGTGCATCAGCGGACCTTTCCCGGGGAGCGCGCGGCAGTAGCCGAGGTTGAAACCTTCCGCGATAGGGATCGCCGCCATGTTGGAGGCATGATCTCCGACCGGCGAGGTGACCGCCTCGGTCGCCCGCTCCTGGGGTGGCTGGAAGCCGATGACGTTGTACAACGTCCGGCGGCATTCGGGTACGTCGCTGTCCGGCAAGCCGCCGTCCGACCCCCGCAGGTCCTTGAAGCGCGCCACGCGCTTCAGCATCTCGTCGCGCGTCCACACGCGCACCTCTCGCCAGTCGCTCATGCTTGCTCCCGTCGTCGCTCGGCATGCCGCCGCCGTCCTTTTTAGGCCCGGGGGGTGGCGCTGTCAAGCGGACAGCCGCTTCGACTGCACGGTGCATTGAGCAATCGCCCGCCGGCTGTTAATCTGCGCTCGTCGGAGCAATGCGCGTCCCGCGCAGCGAGCTGCGCGCGGGCATCCGCGCACGGAAAAGACCGGCGAGAAGCCGGAACCCGGATCGTTCGGACCAGGAGGAGGGCACATGGAGGCTGCCAGACGCAGGTGGTTGTCCCGGGCGGCGATGTTCGCCGCGGTCGTCGTGGTGGGGATCGCCGGAGTCGTCCCTGTCGCATACGCCAAGGAGCCGATCAAGATCGGCATCGGCATCGCGCAGACCGGGACGTTGGGTGCCGGTGGGAGGGCAGCGCTGCTCGCGCTGCGCATGTGGGTCGAGGACGTCAACGCGCGCGGCGGTCTGCTCGGCCGCCCGGTGGAGCTCATCGTCTACGACGACCAGTCGAATCCCGCAACCACGCCCGGCATCTACACCAAGCTCCTCGACGTCGACAAGGTCGATCTGCTCATCGCGCCGTACGGCACCGTGCCCACCGCGCCGATCATGCCGCTCGTGAAGGAGCGCAACCTGCTGCTGATGGGCAACTTCTCGTTCCAGGTGAACCACAAGGTCCATCACGACATGTACTTCAACAACTCGCCGTGGACCGACGCGGCGAGCTGGGGCAACGAGTACTTCAAGCTGGGGCAGCTGGCCGGCGCGAAGACGGTCGCGTTCCTCGCCGCGGACCAGGAGTTCGCGCAGAACATGCTCAACGGCGCAAAGGAAATCGCCAACCGGATCGGGCTCAAGAGCGTATACGAGCAAACCTATCCTCCCACCACGGTGGACTTCTCGTCGATGATCCGCGCCGTCCGGGCGGCAAAACCCGACATCGTGTTCGTGTTGTCCTACCCGAACGATACGGTCGGCATTGTGCGCGCGATGAACGAGATCGGCGTGGGCGACTCCGTGAAGCTGTTCGGCGGCGGCATGGTGGGGCTGCAGTTCACGCCGATCATGGAATCGCTCGGCTCCATGCTCAACGGGATCGTGAATTACCACAGCTATGTCCCGGAGAAGACGATGGAGTTCCCGGGCGTGAAGGAGTTCCTGGCGCGCTACGCGAAGCAGGCCGCCGAGGCCAAAGTCGATCCGCTCGGCTACTACCTGCCGCCGTACAACTACGCCATCGGACAGATGCTCGAGCAGGCGATCACGGCGACCAAGAGCCTCAACCACAGAAAGCTTGCGGACTATCTGCACACGCACGAGATGAAGACCATCGTGGGGCCGATTCGCTTCCGCGCGGACGGCGAGTGGGCCACATCGCGTGTGCTGATGATCCAGTTCCGCGGGATCGTGGACAAGAACGTCGACCAGTTCCGCCAGCCCGGCAAGCAGGTGATCCTGTATCCGGACGCCCTGAAGAGCGGCGAGGTGATGGCGCCGTTCGAGAAGATCCGCAAATAGACGCGTTTCCCTCCGGCCAAGGCGGCGCGGCGATCCCGCGCCGTTTTTTTAGCTAGCGCATGGCGTTCTC
>DATJWL010000178.1:0-4362 GCA_035501215.1 Casimicrobiaceae bacterium
CTTCGCGCCGCGCGCCTTGAGCTTGCCCAGCCCGATCTTGATCGGGTTCGACGAGTGATCCTCGGCCACGCCCCAGAGCACGAAGTACTTGGCGAGGTCCCAGTCGGGAGCGCCGAACTCCCAAAACGAATAACCGATCGAGTACAAGCCGGCCACCGCCATGTTGACCGAGCAGAACCCGCCGTGCGCGGCCCAGTTCGGCGTGCCGAATTGCTGTGCCCACAATCCGGAGAGCGCCTGCATCTGATCGCGCCCGGTGAAGAAGGCGAGCTGGGTCGGATCGGTCGAGCGGATCTTCTTCAATCTCCGGCTGAGGATGTCGAGCGCTTCCTCCCACTCAATCTCCTCGAACTCTCCCTTGCCGCGCTCGCTTCCCGCCTTGCGCTTGAGGGGCTTGCGCAATTTCGCGGGCGAATACTGCTTCATGATGCCCGCCGCGCCCTTCGCGCAGATCACGCCCTGATTGACCGGGTGATTGCGATTGCCCTGGATGAAGCGGACCTTGCCTTCCTCCAGCGTCACCTTGATGCCGCAACGGCATGCGCACATGTAGCAGGTCGTGAATTCCGTCTGCTGCCGTGAGTGGTCGTCGAAGGGAATTTCGCGGCTCATGCGCCAACTCTACCACCGTCGGCCCCGCCTCCGTCCGCGGCTGCGCGCATCTCGAGAAGCTTGAGCCGCTGGACCTTGCCCGATGGACCCTTCGGCAGCGCGGCGACGAGGCGGAATTCGCGCGGCGTCTTGTAGCGCCCCAGTTGCGCGTGGCAGTGTGCGCGCAGTTCCGCGGCGTCGCAGCGAGCGCCCGGCTTGAGCACGACGCAGGCGAGGATGTCCTGTCCGTAGAGTTCGTCGGGAATGCCGACCGCCGCCGCCTCGAGCACGGCGGGATGGGCGAGCAGCGCTTCGTCGATCTCGCGCGGCGCGATGTTCTCGCCGCCCTTGATGATCAGCTCCTTGAGCCGCCCGGTGATGAAATAGAACCCGTCTTCGTCGCGATAGCCGAGATCGCCGGTCGCGAGCCAGCCGTCGGGCGAGAGCGTGCGTGCGGTCAGCTCCGGCGCCTTGTAGTAGCCGGACATCACGCTCTCGCCGCGCAATTCGATCTCGCCCTGCGCGCCGACGCCGAGCACGCTGCGGGCCGGCGCGACGACGCGCGCTTTGACACCGAGCGGGCGGCCAGCGCTGCCGTAGCGCCGCTTGCGAGGATCGAGCGGATTGGCGAAGGCGATCGAAGCCGACTCGGTGAGCCCCATCGCTTCCATCACCGAGATGCCGAAGCGCGACTCGAAGGCGCGATGCTGTTCCGGCGGCAGCGGCGCCGATGCGGCGCGGGCGAAGCGGACGCCGCGTGCGGCCTGTGCCTCGCCCGGCGTCAGCTCCGGTCCGGCGAGCAGATAAGCGATGATCGTAGGCACGAGGTTGAGCCAGGTCGGCCGATAGCGCTCGACGAGCGGCCACCATTGCGAAGCGCTGAAGCGGTGGGGCATCACGATGCTGCCGCCGGAGACGAGCGGGGCGACGACGGCGATGCACTGGCCGTTGATGTGATAGAGCGGGAGCGAAGAGAGCACGCGGTCGTCCGGGGTGAGCGCCTGCGCGTCGGCGACGGTGCGGCCGGCGTAGATCATGTTCCAGTGCGAGAGGAGCACGCCCTTCGGTTCGCCCGTCGTCCCGGACGTATACATGAGCATCGCCGGCGTCGCGGGTCCAATCTCGGTAGCTTCGTCCGCGGGTGGCGCGGGCAGATCGAGCCGGTCGGGATCGGTCGGGCACAGCTTCGGATCGACTCGCGCGCCCTTGCCCAAGCGCCGCAGGCGCTCCACGAACTCCGGCGCGCAGAAGACGAGCCGCGTTCCGGAATGCGCAAGCACATAGGCGAGTTGCGCGTCCTGGGCGAGGAGGTTGAGCGGCGAGACGACGTAGCCGCCATACATCGCCCCGAGAAGAATGCTCGCCGCGCTCAGGCCGTTCGGCAGCATGAACGAGACGACCGATCCCGGCGCAATGCCCTCGCTCGCGAGCCAGGCGCCGAGCGAGCGCGCTGTGCGCGCCAGCTCGCCGTAAGTCATCACGGCACCGGTTTCGGGCGCGAGCAGGAAAGGCGTGTCGGGATCGCCCGCGGCGTGCGCGTCGATCGCGTCGCGGAAGCTCTTCATGCGGCCAAGCGTTATGTCGGGCGTTTCCGGCCGTACTTCGCGAGATATGTTCCGAACAGCTGTTCTTCGCTCGGCTCGTCGGGGCGCTCGGCAGGAAGCGGCCGCACGACGCGCGTGATGTTGAGGAAGTGCCGGTAATTCAGGTTGTCCGAGATGCTGTTCCGGCCCCAGGTTCCACAACCCATCGACAGCGAGAACGGAAGCGCGTTGTCGAAGCTGCCGCCGGTCGCGAAGCAGTGCGCCTGGTTGACGATGACGCGGCACACGGGAAGCTCGAGGCCCAGCTCCACGGCGCGTTCGTCAATCGCGCTATGCAGTCCGATCGAATGACCCGCGCCCTGATGCCGCAACAGGCGCCCGGCGAGGGACCCGGCGGCAGCAAAGTCTGCCGCGCGATAAAGCGAGAGCACCGGTGAGAGCTTTTCGCCGGAGAAAGGATGCTCGCGCCCGACGCCCCTTTGCTCGACGATGAGGAACCGGGCCGCCGCGAGCGCAGCGCGCGACAAGCCCGCGCGCCTTGCAATCGTCGGCGCATCCTGCGCGATGTAGTCCGGTGCGAGGCGTCCGCCCGGGAACATCGCCCGTTCGAGCTGGCGCGCTTCGCCCGGGTCGAGCAGCACTCCTCCGACGGCGGCGAGCGCCTCGAGCAGCGGCTCATGCACGGCGGCCAGCGCGATGAGGCTGTTCTCGGAGGAGCAACTCGTCGCGTTGTCGAAGCATTTCGAGCGCGCGATCTTGTCCGCGGCATCGGCGAGGTCCGCCGTCTCATCGACAATCACGGTGACGTTGCCGGTGCCTACGCCGATCGCCGGCGTGCCGCTCGAGTACGCGCCCCGGACGTTGGTCTGCGAGCCGGTTGCGACGACCAGATCGACTTGCCGCATCAGCTCCGCAGTGGCTTCGCGCGTGACGGGGCTCGGCAGCGACTGCACAAGTTCGCGCGGCGCGCCGACGCGCGCGAGCTCGGCGTGCACGAACTCGAGCAGCAGCGCGAATGTTGATGCGCCGCGCGGCGACGGCGCGACGATGATGGCGTTGCGGCCTTTGAGCGCGTTGATGATGTTGTTGGCCGGGGTCGCTGCCGGATTGGTCGAGGGCGTGAGCGCACCCACGACGCCGACTGGGCGCGCGATCTCGGTGAGCCCGCGCTCCGGATCGTCGGCGATGATCCCCACCGACTTTGCGCCGGCGAGGTCGCGCAGCAATCCCATCGTCTTGCGCCGGTTCTTGGCGATCTTGTCTGCGACGTTGCCGAGCCCCGTATCGCGCACCGCGCGCTCCGCGAGCGCGCGGTTGCGCGTCGGCTCGACGATCGCCCATCCGGCGGCGGTGACGACTTCGTCGACGCGCTCCTGGGTCGCGCTCTCGAAGGCGCGCTGCGCGGCGCGTGCTCGCGCGACGAGATCGGTGACGATTGCGCTCATCGCATCGGTTGCTGGAAGCCGGTCCTTGCCGCCCATTATTTGCCACCCATCATTCGGCCTTGATCTTTGCTTCGCGAATCACGTATTCCCACTGCTTCAGCTCGGCGCGGATCCGGCGGTCGAATTCCTCCGAGGTCGACGCTGCGGCTTCCGCACCCTGCAGGAAGAGCTTCTCCTTCACCTCGGGCGTCGCCAGGACCCTTGCGAACGCAGCCTGCAGCTTGGCGACGATGGCGGGCGGCGTCTTCGCCGGAGCGAGCGCCCCGTACCACGAATTCACCACGCAATCGGGAATGCCCGATTCGACGAGCGTGGGAATGTCCGGCGCCGCCGTGCTGCGCGTGTCGCTCGTGACGGCGAGCGCCTTGAGTCTGCCGGCCTTCACGTACTGGAGCGCGGCGGGAATCGACACGAAGGCAAGCTGCACTTGTCCGCCCAGCGTATCGGTGATGGCGGGACCGCCGCCCTTGTAGGGGACGTGCACCATGTCCACACCGGTCTTGAGCTTGAAGAGTTCGCCGGCGATGTGCGCCGGCGAACCGGTTCCGACCGATGCGTAGTTGAGCTTCCCCGGCTGCGCCCTGGCGAGCGCGATCAGCTCGCGCACGTTGTTCACGGGCAGGGAGGGATTGGCGACGAGGATTTGAGGGAGCGTCGCGGCGAGACTGATCGGGACGAAATCCTTTTCGACATCGAAGGGAAGGTTCGAGTAGAGCTTCGGATTGATCGTGTGCGAGGACAGCGTGAACAGGATCGTGTAGCCGTCAGGCGCCGCCTTCGCC
>DATJWL010000179.1:0-2215 GCA_035501215.1 Casimicrobiaceae bacterium
GGGCGGAACGACAGCAGCTCGTAGTAGCGCCACATCAGCTCGTCGGAAATCGACATGAGCTTGCCGAACATTTCCTCCGGCGGCTCGGTGATGCCGACGTAGTTATCGAGCGACTTCGACATCTTGTTGACGCCGTCGAGCCCTTCGAGGAGCGGCAGCGTGAGGATCACCTGCGGCTCCTGTCCGTAATGGCGCTGCAGCTCGCGCCCGACGAGCAGATTGAACTTCTGGTCGGTGCCGCCCAGCTCGACGTCTGCTTTCAGCGCGACGGAGTCGTAACCCTGCGCCAGCGGGTAGAGGAACTCGTGCACGGCGATCGGCTGGCCCTCGCGATAGCGCGTTGCGAAATCGTCGCGCTCGAGCATGCGCGCCACTGTGTACTTTGCCGCGAGCCGGATCATTCCGTCGGCGCCAAGCGCCTGCAGCCACTTGGAGTTGTACGCGACCTCGGTCTTGTCGCGGTCGAGGATGAGAAAGACCTGGTCGGTGTAGGTCTTGGCGTTGGCTTCGAGCTCTTCGCGGCTCAACGGCGGGCGGGTGATGTTGCGGCCCGTCGGGTCGCCGATCATCCCGGTGAAGTCGCCGACGAGGAAGATGATGTGGTGGCCGAGATCCTGGAGCTGCCTGAGCTTGTTGAACTGCACCGTGTGGCCGAGGTGCAAGTCAGGCCGGGTCGGGTCGAATCCTTCCTTGATGCGCAGCGGCTTGCCCCGTCTGAGCTTGGCAGCGAGCTCCGCCTCAACGATCAGCTCGTCGGCGCCGCGCTTGAAGACGGCGAGCTGGTGCTCGATGTCGGGGGTCATGGGTCGTTTCGCGCTTCTGCTACAATCCGCCGACCTTAAAGGACGGAGCAGCGCCGGAGAGCGTCGATTGATGGAAGAGTTTTTCGCAAACGCGCCATGTTACCGCAAAGGATCGCGATGAACGCCGGCCGCGTCCGCTTCGGTCTCATCGCCGTCATTGCCGCGTTGGCCTGCGGCGGCATCGTCGCCGCCTTCGGGCTCGCCCCGGGAACCACCCTCGACTCCGTGCCCACCGAGCGCATCGTGCGGGAGCTGCCGCTGCCGTTGATCGCGTTGCCCGCGGCCCAAGACCGATTCTGGCGCGAGGAGCGCGTGCGCCGCGGCGACACGCTGGGCCAGATGCTCGCGCGGCTCGGCGCGGACGATCCCGACGCATGGAATTTCCTGCACACCAGCGCAACCGCGCGGGCCCTGTATCAATTGCGTCCGGGCAAGGCGCTTCGACTCGCGACCGACGAAGATGGGCGCATCCTCGCGCTGCGCTACCTGTTGCCCGGCGGCGAACAGCTCACGATCGACCGCAATGGGAACGACTTTAATGCGCGTACCATCGCGCCGCAGAGCGACGTGCGCCTCGCGATCCGGTCGAGCGAAATCAACTCCTCGCTCTTCGCCGCCGCCGATGCGGTCGGCGTGCCGGATGCCGTGACCATGCAGCTCGCCGACGTGTTCTCCGGCGACATCGACTTCCATCACGATCTGCGTCGCGGCGACCGCTTCGCCGTGGTCTACGAGGTGCGCTACGTCGACGGCGAGCCGATCGGCGCGGGCAAGATCGTCGCCGCGGAGTTCGTCAGCAAGGGCACGCCGCGCCGCGCGTTCCTCTGGCGCGGGGCAGACGGTAGCGAAGGCTATTACGCCGAGGACGGCAAGAGCTTGAGGAAGGCATTCCTGCGCTCGCCGCTTGCCTTTACGCGCATCACCTCCGGCTTTTCGCTCGCGCGTTTCCATCCATTCCTGCAGACCTGGCGCGCGCACAAGGGCGTGGACTTCGCCGCGCCGACCGGCACCCCGGTGCGCGCAGCGGGTGACGGCAAGATCGCGCTCGTCGCGCGACAAACCGGCTACGGCAACGTCGTGGCAGTCAAGCATAACGGAGCGTACTCGACGCTCTATGCGCATCTGTCGCGTTTCGCGGCCGGATTGCGCGTCGGCGCGACGGTGCGGCAGGGCGAGGTGATCGGCTACGTCGGCCAGACCGGGTGGGCTACCGGCCCGCATCTGCACTACGAGTTCCGCGTCGACAACGTGCAGCGCGATCCGCTGACGATCGCGCTGCCCAACGCGCAGCCGATTGCTGCGAGCGAGCTTGCCGCGTACGCAGCGCAGGTGAGTCCGCTCGCCGCCGAATTGGCGCTCGGCCGCAACGTCGTGCTCGCCGGCGGCGAGTAATCGCCTTTCAGGTGGCGTCC
>DATJWL010000180.1:0-8053 GCA_035501215.1 Casimicrobiaceae bacterium
CGATGGCCATCGGATCGGGCAGATAAGGCAATACGACCGCCGCGTCGGGGTAGTACGCGTACGCGCCGCCGGGCAAGCCAACGCCGCGCTTGGCCGGGGGCTTGGTTCCCTTCGGCAGCAGGACGATCTTCGTTTGCGCGACGGTCTTCTGTCCGGTGGCGGTATCGACGATCTTCGGATCGAGGAACGTTCCCTCTTCGCGCAGGGCGACGCGCAGCGCTGCGGTCATGGCCGCGGGCGTGCCGCCGAACGCCGCGTCGAGCTTGCCGTCCTGCTCGGTCATTTGCTCGGAGGCCTTCGGCGGAGCGAGATGCCGCTGCGAGTCGCCGGCATAGACGTGATCGGCGCCCGCCTGCTTGAGCGCATCGATGACATCGGGCCGCGTCGCGTACGCGGTCGCGGCGATCGAGAGGTCGGAGCGGATCGCGAGGTTCTCGAGCGATTCGCCCTCGGTGTCGGGATGCCGCCGCAGCACCGTAGGCGATGGCACCGGCTCGAAGCGCCGATACGCCTGCTCCGCGGATGCGAGCGAAGCCTGCGCAGGCTCCAGATCCTTCGGGTCGAACGGGCGGCTGTTGCCCGCGAGGTCCACCGTGCGGGCACGCAACCGATAGCGGTGTCCCACCCTCAGGCGCGGCAGCGTCTTCGACGGAGACGATAGCTTCGTGACGAGCGGAGGCGACCCCGCGGCCGGATCGTGGCGCGCGAGCGGCGTCTCGCCTCCCTTCTGCGGCTCCATGATGCGCTTGCCCGGCCGCGGCACGGCGAGGCTCCAACCTTCCCATCCGAACACGGTCTCGTGCAGATAGAGATCGTCGGACGCCGACGGGTGATCGGCTCGCTCGGAGGCAGCGCTCGTCGCCTTCACGTAGCCTTCGTCCTCGATCTCGAAGCTGATCGGCTCCCCTCCGGCCGCCGGCGGCGGCGCCTCGTGGTCGGCGATGCGCTGGTGGAGCGAGAACCACCGCGCGCCGCCCGGCGCGTCGGCGTCGCGCACGTCGATACGATAGCCGCGCACGAGATCCTCGGCATCGAAGGTCGGCGGTTGCTTGGCCTCGTACTGATCGTTCTTCGACTTGCGGCCGTGGAGATCTTCGAGCAGCTGCTCGCCGCGGCCGGCGCGCGCCAGCGCGAAGCCCGCCGAGCGTAGCGCCGGCACCGCGGCCTCGTCGGGGGCTGCCGGGCCGCGGGTGTCCTCGTCGCGCATGCGGCGCAGCGTATCGGCGAAGCCCACCGCTTGCAGCGCCGCGCCGTCCACGTCGACCTGAACCAGCTCCCAGGCCTCGTTGAGGTCGAGCAGGCCGCGATTGATGCGCGCCTTCTGCTGCGGCCGCGCGCCGAACCAGTTCTTGTCGAGCTCGTAGTGGGTCCACGCGGCGAGCGGCGGCGATTCGGGCAGGTTTCCGGCCGGCACGACGCGCACGGCGCCCGTGGCGGGCAGCTGTCCCGAAGGCGAGTCGAGCTGCACCACGAGATCGATCACCAACCCGAGCTTGCGCAGCACCTGCGGGTGATCGGCGAGCGCGCTTACCCGCTGGTGGAAGTCGAGCGTCGGCGGCTTGGGGCTGGGCTCGATGTATTTCGCCGGGAGATCGGGATTCTGGCTCCCCGGCCGGAGATAGAAGCGGTACGCCTCGAAGAAGGTGTTCGCCACCGCCTGCTGTTCCGGCGGCAGCGAAGCGCTCGCCACGTACTCGTGCACGACCTTCCCGCTGCCCGACTTGGGCGAGCGCGCCCGCGCCAGCTCGTCGAAGAACGTGTGCGAGTCGCGCGAGGTCGCGGCGAGGTGCTCGAGCGGCGCGAAGTACGCCAGCGGCCCGAACGGATCGTCGATCGACGGATGGTCGATGCCCTGCGCGGCGGCCGCGCCGTAGGCCTGCTGCACGAAGGTGTGCACGCCGCGCACCGGGAACACATGGAGGTAGCGCTGAGCATGATCCTGGAACGCGAACGGCTGCAGCGGCGTGTCTTCCGGGAAGAGCCGCAACCACAGCGCGCTGTCGGCCGGCTGCTCGGGCACGCCCTCGGCCGTCACGCCGTTGCCGAACTCGACCTTGAACTTGAGGGTGGCGAGCCGCTTCGGCCAATCGGAGAAGGCGGCGCACTCGCCGACCTTCCCGGCCGCGGTGCTGCCGTCGTCGTTGACGAGCCGCGGCGCCACGTGCAGCGAAATGCGCAGGCGCTTGTTCTTGTCGAAGTGGTTCGGCAGGGCCGTCCAGAGGACTTTCTCGAGGATCATGCGAGGCTCCTAGGCGAACGCTTCGCAGTAGGCGTTCCAGTCCGCGGACGTCGCGTCGGGCGCCACGTCGAGCAGCTCGGCGAGCGTGGGATCGTTGTTCCCGCCGGCGAACTTCTTGGTGCAGCTGATCGAGATGGTCGTGCTGAACATCGCCACCTCGATTTCGATGCTGATGGTCGCGGTCCCCGTGCACTTTCCGCTTGCGCTCTCGTAGCGCATCTCGAGATAGAGCTCGATCGATACCGAGACCAGCCCGAGCGCCTCGACCTCGCCGCGCATGCGGAAGTAGCCGGCGAGCGTGAAATCGCTGCCCTCGATCTTGAAGTACAGGCCCGCCATCACCGACACGCTGCCGGAGGCCACGCCGAAGTCGACCGAAGCCGCCGCGCCGAACTCGATCGCGCCTTCGAGCACCGTGAGGCCGGAGGCGTCGGCGGTGAGCCCGAAGAAGAAGCCGCCGCCGAAGAGGCTCACCGTGAGCCGCGCGGGATTCTCGCGCTCGCAGAACCTGAACCACGTGTTGAGCGGCGGTCCGATGAACGGCACGTTGAAGCCCGCCGCGAGGCTCAGGTTCTCGAGGCTGAACACGCCGACGGCGATGTTGGGCAGCCCCACGCTGAAGCCGGCGGTGATGCCTTTCGCGGTGACCTGCACGTCGGGCGGATCCGAGAAGCCGTTGAAAGGGATCAGCTCCTTCAACGTCTGGACGAAGGAGAGCGGCCCCTTGAACTCGAATCCCGTGAAGACCACGTCGACTTCCGGCTTCTTGCCCGCCACCGAGCGGAATTGCACGCGATCGAAATGCAGCGCGAGGACTTCGATGTCGATCGTGAAGTGATCGAGCGAGCAGGTCACCGAGAACGCGTCGCCCGCGGCGTCGACCGCGAGCACGAGGTTGCGGTCGCCCGAAGGCACGAAGGGTCCCGCCTGCTTGATCTGCGGCCGCCACTCGAGGTGCGCGCGCAGCGCGCGGGGCAAGTCCCCGCCCGCAGCAAACTCGGTCAGTAGCTCGGCCTTTGCGAGCACGTCGCCGATCCCGGTCTGTAGGCCGTCGAGCGACTGCGCCACCACCGCCTTGACGCCTGACGGCAGAGCGCTCGCGCCTATCTTGCCCCGCAGCGTGTCGAGCTCGGTGTTGAGCGAGGCAAGCTGCGAGACGACGGTGGCCACGGTACCGCCGTCGAGCAGCGCTGGAATCGAGCCGGTGTCAGGATCGGTGAGCTGGTTGAGCAGGAACGTCACCGCGCCGGTGTCCGGCACGGAATCGACGGCCAGACGCTCGCGCAGGCGTACGAGATCGGAAAGTAGGCTCTCTACCTGGTTCAACGCCTGGCCTACGAACCGCGGCAGCTTGTCGAGCTCGTCGAAGCCAACGTCGTGGAGGATGTCGCTGAGTTTGAGCACGCCGAAGAGCTTTGCGCCAGCGATCGCGCCGAACCACGCGTTCGGACTGAAAGATCCGGCCGCGGAGATCCCGAGGTCGCCGGAGATCGGACCGGTGATCCGCGACACGCCGCTCATCGACAGATCGGGCGTCACCAGTCCGCCCGAGCGGTCACCCTTGTCGCTGAACTTGACCTCCAGCGCGGCCTGCGCTGGATCGCGCGCGAGGAAGACTTCGCCTTCGTTGCCGGCTGCGAATTCGTTCAGGAGGTACGGCGCCGCATAGACCACGCTGGCCGGCGCGGTCGTGCGGGCGATGGCCTGGAGCGCGGGAACGTCGATCTCGGCCGAGCGCAGGATCGGGAAGAAGCGCGGCTCGAGCGTGGGCAGATCGTTGTATGTCGGCTCCTGCGGCACGAATGCGCCGAAGGTGATCGACTGCACCGCGAAGGTCGTGTCGTCGGTGTCGCCGCTCTTGGCGAGCGCGACCTTCTGCCCGAAGAGCTGCACCTGCGAGCGCTTCTGCGCCGAGCCGGGCCAGGTGTCGCTCTCGTACTTCGTCACGACGTCGTCGGGAACGATCGAGCTTGCGTATGGCGGGTCGGTCTCCTCCTTGCCGACGAAGATGAGCGGCATCGTGAAGTCGACGTCATTGCCTTCCATATCGGTGCCGACCAGATGGAACTGGAACGGCTTGCCACCGACGTTCGGCCAGAAGCAGCCCTGCATCTTGCCTGCGATATGGTCCGTCTCCGGCGGGTCGAGGAGCGGCGATACGACGGTGGTGATCCGGACCCGCTGGAACGGCAGCATCAGGTCGATCTTCTCGCCCTGACGCTCGGGATCGGGACCGTCGTAGAGGAGACCGATGCTCCCGTACATCCGCAGCGGTTCCTTCACCACCAGAAACATGCGCTGGCGGAGATACGCCGGGTTGCCGGCGAGCGTCGGTTCGAACTGGCGCTCGGTCACCTTCACGACCGAGGCGCGATGACCCCACGGGAAGAGCCGCCCGCGGTATACGATGCGTACGTAATGATCGCGGCCGAGGGTGGCGCGGTGGCGCCATTCCTCGACCGACAGTCGGCCGGGCAGGTCGCCATCCCACACGCCGCGCGAATCGAGCCACGCTCCGAGCGACGACAGCGCGAGCAGCTTGACGTCGATTGGCTCCGGTTCGTAGTAACGCTTCGGGTGGGCCGGATCCTGCAGCCGGAAATTCGACGACAGATGCACGACGTTGTGCTTGTCGAAGGCGTCCATCGACATGCGATACGGGAAGTTCGCGTGACCGGGTGTGTTTACGTCCTCTCCCCATTTCGGCGTCGACGGAGCGAGACCCGCTGTTGTCCATACCGCGCGCACGGTGCGTGTATCGGTCGGACCCTCGACCCCCGTCCCATCCGCTTGGCGCGCGCCGAGGCGCGTGTGCCACAGCTCGGTGTGGCCGTCCTGCGGCGAGGTGACCGGCGTGGCTGCGTGCAGCCACGCGGCCAGGCGATGCGGCGACAGAAAGACCTCGTAGGGAAGCTCGAGCGAGGTTTCGTTCTGCGACGGCGCCCGTGGCTCAGGTCGCATCAAACCGACCTTGATGCCCGTTCCGACGACCGACTCGACGAGGGCGTCGTGCAGCCCGATCGTGGCCGATCCTGTGGCATCCGTGATACCGAGCGCGTACGCGGCGACGCGCAGCTGACGGCGCGCGCGTGAGGCGGCGACTACTCCGGCGTCGGGACGAAGCGCGGAGATGATCTGCTTGGCGCCAACCGTCTGCTTCGCGTCGGCGCCGGCCGCTGCGGCGAAGGCGAACTTGCCGCGCGTGGCTGTCTCGAGCAGCGGACCGAGCACGCGCTCGGCGCCGAAGCGCTTCGGCGTCGGCGGCAACGCGTTGGCGGGAACGCTCAACTCGAGCGTGCGCATCGCCTCGAGCAGCGATTCGAGACTCCACGCGATGGGTAGCCGATCGTCGGGGACACGGAACACGAGCCGCGACCAGCCCGAGACGACCGCCTGGATCGGCGCCAGGTCGGGCGGCTCGTCGCCACTTCCTGCGTCCGGGTCTCCCTTGAGGCCGTTCGAGACCGGATACTCGGGGGCCGTCGTGAAATACGCCTGCTCCGCGATGTTCTGCGGCGGAAACGTGACGACGAGATACGCCTGTCCCGCGCCACTCTTCGCGAGCTGCGCCGGCATGTCGCCTTCGGCCGGCTTCACGGCGAGGTTGATGGGCGCGAAGTCGAGCACGAGCAGATCGTCGGGCCGGATCACCCAGGAGCGGCGGTCGGGTCCCGGCCGGCCGGTCAGCGTGCCGAGTCGAACGTGCGCATCGCCGCGAGGAGTGAGATTCATGGCTTGTCCCGATGGAGAGACATCTGTTCGCAATAGAGCGAGGCGGTGAGCTTCGCGACCTGGCTTGGCCCGCCGGGCGCAGTCTCGAGCCCGACGATGCCGAGCCCGCGCAACTCGATGCGCGCAAGCGAGGTCTTGAGGTCGGGCAGCAGAAAGCTGATCTTTCCGCTCTTCTCGGCAGCGTCTCCGCTGTTGCCCGCGATCAGGAAGTCCTGGAGCCAGCTGTTCCATGTCGGCGCCGAAGTCGCCGCGAGCGTGACCGCGAGCGTCGGGAACGCGACCTTGCCGCCGGCGACCCCGGGAACGGTGAAGGAATCAATCCGCATCACCTTGCTGCAGTCAAGGCCGTCAATTTCCAATTTGAAGTTTGAGGCTCGCCAGATGGGCTGCTTGAGAGCTTTGAGCTGCAGCTTGCCGGCGCCGGAAGCGAGCGCGATGGAGGCTGGCGCGAGTCGCACCGAAAGCGGCGACGTGGCCTTAGACGTCGCATCTAGGGCAGGAACAACCGTCGCGGCGATGTGCGCCGACTTGAATTGGCGCTCCGCCTTGATGGTGAGGTCGTAGCCCGCGGCCAGGAGGGCGCCGTCCTTGGGCTGATCCTTGCCTGCCCATGCTGCGGCGATCCAGTCGAACAACATGTCGGACATTGCGAACCCCACGTCGACGGTGATGTCCTCGTATTGCACCGGACCGGGGTGCTTCTTGATGTAGGGCACAGCGCCGGCGTCCTCGACCACTTGGGCGAAGATCTCGCCCCCTGCGGCGCCAGACAGAAGCGTTGTGTCGCCGTCGAGCCGGAGCGCGAAGCAACCGTTGCTCATGGGCCTCTAGACTGGGTGGAATCCCCGGGATATCGACACTGCCGCTGCTGCACACTACCCGTTGCGATTCTCTCGCGGCGTCGGCGCGAACAGCACTACCCCTGCAGGTTAGCGGGTAGCATATTCCTACCCTGCGTAGGCTACAACCCCACCCGTCAACATCCGGAGGCCGAGCATGCCCGAATACCTTCATCCAGGCGTCTACGTCGAAGAAATGACCACGACCGCACATTCGATACCTGGCGTCGATGCACACACACCGATCAACGCGGAACGTCTGCAAGCACTTGTCAGCGTACTCCGGGAACTCGGAATTGCATCTCGGCCCGATCTGAACGAGGGCGTGACCTTAGTTGAACTTTTCATCTGGCTCGCCGAACAAGTGTCCTGTCGCGCAGGTGCGCTACCCGAGCCTTTGCGCCAGAGCGCTTCCCGCGCCTTGGCGGCCCTTTCGGCGCCAACGCTTGCGCACGAGAAGCAAGACGCACCGCTGCTACGTCCTGATTTCTTCCCCGGCATGCTGCTGGACGCGGCTGCTTTGAGCGCGGAGCAGGAGTATCACCGCGAGAAGCTACGCCGCCATAACCTCGTTGCGCACGGCTTCGGGATCCTAGAGGGTCTGGGCGTCCGCGTCGAAGCGTCGCCCGCTGGCGACCGCGTGATCGTGAGCCCCGGGCATGCGATCGATCTCTGCGGTGAAATGCTCGCGCTACGCCAGAGCGTGGAGTTCGCGACTCCACAGAGCGGTTCGGAAACTTTCGTTGCTTTACGCCACTGGGAGCACCCGTCGGCAACGCAGCCAGGCAACGCACCGCGTGGCTGGATCGAGGAAGCGTGCCTGTTGAGTTTGAGGGCGCAAGTTCCTTGCCCTTGGCTCGTTCTCGCGCGACTTGCTTGCGATGACCGTACGTGGTGCGTCGATCCAACATTTGACGCCCCTCGCGCGCGATCGACGAAGCTGCAGCCTCCAGGCTAGACGGGTGCCGCCCGCCAAGACGGCGGAGTCATCTACGCTCTCGCGGTTGTTCCGGCGGAAATATCGGGGCCGCAGCCGCTCGTCGGCCGGGCCTTCGCTTGTGCCGCAACCAGTAGCCGCCCGCGAGCGCGGCGAGGACCGTCAGCGCAATGAACACGACCATCGCCGCCAAGAAGAAGAACGACAAGATGAGCACGGCGATGGCAAGTAGCCCAAAGCCCAGCCAACCGAGCCAGGCGGGCGACGAAAGATGGATGACGACGTGGTGCTTGCGCATGCAAGCTC
>DATJWL010000181.1:0-19666 GCA_035501215.1 Casimicrobiaceae bacterium
CATCGAGCCGGCCGGCGTGAAGTGATACGAGAAGCAGTTGTGGACGAGATCGCCGCGGCGAAAACCCGCGGCATAGAGCGCGCGCGCGAGCCGCCAGTAGTCGCGAGCATCGCCCCCCGGCTCGTAGAGCGGACCCGGCGAGGCGAAGACGAGCGGGGCGCGGCTCTGCTTCGAATCCCACCCCGCGGCAAATCCGCCGAAGGGCCGATTCGCTTTCTGCAGCTCCAGCAGCTCCGACTTGCGCACGACTGGAAGGCGCGCCAGCGCCGCGTGGGAAACGACCTCCGCGGGATCGACGCGCGCGAGAAGCCGCGCGTATGCGACGGTGTTGGTTTTGGCGTGCGCGAGTTGCGAGCGCAGCGCAGCGAGCTGCGAGCGCTCGCGCTCACCCGGATCGCGCGTCTCGATCGTGTCGAAATGTTCGGTCACGGAACCCCGCCTCCACGACTATCGTACATCGATCGAGCGAAAGGCTTTCGCGGATCGATCAGGCGAGCCAGCGTTTGCGGCGGCGATAGTGCTTGACCTCGCGGAACGATTTCCGGCCCGCCGTCGAGAGCCCCAGGTAGAACTCCTTGACGTCCTCGTTCTGAGCGAGATCCGCGGCCGCTCCGTCCATCACCACGCGGCCGTTCTCCAGGATGTACCCGTAATCGGCGAAGCGCAAAGCGACGTTGGTGTTCTGCTCGGCGAGAAGAAAGCTCACGCCTTCCTTCTGGTTGAGATCGCGCACGATGTCGAAGATTTCCTCGACGATTTGCGGCGCGAGCCCCATCGAAGGCTCGTCGAGAAGGATCATCGAAGGCTGCGCCATCAGCGCGCGGCCGAGCGCGGTCATCTGCTGCTCGCCGCCCGAGGTGTAGCCCGACAGCGAAAGACGCCGCTGCTTGAGGCGTGGAAAGTAGCGATACACCTTGTCGAGATCGGACCGGATCTCGGCGCGCGACGCGCGGCGCGTAAACGCTCCGGTCAGCAGGTTCTCCTCGACGGTCAGGTGCGCAAAGCAGTGCCGGCCTTCCATCACCTGACACACCCCCAGCTTGACCAGCTCGTTGGGGGTGAGCCGGTCCACGCGCCGGCCCTTGAATTCGATCGTGCCCTTCGTGACGTCGCCGCGCTCGGCGCGCAGAAGATTGGAGATCGCCTTGAGCGTCGTGGTCTTGCCGGCGCCGTTCGCGCCCAGCAGCGTGACGATCCTGCCGTCGGGAACCTCGAGCGAGACGCCCTTCAGCACCAGGATCACATGGTCGTAGATGACCTCGATGTTGTTGACCGTCAGCCCCGCCTTGGCGGCGTTGGCCGAGGGGGCCGCATGGTTTGTGGAAGCGACAGCGGAGGACATGCCCAGGCTTGACTCCCCTCTCCCGCCTCTGCGGCAGGAGAGGGAAGCGTCAGTGTGACTTCAGCGGAGAGAGCGTGATCTCAGCCGGCGCCGCAGTCGCGAGGAGTGATGTTCTTCTCCTTCGCGTAGGCGGCCGCGGACTGCTCGATCATCGAGCGGACCAGCTCGCGATCCGGCTGGATCCAGTCGGAGACCACGTTCCATTTGTTGCCGTCCCATTGCAGAAACTTGACCGCGCCGCCACCCTCGTGGTCGGCGCAGGTCACCCTGAGCGGCTGCATGAAGCCGGTTGCGCCGAGCTCCTTCAGCCGGGCCTCAGAGATCTGCAGGTTCTCGATCCCCCAGCGCATCTGCTCGGGGGTAATCGGCTTGCCCTTGCCATACTTGGCTTGCGCGGTGCGGATTGCTTCGACCGTGACGATGCCGTGCACGACCCCGCGATTGTAGTAGATCGAGCCAATGCGCGACGTGTCCTCCATCTCGCCCTTGCCCTTGGCGTAGACGTATTTCTTGATATCCTGGATCACCGGGAAGTTCGAGCCCGCGACGTTGAAGCCGGCCGCGAAATAGCCTTTTGAAGCATCGCCCGCGGGAATCGTGTCCTCCTCGGCGCCGGACCACCACTCGCCGACGATGTGATCCCGCGGGAAGCCTACCTTAGCCGCGGCCTTGAGCGCCGTGGGGTTCATCACCCCCCAGCCGCGCAGGATCACCCAGTCGGGCTTGATCCGCCGGATTTCCAGCCATTGCGCACCCTGCTCGTTGCCGGGATGTGGCACAGGGATGTGGGTGACCGTGAAGCCGTACTTCTTCGCCTGCGCGTCGAGGATCGGGATCGTCTCCTTGCCGTAGGCCGAATCGTGATAGATGTTCACGATCTTCTTGCCCTTGAGCTTGTCCATCCCGCCTTCCTTCGTGCCGATGAATTTGACGACGGCGGTATTCTGCGACCAGTAGTTGGTGATCAGCGGAAAGACGTACGGAAAGACGCGCCCGTCGGTGGCGTCGGTGCGCCCGTAGCCCAGCGAAACGAGCGGAATCTTGTCGGCCGTTACCTTGTCGATCAGCGAGTAGGTGATTCCCGTTGACAGCGGATTGATCACCGTCGCTCCGGTCGGACCCTTGTTCTTCTCGCGCTCGTAGCACTCGACTCCGCGCGCGTTGTTGTACTCGGTTTCGCACTTCTCGTAGGTCAGCTTGACGCCGTTCACGCCGCCGTCCTTGGCGTTGACCATGTTGAGGTAGTCGATAAATCCGCCATAGATGCCCGAGCCCCCTGCCGCGTATGGGCCGACCCAGTATCCGATCATCGGGATGAACTGCTCGTTTTGCGCAACAGCCGCGGTCCCGACGCCGGCCAGCGCGAGCCCCAGCAGGGCCGCCTTGACTGCCTTCATTGTCTGTCCTCCTAGGAAAGCCTGCCTCGAAGCGAAACCAACCAAGCATTTGCCACAACCCGGCGCTTGTCAACAACTGACCTTGTCCCCGATCAACAGCCGCATCGATGCCGCAACTCCATCTTTATTGCACCGCAGCATCAGTGCGGAAAGGGCCAGAGACGCAGCTTTTCCTTGCCGATCTGCCACAGTCGGGCGAAACCGTGCGGCTCGACCACGAGGAAGAAGATGATGAGCCCGCCGAAAACGACCGACTCGACGTTCGACATCAGCCCGGGAGGTAAGCTGAGCCCCAGCGTCAGCTCGATCGGGTGGGCGATGGTGTCGAGGAAGATTGGCAGAAGCACGATGAAGGCGGCGCCGAGAAACGAGCCAAGCACGCTCCCCACCCCGCCGATGATGACCATGAACAGCACCCGGAACGAGAGATCGAGGTTGAAGCCTTCGGGTTCGACCGTGCCGAGATAGGCGAAGGCGTACAGCGCTCCGGCCACGCCGCAGTAGAAGGAGCTGATGGCGAACGCCATGAGCTTGGTGCGCAGGATCGGGATGCCGATCACCTCGGCGGCGACGTCCATGTCGCGTACCGCCATCCAGGCGCGTCCCATCGAGCTTCGCACCATGTTCTTCGCGGCGAGCGCGAGGCCCACGACGATCGTGAGGACCAGGAAGTACTTCGCGAGAGGCGCGTCGAACGAATAGCCGAGGATCGTCATCTTCTGCGCGTTGATGACTCCCGATGAGCTGTAGTTCGAGAACCAGCCGAACTTGGTGAGCGCCCAGACGACAAAGAACTGCGCCGCGAGCGTAGCCACCGCGAGATAGAAGCCCTTGATTCGCAGGCTCGGAAGCCCGAAAACGATGCCGACGAGCGCGGCGCACACACCCGCCAGCACGAAGGCCACGAGCAGCGGAATGCCGGGGACCCGCAGCAGGAAGTTGTATGCGGCGAAGGCGCCGACCGCCATGAACGCGGCTGTCCCGAGCGAGAGCTGACCGGCGTATCCCGTCAGCAGGTTGAGTCCAACCGTCGCCAACGCAAAGATGAGAAACGGGATCAGGATCGCGGAGAGCCAGTACTGGTTCGCGATCGAGGGCACGACGAGATACGCAGTGGCGAGGAACAGCACGACCGCGATCCGGTCCTGGCGGATCGGGAAGATCTGCTGGTCCTCGGCGTACGACGCTTTGAACTGACCTGCTTCTCGGTAAAGCATTTACACTCGATCGATGTGCTTTTCTCCGAACAACCCTTCCGGACGCACGAGCAGGAAAAGCAGAGCGAGCACGTACGGAAACCAGCCTTCGATGCCGCCGCCGACATGCGGCCCGATGTACACCTCGGCAAGCTTTTCGCTGGCGCCGACGATCAGCCCCCCGACGATCGCTCCAGGAATCGATTCGAATCCGCCGAGGATCAGGACCGGCAGCGCTTTCAGCGCAAGAAAGGTGAGGGCGAACTGGACGCCGTTGCGCGCACCCCAGAGCATGCCCGCCACCAGCGCGACGAAACCCGCCACCGCCCAGACGATGCCCCATATCTGCTGCAAGGGAATGCCGACGGCCAGCGCCGCCTGATGATCATCAGCCACGGCCCGCAGCGCGCGTCCGATGCGCGTGCGGCTGAAAAACACCGCCAGCGAGACGAAGAGCACCGCGGCGATGCCGGCCGCAACGAGGTCGAACTTCGATATGCCGAGCCCGGTCGCCGCGCTTATCCACTCCAGCGGCTCGTCCTGGATGCCGAGATCGAGGTTGTGCGGCTGCGACCCCCAGAAGAGCTGCGACATGCCCTCGATCAGAAAGGTGAGCCCGATGGTCGCCATGAACAGCGTGATCTGCGGCTGGTTCACGAGCGGGCGAAGCACGATGCGCTCGGTGGCAAGGCCCAGAACGATCATCGCTCCGAGCGTGGCGATGAACGCGAGCCAGAAGCTGAGGCCCATCTCGTGCAGTCCGACGAAGGTCGCCGCGGCGAAGAAGACCATGGCGCCCTGCGCGAAGTTGAATACGCCTGAGGCCTTGTAGATCAGCACGAAGCCGAGCGCGACCAGCGAATACATCACGCCGGAAAGCAGTCCGCCGATCAGCACTTCGAGGAAGAAGGAAAAGTCCATCCCTCGCTCAGTGCGCGACGCCGAGATAGGCGTCGATCACGGCCTGGTTCCCGCGCACCTCGTCCGGCGTGCCGTCGCCGATCTTCTTTCCGTAGTCGAGCACGACCACGCGATCGGAGATGTCCATGACCACGCCCATGTCGTGCTCGATCAGCACGATGGTCGTCCCGTATTGCTCGTTCACGTCGAGCACGAAACGGCACATGTCCTGTTTCTCCTCGACGTTCATGCCGGCCATCGGCTCGTCGAGCAGGAGCAGCGACGGCTCCGCGGCGAGCGCGCGGGCGAGCTCGACACGCTTCTGCAGCCCGTACGGCAGGCGCCCCACGGGCGTCTTGCGGATGTGCTGGATCTCGAGAAAATCGATCACCTCCTCGACCCGGTGCCGGTTCTCCAGCTCTTCGCGGCGCGCGCGGCCGACGTGGATCGCCTGCTCCAGAAAGGTCGCGCGCATCTTGAGATTTCGCCCCGTCATGATGTTGTCGAGCACGCTCATCCCCTTGAAGAGCGCGATGTTCTGAAAGGTGCGCGCAATGCCTTGTGCGGCGGTGCTGTGCGGGTTCATGTCGCGCCGCACTTCGCCGCGAAAGGTGATCGTTCCTTCCTGCGGGTGATAGACGCCGTTGATCACGTTGAGCATCGAGCTCTTCCCGGCGCCGTTGGGGCCGATAATTGCGCGGATCTCGTGCTCGCGAACGTCGCAGCTAATCGCGGTGAGCGCCCTGACGCCCCCGAAGGACAGCGAAATCCGATCAAGCTGGAGAACGACATCGCCGATGCTTCGTTGCGCGGTCATCGGGCGCTATGCCGCCTTGCGCAAGTCGACGGCGGGGAAGACCTTGGCTTCGGCGATCACGAGGTCTGCGGCGACGACCCCCGTGCGGCCATCCTCGAACTTCACCTGCGTCTCAATGTGCTGCACGCCCTTGCCTCCGTACAGCGCGTCGAGCAGCACCGTATATTTCTCCGCGACGAAGTTGCGCCGCACCTTGCGTGTGCGCGTGAGCTCGTCGTCGTCCGGATCGAGCTCTTTGTGCAGGATGAGAAAGCGGTGAACCTGCGACGCCGCGAGCGCACCTTCGCCGGCCAGCTCGGCGTTCACTTTCTCGACGCATTCGCGGATCAGCGTATAGACCTCCGGCTTGGCGGCAAGATCGGTGTACCCGGAGTACGGCATGCCGCGGCGCTCGGCCCAGTTGCCCACCGACCCCATGTCGATGTTGATGAACGCGCAGACCTTTTCGCGGTTGCTGCCGAAGGCGACCGCTTCGCGGATGTGCGGAGAGAACTTGAGCTTGTTCTCGATGTAGTTCGGCGCGAACATGGCGCCGCTCGCGAGCTTCCCGACGTCCTTGGCGCGGTCGATGATCTTGAGCTGGCCGCTTTCGTCGAAGAAGCCGGCGTCTCCCGTGTGGAAATAACCCTCGGCGTCGATTGACTCGGCGGTGGCATCGGGCCGCTTGTAATATTCCTTGAGCAACATCGGACCGCGCACCAGGACTTCTCCATTGTCCGCGATGCGAACCTCGACGCCCGGCACCGGCTTGCCGACGCTGTCGAATTTGATCTCGCCGTCGGCCTGCAGGCACACCGCCGCGCAGGTTTCGGTTGAGCCGTAGAGCTGCTTCAGGTTGACGCCGATCGAGCGGTAGAAACGGAAGAGGTCCGGCCCGATCGCCGCTCCCGCTGTATACGCGATGCGAATGCGGCTCATGCCGAGGACGTTGCGCAGCGGACCGTACACCAAAAGATTGCCGATCGCGTAGAGGATCCGATCGCCGAGCGGCGCCGGCTTGCCGTCGAGGATTTCGGCGCCGCAGCGCTTTGCGACATCGGTGAAATGGCGGAACAGCCAGCGCTTCGCTGCGCTCGCGTCCTCCATGCGGATCATCACCTGCGTGAGCAGATTTTCGAAGATACGCGGCGGCGCGAAGTAATACGTCGGACCGATTTCGCGCAGATCGGTCATCACCGTCTCGGCGGATTCGGGACAGTTGATGGTGAAGCCCGCGACCATCCATTGCGCGAACGAGAAGAGATGGTCGCCGACCCAGGCCATCGGCAGGTACGAAAGCACGTCTTCGTCCGAGGTGAGGCGGTCGAACGCCACGCCGCTCCGCGCGGCATCGATGAAGGAGCTATGCGTCTGGCGCACGCCCTTGGGCTTGCCCGTCGTGCCCGAGGTATAGAGCATGACGGAGACATCGTCCGGCCGGCCCTTCTCCAACTCGGTGTCGAAAAAGTCCGGGTGCGCGCGATCGAACTCGCGCCCGATCTCGAGCAGCCGGTCGAAGCTCGTCACGCCATCGTAATTGCGCATGCCGCGCGGGTCGTCGTAATAGATATGCTCGAGTGTCGGCACCTGCGGCTTCGCCTCAAGCATCTTGTCGACCTGTTCCTGATCCTCGACGACCGCGTACGCAATCTCGGCGTCGTTGAGCACGTAGGCGAATTCCGCGGCGGGCGCGTCCTGATACATCGGCACCGGAATGCCCCCGAGCGCTTGAGCGGCCGTCATCGACCAGTACAGCCTTGGCCGGTTATCGCCGATGATGGCGAGATGCATCCCGCGCCGGAATCCTTGCGCGGCGAGCCCGCAGGCGAGCGCCCGCACCTCGGCAGCCACTTGCGCCCAGGTCCAGGTCTGCCAGATGCCGAGATCCTTCTCGCGTGTCGCCGGACGATCGCCGCGCTCTGCGGCATGCTTCGCCAGCAGACGCGGAAAGGTCATGCCTTGATCGGAATTCGCCATTGTTCCCCCTCCCGCCGTCAAGCCTGCGCGGCGCCCAATGATACCTGCCGGGCGGCGCCGCTACTGCGTTTTGATCCCGGCGGCCTTGATCACCTTCGCCGACTCGGCAACCGTCGGCACGTTGGGCAATGCGCTCGAGCGCTTCGCCGTGCTTACCGCCAGCGCGACGAGCTTGCCGTCGCGCACGAACGGCAATGCGGCAGAGATCGGCGAGAAGAAATGGGTAACGCGCCCGGCGATGGTATCGGTGAGCGCTTCCGGTGTCCCCTTGTACGGAATGTGCACGACGTCGATGCCCGCAGCGAGCTTGAACTTCTCGCCGTTGATGCGCGTTCCGCTTCCCGTGCCGGCCGAGCCGAAGTTGAGCTGCCCCGCCTTCTCCTTCGCCAGTGCAATGAGCTCGGCGACGCTCTTCACGCCGGCCGATGGCGCCACCACGAGCACGTTCGGCTGTCCGCCAAGCGCCGCGATGTCGACGAAATCCTTGACCGTATCGAAAGGCAGATTGGAATAGATCGAGGGGTTGTACGCCTGCGCGGCGGAGTTGACCAGCGGCGTGTACCCGTCCGCGGGCGACTTCGCGACCACGCCGGCGCCGATAGACCCGCCCGCGCCGGGACGACTTTCGACGACGACCGGCTGGCCCCACAGCTGCGAGAGCTTCTCGCCGTAGGTGCGGGCGAGGATGTCGGTCGCGCTGCCGGCGGTGAACGACACTGTGACGTGAACCGGCTTGGCTGGATAACTCTGCGCGAGTCCCATCGCAGGCCACAGGGAAGCGAGCACGAGCATGGAAACCAACGGCCCGCAATTCATCATCGTCTCCTTTTTATTGCGCCAGACCGTCGCTTACCGCTACGTTTTCCGGCGAGAGTTTGATACCGGAGGCCTCGGCTTGCAACAGCAGCAGTTGCGCGAAATCCTCCTCGGTCATGCCGCGGCCGATCAACGTCTGCACGATGTCACGCGTGAGCGAGGCGAGAGGCATCGGCACTTCGAAGCGTCGGCCCGCGTCGAGCCCAAGGTCGAGGTCCTTGCGCAAGAGATGCGGCGTGAACGTCACTTTGAAGTCGAGGTTGACGAACGCCGGCGTCTTGTAGCGCGAAAAGGTCGAGCCCATCACGCTCTGATTGATGAAGTCGAGGAAGGCGTGTCGCGGAACACCCGCCTTCTGCGCGAGAACAGTAATCTCGGCGAGCGATTGCGTAACGATGCCCAGAAAAACGTTGTGGCAGATCTTGACGATGCGCGCGAGCTCGCCTTCGCCGACATAGCTCGCCGCGGGCGCGATGAGCTTTAACGCCGGCAGAGCAGCATCGAACGCGCTCTTCGGTCCGGAGCAGACGAAGGAAAGCCGCCCCGCCTTGATGACCTTGGCGTTCCCCGACACGGGAGCGGCGAGATATTCGATGCCGCGCTTGGCGAGGATCGTGCGCAGCTCGGCCGACCCTTCGAGTGAGATCGACGAGCATTCGATGAGCATGCGCGGCTTGCTCGAGCCCGAGAGGAGTCCCGCCGGACCGGCGACGACTTCCCTCACGTCGTCCCAGGTCGAGACCATGCAGAACACGATGTCGCAGGCGGCGAGCTCGGTCGGCGCTCGTGCGATTTTCGCGCCAAGCGCGGCGAGCGGCTGCGCTTTCGCCGCCGTGCGGTTCCACACGGTGATGTCCGCTCCGCCTTTGGCCAGCCGCTCGGCCATCGCGTAACCCATGCGACCGGCGCCGATCCAGCCGATGCGCATCGTGGTCGCCTCCTTCGCCACTACGCCCCCGCTCCGAACGGCAGATCGATCACATAGAGCCAGCGTCCGTCGGGATGCCGGCGCACAACCTCGATGCTTTGCCCGGTCATCTGTGTCGGCTTGCCGTCCGGTCCGGTCATCGACAGCCCCCACTTGCCCGTGGTGACGGCAAGATCGCCTGCTTGCGCAACTACGCGCGAAGCAATCGACATCTTCGGGTTCCCGGCAACAAAATTAAGCAGCGATTCCTTGATCGCCGCCGTCCCGGTGACGAGCTTGCCCGGCGAGGGCATGAGCGTTGCCTGCGGCTCGTAGAGTGAGGCGAGCGCGTTGAGATTGCCGGCATTGAGCGCTTCGACGAAGAGGTTGTTGGTTTCTTCAGGTTTGGGTTTGGCCATGTCTCACTCCTTAGTACGGGTTTGCTATTGGCAGCTCCTGCGCCGGAAAGAGCGAGATCACCTTCGGCCCGCTCGGCGTGAGAATCACTTCCTCCTCGATCCGCGCCGCGGAGATGCCGTCCTTCGCCGGGCAGTAGGTCTCGACGGCGAAGACCATACCCGCTTTCAGCTCGATCGGCTCCTTGAGCGAGTTCAGACGCGAGACGAGCGGCCGCTCGTGCAAGCCGAGCCCGAGCCCGTGGCAGAAATTCAATCCGAACGCATCCATCTCGCTCGCGAATCCGATCTCCTCGGCCTTCGGGAACGCGCGCGCGATCTTGTCGGTGGTCACGCCCGGTTTCAAGAGATCGATCGCCTTGTCCATCCATTCGCGCGCATACCGGTATGCCGTGTGCTGCGCGGGTGTCGCCATGCCGACGTTGAACGTGCGGTAGTAGCAGGTTCGATAGCCCATGAACGACTGGATCACGTCGAAGAATGCCTGGTCGCCGGGGCGGATCAGGCGGTCGGTAAAGTTGTGCGGATGCGGGCTGCAGCGCTCGCCGGAGATCGAGTTGATCGCCTCGACGCAGTCGGAGCCCATTTCGTATAGCCGCGCCGTGGCGAGCGCGACGATCTCGCTCTCCTTCACTCCGGGCTTGAGCGCCTCGGCGATGTTCTGATACACGCCGTCGACCATGGCGGCGGCCATGTTGAGCAGCGTCAGCTCGTCGATGTTCTTCACCTCGCGCGCTTCGAGCAACGTCTGCTGGCCGTCGCGAACCTCGATCCCGAGCTTCTGCAGCTCGAAGAGCATCGGCGGCTCGACCACGTCGAGCCCGACAGGCATCGAGCCGACGCCTTCCGCGTCGAGCAGAGCCCTGATCTCGCGCGCCGCGTCGCGGAAGAGCGCGCCGTCGCCGCCGACCGCCCCGCGCAGTCCAAGCAGGCCGGCGCGGCAGTGGTCGTGATGAAGCCAGGGCGCGTGCAGCCTGTGATGCTTCGCCGCCGAGCCGAAGTCCCAGATGTATGGATCGCCGGTGCCGGTAAGCAGCGCGTAGCGCGTAAGCTTGTCGCGCGCCCACTCGCCGATCACCGTGCTCGTGATGTAGCGGATGTTGTGCTGATCGAAGCACAGGAGCGCTCCAAGTCCCGAGTTGGCGAGCGCGGCGCGGGTGCGGGCGAGACGGTAGTCGTGCAAGCGCCGGAAGTTGACTCGCTCCTCGAAGTCGACCTGAGTGTGGCCCGGCGCCTGCAGCGGCCGATCCCAGCGATGCTTCGGGTCGACGTCGTCGGGGCGGACAATCGTCGGCTCGCTCCTTTTCTTCTTCACCATTATTCTTTTCCGAATGCCTTTTCGTAATAGGTGAGATCGACGTACTTCATCGGATCGGTCAGCGTCTTCTTCGGCATGCCGTACTTGCTTCGTAGCTCGAGCACGGTGCGGATGCCGTTCACATCGAGCGAAACGTCGCGTGTGATGCCGCCCTTGTCGGCGAGGAGCAGGTCGTACGCCTGCTTCGCAAGCGCGGGCGTCATGTCGCGCAGGTTCGCGACCAGCAGCGCTTCGGTGACCTCGCGGTTCGCGCGATCGTAGAGCCAATCGACGCCGGCCCGGTACGCGCGCATGAATCCAATCAATTCCTTCTCGTGGCTCGCCGCCCACGAGCGGCGCGCAGCGCCGACGGTGCCCTGATACGCGCCCAGCGATTCGGCGTAGGCGAGCACGTTGAAACCCTGACCTTTCGCCGCCAGCTCGAAGGGCGTGCGCAGGAGTGTGGCCTGGTGCTTGCCGGCGAGAAGATCGCGGTAGCGATTGGCCGTCGCGCCGGCGCGCACGTAGTTGACATCCGCCTCGGCGAGACCGTTACGCGAGAGGATCTCGCGCACCATGAACGCGTAGCCAGTGGTCATCGCGTCGACCGACACGGTCTTGCCCTTGAGATCGGCAAAGCTCTTCACCGCGGGCGCGCCCACCACCGAAGCGAAGCCGCCGTCGTCCCCGAGAAACGCAAAGAGGTCCGGATTGTCCGCTATCTTCGCCTCGCCCTGCCCTTCCTGATAGGCGACGATGTTGTCCATGCCGGCGAGCGCGATGTCGAACTTGCCGTCGAGGAGCGAGGTAATGAGGTAGACCGAGGTCGGCGTGTACGAGAGCTGCACGCTGACGCCATTGGCCTCGAAGAAGCCCTGGCGTTGCGCAGCCCAGACCGGCAGGTTCCAGCCGCCATCGAAGGCAATCACGCGCAGCGGCGTCGGCGGCGCGGCCGGCGCCTGCGCCTCGACGCCGGTCGCGAATGCGATTGCAGCGACGAGTCCCGCAAGCGAGCGCAGGATCATCGGGAGTCCTCCGGGGTGAAGCGTTATCGTGCCCGAAATGCAGTGACGGGGGAAGCGGTCCCGATCAGGCCTTCTGCTCTACTGGCGGCGTCGGGCGAGGCTCTCGCTGCACCAGCCACATCAGCACACAGGCAAGCAGCACCCCGGCGAGCAGATGCTTGAGGTTATGTCCCGAGAGGAAGCCCTGCGTCACGGCGAAGATTTCTCGATCCATCCGCTCGCTCAACGTCATCACGATGTCGAGCGCGAGCGCGGCGACCAGCCAGCCGATGTGTGAGTGGCGCCCGGTTCGCAAGAGGCACAGACCCACGATGAGCAGCCCCGACCCGATCCGCATGACGAGATAGAACAGCAGATCACCGCTCCAGGCCCACCAAGCGAGTGCCGCGATCCCGAGAAGCGCGAACGGCCACCACGCGACGCGGGCGAAGGCGGGATCGACGCGATCGGCGAGCACCAGCGCAACCGTCGCCGCGAGCACGAAGGTCATCGGGAGCCGGTCCCAGATGAGGCGCGCGTCGCTCGGCGCCCAGTGGTAGTATGCCGAGCCGAACGCAGTCATCAGCATGCCGACGACCAGCAAGGCATACGCAGCGCGTTCGCCGGGATCGATGTGCACGCGCCGCCACAACAAGACGCCGGCGAGCCCGGCGCCGAGGATCGCCAGATTGCTTAGCACATCGCCGGCGCGCGGAATCGCCATCCACGTGCGCTCATCGGCGAACAGGTGATACGAGGGATCCTGTGACAACGCCCCGAAGCTAAAGCGCAGCACGGCGAACAGAACAACGGCGATGCCGACGAGCCCCCACGTCTGCCGATGCGCGCGCGCGATCCTCGAGCCATTCGCCGCGCGCTCGCGCGCCGCCGACGTTGTTGTCACTGCAATTGCGGTTTCTTCAGATAATCGTTGCGATCGCCCGAGCGCAGTTGCAGATGCAGCACCTGCGCATCGCGCGTCACCGTCAGCGGCACTTCCACGCCGGCCTGACCGAGCCGCCAGATCTTGCGGAACATGTCCGCGAGCCCGGTCACGCGTTCGCCCGCGACTTCGAGCACCATGTCGCCGAGCTTCACCCCGCCGTTGTCGGCGGGCCCGCCGGTCGCGAGCCCGGTCACTGCCAGCCGCTGCTCGGCTTCGCCCGTGTACATCCCGAGCCACGGACGCGGCGGACGCGCCGGCCGGCCGAACTTCAGCATGTCGTCGAGAATCGGTTCGAGCAGATCTACCGGCACGAACATGTTGCCGGAAACCGATTCGTTGCCCTGCTGTTCCTGAACGAGGAGCGAGCCGATGCCGAGCAGCCTGCCGTCCGCGCCGACCAGCGCCGCGCCACCCCATTGTGGATGCGGAGGCGCGGTGAACAGCGCCTCGTCGAGCACGTACTCCCAGTATCCGGCGAATTCGCGCTTGGTGATGAGCCGCGCCTTGAGCGCGTGCGCGCGTCCGCCACTGCCGATGACAATCACGTCGTCGCCCTTCGCGGCGGCTGCCGCCGATCCGCGCGCGAGCCGCGGCGCCTGCAACCGGCCAAGCGGCTGCACGAGTCCGAAGCCGCTCGCCTGATCATAGGCGAGTGCATGTCCGGGAAACACCGTGCCGTCGTTGAGCGTCACCCAGATCGTCTCCGCCTCGGTGATCAGGTAGCCGATGGTGAGAATCAGCCCGTCCTCGCGAATCACCGCGCCGTTTCCAACGCGCTCGGTGCCGAGGATCGACGCGGTGAACGCGTCCTCGGGAACTTCCGAGCGCAGCAGCACCACGGCGTCGAGCGCGCCCCTGAGATCGAAGGCGACGTCCGCCTGCGATGGCTGCGCCTCGAGCGGAAACGCCCACTGCGTGGGTTCGGCCATGACGAAACCTCTTGCCGCGGGCGCGGTTGGTCGCCCGCCGGCATTCAATGTTACGCTCAGCCATGCCTCCCGCGCACAAGGCCCAGATTCTGGCCGAGGCGTTGCCGTACATCCGCGCCTATCACGGCAAGACGCTGGTGATCCGCTTCGGCGGCAACGCCATGGCCGATGCCGCGCTCAAGGCTGGCTTCGCGCGCGACGTCGCGCTCCTGCGCCTGGTCGGAATGAAGCCGATCGTCGTTCACGGCGGCGGCTGGCGCATCGACGAGCTGGCGCGCCGGATGGGCATCGAAACACATCGCCATCGCGGCGTGCGCGTCACCGACGAGCGCACGCTCACCGTCATCGAGATGGCGCTCGGCGAGCTGAATCAGGAGCTGGTTGCGCTCATCAACCGGCATGGCGGACGCGCGGTGGGACTGAACGGACAGGACGGGCGCTTTATTCATGCGCGGGCCCTCGCACTCGATTCGACGGGACCCGACTCGCCCGAGCTGGGCTTCGTCGGCGACGTCGAGAGCATCGATACCGGGCTCATCGATCTGTTGCTCTCGCGCAAGTTCGTCCCCGTCGTGATGCCGATAGGCGTCGGCGTGGACGGCACTGCATATCACATCAACTCGGATCTTCTCGCTGGACGACTCGCTCGCGCGTTGCGGGCGGAGGCGCTCATCCTGATGACCAACGTCGCCGGGGTGATCGGCCGCGACGAGAAGCTCGCCTACATCCTCGGTGCAAGCGAGGCGGAGGCGCTGCTCAACGACGACTTCGTGCAAGGAGGCATGCGGCCGCGCCTCGCCGCGGCGCTCAACGCCGTGCGCGAAGGCGTGCGCTCGGTGCACATCATCGACGGCGGCGTGCCGAGCGCGCTGCTGCTCGAAGTGCTGACCGCGGAGGGAGTGGGGACTGCCGTGCGGTCCGACGAGGGACCGCACTTTCTCGAGGACAGCAGAACGTATCTTCTGGCGCAGTGACCTAGCCGAGGAAGCTCAGCTCGACTTGCGCTAATGGGTCGGAGAGAGCGGCATCCTCCCGCGCGCCCGAGAAGAGCGCCTCCGGATCCTCGCCGGCCGCGTAAGCCGCGGCGCGAATCCAGGCATCGACGGATCGCGCGTCATTGCGACCAACTACGTCAGCGTTTTCGAACTCTGTGTCGTACAGATCCATGAATTTATTGCCTTTAGCTCGATTTCTCCGATTGACGCTGATACTCGAGCAACTCCCGTGCCTGTCACGAACCCCGGATCAAGGCCGTCCCGCCAGGAAGCGTTTGAATGCAAAGGGCCGGAGGTCGATGCCGCTTTTGCCCTCGATCACCCACTCGGAAAGCGCTTCGCCGATCGCCGGGGAATGCTTGAAGCCGTGTCCCGAGCACGCCGACACAAGCATCACGCGCTCGCTCTCCGGGTGCGTGTCGATCACGAAACCGAAGTCCGGCGTGACCGTGTACAGACAAGAGAGCGCCTTGACGCAGGTGCGGCTCACCCCCGAGAGAAACGGAGCAACGTAATCGTCGTACATCACCCGCTTTTCTTCCTCGTCGACCTCGCGTGAGACGGTGTCGGGCGTGGTCGTGGCTGCAAACGACTCGGTGGCGATCTTCACGCCGCCGCGCGGTCCGTCGACCGCGGGAAACCCGTAGATGCCCTGCTTCCTTCCCTGCAACTCCCAGATGAAGATCGGCGAATGCTCGGGCAACCATGGCGCGAGCGGTCCTTCCATGTCGAACCAGAAAAGCGCCTGGCGGTAGATTGCGAACAGGCGCGCCAAGCGCTCGTCGAGCAGGGCCGGCAGCCACGAACCGGCGGCGACGACGAGCTTGTCGGCGGCATAGTGATCGCGATCGGTCGTCACCGTCACTTCGCGCGCCGAAGTCTCGAAGCCGATGACCTCTTCTCCGCGGTGGATCTGCGCTCCGTGCTCCTCGGCAAGCGCGAGATGCGCGCGCACGCATTCCTCCGGACGGACGAATCCGGCGTCGCGCTCGAGATAGCCGCGCTCGTCGTCCGCCACCTTGAATTGTGGAAAGCGATGGCGGATGTCGCGCGCGTCCAGAACTTCGTGGGCGATGCCGTACTTTTCCGCGGCGGCGAGCGTATTGGCGAAGAAGCCATCGACGTGACAGTGCGCGACCTTCGCGCTGCTCGAGATGATGAGCCCGCCGTTGGTGGTCAGGAGCCGTTGGCCGCTCTCCCGTTCCAGTTCGCGCCACAGCTCGTGCGAGCGCATCGCGAGCGGCGTGTACTCGCCGCCCTCGCCGATCGCGAGACGCGTGACGCGCGTATCGCCGTGCGTCGACCCGTACGCATGTGGCGGCGAATAGCGGTCGATGCCGAGAACGCGCTGACCCTTTCGCGCGAGATGGTAGAGCGCGGCGCTGCCCATCGCTCCGAGGCCGAGCACGATCGTTGGAAAGCGTTTCATTCGGATGCGGGATGTCCGGGCCGCGCCGCAATGTTAACCGAGCGCCGCACCCGAAAGCGGTATCCTAACGGCGGTCGCCAACGCCCTCCGTGACAACTCTTCGCAAACCCGTTCGTCGCCGCGTGGCGATCACGATCGAGCCTCCGACGCTCAGCCAGTTCGTGTTGCTGTCGATGCTGCTGCACGTGCTGGTGGTCGTGCTCATCGGCAACGCACCGGGGACGGGAGCGCGCCGTGGCGACGGTGCGTGGTGGGGCCCGCTCGACGTGACCCTGCGTCAGCTCGTCCCGGAAGTTACTCAGGGGCCGCGAGCCGCAATCGGAGGAGAAGAGCGCGCGCGAGCTCCCGCTGTGCTGCGACGGCCCTCGCCCGAACCGCAGCCGATCGAAGAGCGGGCGCCGGAACCCGCGACGGCCTCGCCCTCGGAGCCGATGAACGTCGAGCCTGCGCCGACTGAGCTCGCACCCGTCGAGCCTCTGCCCCGGCTCGACATCGAACGGGAGATCGCGCCTCCGGTTGCGATCCCGCCGCGCGAAGTCCCCGTCGTGCCCGCAGCGCCGATCGAGAAGATTGCGCCGCGGCGAATCGAGCGCAATGTCGCTCCACCAGTGGAGCTGCCGCCGCGCGAAGTGCCCGTGGCGCCAAGCGCGCCGATCGAGCGCCTCGCGCCGCCGAAGATCGAACGCGAGGCCGCCCCGCCCATCGAGTTGCCGCCACGTGAAGTTCCTCTCGTGCCCGCAACGCCGATCGAGCGCATCGCTCCGCCGCCGATCGAGCGTAGCGTCGCTCCACCCGTCGAACTGCCGCCGCGCGAAGTGCCCGCCATGCCGGCGGCGCCGGTCGAACGGATCGCTCCGCGAAGCCTCGAGCGAGAGCTGGCGCCACCCGCGCCGGCAATCTCGCGCCCCGCCGCATCGCCGACGCCGGAGCGTGAAGCGGTGCCGCCGCTGCGCGCCGCTCCGGAGACGACGGTGCCACCGGCCGAGCGCCCGGCCGGAACGAGCACTGCGCCGCAGAGCGCACCGGCCGCCACATCCTCGCGTCCGCAAGCCGCACCAGCCGAAGAGCGACTGCGTTTCGGTACGCCGCCGGCACCGCCGGAGGAAGAGATCTTCAGACAGCGCCGGGACGTCGTGACGCCGCCATCGGAGCCGGGCGGCACGCCGCACATCGATCGCGAGGCCGCGCGCGAGCGCGCCCGCGAGATTGCTAGCGGACGCACCGGCTCGCGCGGCGTCTTCAATCTGCCCTTGCCGGTGCCGCCGGAAAAGAAAACGAAGGAGGCGATTGCGATCGAGAAGGCAGCGCGGCCCGATTGCCGCGAGGCCTATTCCGGGATGGGACTTCTCGCCGTCCCGGTGCTGGTCGCGAATGCGATCACGGATTCCGGCTGCAAGTGGTAGCTAACGCGTCCCGCTGGGGGCGGCGCGCGAACTCGCCGCGTCGAATAGGCCGCTCCGCGCCGGTTAACGCGGCGGTTCAGTTAATCGTGCAGACTCAAGAAGCGTAGCGGTATTTCTCCGCGCACTTGATGATCTGCAGGTTGGTGGGGAATTCGAGGCAGCCGCGAGCGTCCGCTTTCGATGGCGCGCGGTGGCTCACGCGCTTCAGGGGTTTCTCGGGTTCCGGCGGCGGCGTGGCGGAAATGACCGACGTGGGAGCTTTCGGCGCTGGCGCCGCGGTCGGTGCTCCTGGTTGTTTCGGGGCCGCCGCGCTCGGCGCGGGCGCCACGCCTGTCGGCGCAGGAGCCGGCGCGCTGGCCGCAGGTGGCGCGCCTGCCTGCTTCGGCGCGGGCGCCGCGGTTTGAGCGGTGACGCAAAACGAAGTCGCGAGAGCGACGAAAGCAGCTCCCGCCAGGACGAAGTTGTTCATTTTGGACCTCCCGCTTCGAAGTCTACCGCTGTGGCCCGCCGTCCGCCATCCTCGGCCCGCCCGGGGTGCCGGGGCGCCTCGGTGCCTTCAGTGCCCGATGCGCAGTGCCTCGAGCAGGCGCGACACCATGTTGTATGCGGCGACCGTCGCCACCAACTCGAGCAGCGCCCGCGAATCGAAGTGCGCGCGCAACGGCTCGAAGATCGCGTCCGGCACCTGGATTTGACGCGTCATCGCGTCGGTGAGCCCCAGCACCGCGCGCTCGCGCGGGGTAAAAACCGCACTGGGCGTCTCCGCCTTCAGCGCCTCTATCTTCTCCTCGCTCATTCCCGCTTTCCGCGCGAGCGGCGCGTGAGCCTCGATCTCGAACGGTGCGCGATTGAGCACCGCCACGCGCAGCATCACCATCTCGCGCAGGTCCGCAGGCATCGTGTTGTGGCTGCGGACGGCAGTAAGCATTTTTTCCCACCCGCTCGCGAGCGGTGGGCTGTTGAGGAGCACCTGGTAGAGCAGATTGATGTGCCCGCGCTCGGCGACGATCGCGGCTTCGATCTGCGCCAGCTCGGGGCGCGTTCCCGGAACGACCGGTGCGATGCGTGGATTCACTGCGTTCTCCCTCGATGGTTCGTCTGCTTCGAGCTAACGGATCCGCTTGCGCATCACCGGGCGCGTCGGCTTGCGCCGCGCGACCTCGGCGAAGCCGGCGCGATCGAACATCGACTTGGCGCCGAACCACATCGAATCGTCGCGTGCCCGCGCGATCTTGTCGCAAGGGTATGCCTCGATCAGCCGCACGCCCTGCTTGCGCGCCCACGCGACAGCGCCTTTCAGCATCGCCTCCGCCACGCCTCGTCCGCGCGCCTGCGGATCGACGACAAAGCAGATGATCGACCACACGGACTCGTCGTCGACCGGCTTCATGACCTGCGAGCGCTTGAGCTTCGCGTAGTCCTCGCGTGGTCCGAGCGAGACCCAGCCCACGGCGCGCTCTTTCTCGTAGCCGACGAGACCGGGCACGACGCCGCGATCGACCAGCGCCTTGAGCTGACGCTTGTTGGATTCCGAGTAGGTGATGCCCGGCGGCCGCACCTGCCGGCCGGAGCGGCGGTAGTACATGCAATAGCAACCGCGCGCAACGGACAGACCCGGGCGCTCGAAAAGCAGTACGAAGTCACGCCAGCGGCCCGAGGTCAGCGGTTCGATGCGAAGCTTCATGCGGAGACCTGTGACGAGACCTTTTTCCGGTTCGCCGATGATACGCCGCGACCAACGGATGCAGAACGGCCGCAGCGTTACAATCGGACAAGCCGCATGCGCAGGAGACCCATGAAGCGTTGGCGCGACCTCCGGCAGGACCTGCGCCGCCGCCTAGCCATGCACTTCGTGGCCGACCGCGATTACCTCGCGCGCCTCTATCGCGACAAGCTCGGCGCCTGGCCGGATCTCG
>DATJWL010000182.1:0-6087 GCA_035501215.1 Casimicrobiaceae bacterium
GCAGCCTTCGTCACGAAATCTTCGCGACGAGCGTTACCGCGACAGCGTGAGCTGCCCACGAAGAAGGCAGCGGGATCAATTCTTGTGCGGGCTCATTTGACGTCGGCGCCGATCGCGTCGCCGGCGCGCGCGAAACCGTCGCGATCCAGACAAAGCAGAAGCTCGCGCTTGATGCGTGCGACGAGCCCGGGCCCCTGAAGCGCCAGCGCGGTGTAGAGCTGCACCAGGCTCGCGCCGGCGCGGATCTTGGCGTAGGCATCCGCTCCGGACGACACGCCGCCGACACCGATCAGAACGAGTCTTGCGCCGACGCGCCTTCGCATCTCCTTCAGGATGCGGGTAGACGGTGCAAAGAGCGGCCTGCCCGAGAGGCCTCCTGCTTCCTTTGCGAAAGGGCTCTTGAGCGGTGGCCGTGCGATGGTCGTGTTCGAGACGATGATGCCGTCGAGGCCGGCGCCAAGCGCCACGTCGGCGATGTCGTCGAGCGCTGCATCGTCCAGGTCGGGAGCGATCTTGAGCAGCAGCGGGACGCGGACGGAGAGCTTGGCGCGCTCCTCGGCCAGCGCCGAGAGAAGCGCGCCCAGCGCGTCGCGATCCTGAAGCCCGCGCAGCCCAGGTGTGTTCGGTGAAGAGACGTTGACGGTGACGTAGCTCGCGAAGGGAGCAAGACGCGCAAAAGACGTTCGGTAATCGGCGACGCGGTCGGCGGAATCCTTGTTGGCGCCGATATTGATCCCGACGATGCCGGACTTTCTTCTTCGCGCGAGCCGCGGCGCCGCTGCTTCCATGCCCTGATTGTTGAAGCCCATCCGATTGATGACGGCGGCATCCTCGACAAGACGAAACAGCCGCGGCTTCGGATTGCCTGCCTGCGGCCGGGGCGTGATCGTGCCGCATTCGACAAAGCCGAAACCGAAACGCAGCATTGCGTCTGGCACCTCGGCGTCCTTGTCGAATCCGGCGGCAAGACCGATCGGGTTCGGAAACGCGAGCCCGAGAACCGAGAACGCGAGCCGGCGATCATCATCCGACGCACGCGGCAGCAGCGGCGCAAAACCTGCGACGAGTTTCACCGTCGCACGATGTGCGGCTTCCGCAGGAAAGAGCCGCAGCACCCCCGTAGCGGCATCCATCAGCATGGGCGCAAAATTCGAATCATCGCGGAAACCCTAGCGTTACCTTGAGCAAAGGTTGCAAGGCGGGAACAAGGCGTCAGCACTATCTTAAATCCCGGGCGCGAAAATGCCCGTTCCGGAAAGGTCTGGGGCTCCCTGACGCGATGCAGACGGACAACAAAGACCATATAGCGGCGCAGCGGCGCATGGCGACGGTCGCCGGCGTGCTGCTGCTTGGCGCGATGGCTGCCTCACTGCCGGCCAGCGCCACGGCCCCGAACGGCAACGCCGGCGTCTGCGTCAAACTCGACAATGCCGGGCATGTCATCGCGGCGCGGATCACCGAATCCTCGGGCGACCACGCCACCGACACCGCAATCGTCGAACTCGCGACGCAGGTGCATTGGGACAAGCCGTATCCTCGCGCCGGCTGGATGCCGATGCGACTCGGTGTCGGCAACGAAGCCCAGTCGCTCAAGCCGACACCGCCTTGCGACCAGTCCGTGCAGGAAGCGGCGGCGCCGGCGCCGAACCAGCACCATCATCGTCACCGCACGATCCGCGCGGTGTCGGCTGAGACGAACTAGGGATAGCCCTGGTATTTGCGCACGCGCGCGTCGAAGGCCGCGCGATCGCCTTTCCTGAGAAGTTCGGCAAGTTCGGCGGCGCGCTTCTGGGCCAGCCGCTCATAGGCCGTCTGCGGCTGCTCGTGCGCGACGCGCACGAAGGCATCTTCGATTTCGTGCCGGAAGCGATCGGGATCGTAGCCCGAGAGCGACAGCGCATACTGATACCGCACGGCGAGATTGTCCGGCGCCGCCTTGAAGGCGCGCGCAAACGCGTCGAGGCCCTGGTCGACGGTTGCGCCGTAGAGAAGATCCGCGAGCGTGTCTCCGCCGGTGCGAACGATCTCGATGTTCCAGCCGCCCAGCGCGCCGAGCGCCCACGGATTCTTCGGATCCGACACCAATGCAGCGTCGAGCGCGTCCTTGGCGTGGCCCGGATAATTGTGAAAGCGCGCCGTCACCGGACCGACGACGCGTGCCTCGTAACCCAGCGACACCGCAAGATAGGTCTGCCCATCGGGCAGTTTTGGATCGGTCGCGACGGCATGGCGCGCGAAGCCTTCGGCGCGCTGCAGGCAAGGCAGGCAGGGCTGGTCGCGCGTCTGCGCGTCAGCGAGCGCGGCGCGCGCCGCGATCACAAAGCCGGGCGCCGTACCGAGTCCCGCGCCGGCCTTCATCGCATCTTCGTAGTGACCGGTTGCATAGAGCGCGATGGGCGTCTCACCCGCAAAGACAGGCAGCGCGACGAAGCACGCCAGTGATGCGATCCCGATTGCTCTTCTCATGCCGCGGCCGAAATGAAGGCGCCGTCGAGCGCGCGGCGGATGAGATCTGCCGTGGCGGTGCAGCCGAACAGGGCCGCGAACGAGCCGAAGCGCGGTCCCTGGCTTTGGCCGAACAGCACTTCATAAAGACCCTTGAACCAGTCGCGCAGCGGTTCGAAGCCGTGCTTCTTGCCGATCTCGTAGACGACGTTCTGCACGGTCTCGCCATCACGTTCGTCGCCGAGGGCCTCCAGCCGGTCCGCGAGCTCGCGAAGGGCCGCCCGCTCCTTCTCGCTCGGCGCACGATAGCGCTTCTGCGGGCGGATGAAATCCTCGTAGTAGCGGATCGCATAGCCGACGAGTTGATCGAGACCGGGATTGTGCTCCGGGGATGCACTGGGCGCGTAGGCGCGGATGAACCCCCACAGCACTTCGCGATTGTGCGCGTTCGATGCGCTCACGAGATTGAGGAGCAGCGCGAAACTCACGGGATAACGTTCGCGCGGCGGATTGCCCTCGTGGATATGCCAAACCGGGTTCTCCATCCTCTCGGCCTCGCCCGTCTCGTTGGCATGATAGGCATCGAGAAGCTGGATGTAGTCGTCGACCGCCTTCGGGATCACGTCGAAGTAGAGACGCTTGGCCGTCTTCGGCTTCTGGAACATGTAGAGCGCGAGGCTCTCGCGCGGCGCATAGGTGAGCCACTCGTCGATGGTGATGCCGTTGCCCTTCGACTTCGAGATCTTCTGGCCTTTGTCGTCGAGGAACAGTTCGTAGACGAAATGCTCGGGCGGCTCGGCGCCCGCAACCTTGCAGATCGCGTCATAGAGCGGCTGCGAGGGCAGGTGATCCTTGCCGTACATCTCAAAATCGATGCCGAGCGCGGCCCAACGCATGCCGAAATCGGGCTTCCATTGCAGCTTGCAATGCCCGCCGGTCACCGGAACGGTCTCTTCGCTGCCGTCTTCCTCCAGATAGGTGATCGTGCCCTTCGTGACGTCGCGCCCGACGACCTTCGCGAGCAGCACCTTGCCCGAATGCGGCGACACAGGAAGGAACGGCGAATAGGTCTGCTGGCGCTCGTCGCCGAGCGTCGGCAGCATCAGCGCCATCACGTCGTCGTACTTGGCGAGGATCCTGAGCAGCGCCTTGTCGTAAAGGCCGGACTTGTAGGCGTCGGTCGCGCTGATGAATTCGTAGTCGAAGCCGAAATGGTCGAGGAAGGCGCGCAGGCGCGCATTCATGTTGTGGCCATAGCTCTCATGCGTGCCGAACGGATCCGGGATCGATGTGAGCGGCCTGCCGAGATTGGCGGCGACCATCTCCTTGTTCGGCACGTTGTCGGGGACCTTGCGCAGCCCGTCCATGTCGTCGGAGACGGCGATGAGACGCGTCTTCACGCGCGACATCGATTCGAAGGCGCGACGGACCCAGGTGGTGCGCGCGACCTCGCCGAAGGTGCCGATATGCGGCAGGCCCGAGGGGCCGTAGCCGGTCTCGAAGATGACTTCCTTCACCGTCTCGCCCCGCTTCTCGCGGCGCTCGACGCGCGCCAGCACCTTGCGCGCCTCCTCGAAGGGCCAGGCATGGGCGGCCAGAGCAAGGTCGGGACGGAGAACGGAAGTCATTGATTAATCAGGCCTTAATCGTTTCGAAAGGGGCAAAAACTAGGCTTGGCGCGGGGAACGCGTCAATGCTGCGAGAAGGTACAGCAAGAGACGATCAGGCGCGCGCGGTTTTCGCCGGGCGCGTCGATCTCCTTTACGCGCTCGGTCGCCATTATCTCTCGCTCCCCTTCGCGGTCCTTTCGATGATCGCGACCTTGTTCGCCGCACGCGAGCCGACTGCACTCGTTTTCGTACCCCTCTTCTTCCAGATCCTGGTCGTCATTGCTGCCGAGCAGCTCACCACCGCCTACAAGCATCGCGCGCCGGAGAGCGACCCCGAATATTGGGCAAAGCGCTACACCTTCGTGTCGGCGATCGCCGGCGCCACGTGGGGTGTCGGCGCCTGGTTCTGGTTCATGCCGCATGCGTTTGCCGCCCAGGCCTACCTGACACTTGCCTTCCTCGGCATGACGGCGACCGAATTCATCGCCCGCTCCGCCTATCGCCCCGCTTATCTCGCGCACGCCCTGTTCGCGCTGACGCCCCTTGTTCTTCTGCTGCTCTACGAGGGCGGCATCTACCAGATCATGTCGGCCCTGCTCGTCGTGCTGTTTGCCGCGGTCCTCGCGAGCTACAGCGAATCCATGGCGCGGCTGCTCGACGATTCGATCAGACTCGCGCATGACAACAGGAGCCTGCTCGCCGATTTGAGACTGCAGAAGGAAGCGGCGGAAGCGGCGCGCGACGAGGCGCGCGTCAGCACGCACGCGAAATCGCTGTTCATCGCCAATATCAGCCACGAGCTGCGGACGCCCTTGAACGCACTGCTCGGCATGGCGCAGATCCTCGAGCGCGCCGAGCTCGACAATCCCCATCGCGAGCACGTCAAGGTGATGCTCGAGGCGGGCTACGGCCTTAAGACTCTGCTCGACGACGTGCTCACGCTCACCATCGACGATGAGCGGCCGAGCGAGGAGGAATGCGATCCTGCGCAGGCGGCACGCGCGGTGGCGCGGCTGGCGCAACCCAGGGCCTGGGAGAAGCAGCTCCGGCTCAACGTGGCTGCGATCGCCGGCGTTCCCCATGTGGCAGCCGATCCGCGCCGCGTCCGTCAAATTCTGCTCAAGCTCGTCGACAACGCGCTCAAATTCACCGACCGCGGCGGCGTGGAGATCCGCGTCGAGAGTGAGACGAGCGGCGGCGAGCCGCGCGTGCGCCTGACGGTCGCGGACACGGGCCATGGCGTGCCGCCGGAAATCGCATCGAAGCTGTTCAAGCCGTTCTCGCCGGGTGATCCCTCCTACTCGCGCACCCAGCAGGGTGCAGGACTGGGACTGGCCGTCGCCAAGCGCATCGTCGATCTCCTGCACGGCGAGATCGGCTTTGAGAGCGAACCCGGTTCGGGCGCCGCATTCTGGTTCACGCTGCCGGTTTCGCGCAGCAAGGCCGTTAGCGAGGAACGCGCCGAAGGGCCCGCGCCGTCCGGCCTGTCAGTTCTCGTCTTTGCGCCACAGGCCGAAGAGCAACTCGTGGCGCTGCTCGCGCCGTTCGGCAACGCGGTTCACAAGGCGCGCGACGCGGTCGATGCGATCTCGCGCGCCAGCCGTGAATATTTCGACGCCATCATCATCGATGCGTCCCACACCGACATGATCGCGGCCGCGCCGGGCGTGAAGACGCCCATCCTCTCGATCGTGCCCGCGGGGGAACGCGAGCCCGCCGGCGCGCACGAAATCATGCGCTGGCCGGGGCCTCCGGGCGAACTCTACGCCGCGCTCGCGACGCTCAAGGGGCGTGCGCCGGAAGCCAATGTACAGAAGAAGCCGGAGACCAAGGACAAGCCTGCTGCGCTCGACGCCAAGGCGATCTCGGCACTCGAGAAATCGGTGGGCACCAAGACGCTCATCGAGATCCTGCAGGCCTATATCCAAACCGCAGAGCAATTGTGCCACTCGCTAACGCTCGCAAGCGAGCGCGCCAACTGGGACGAGGCCGCGCGCTTCGCCCAGGACATTGCGGGGAGCGCTGGCGCGCT
>DATJWL010000183.1:0-14233 GCA_035501215.1 Casimicrobiaceae bacterium
CTGTCGAAGAAATTCCATCATCAGCTGTCGAGTTCGAATCGAATGTAAACCTGCCAACGTCGGTAGCGGCAAACTGCCAGATCTCCCCGGGTATCGCGCACGCACCTTCCCGCGTAACCCTGTCGGATCGACGTCGGGGCAGCGTTACGTGCAAGCCATCGCACTTCACATTTATTTGCCTGCTTCGTCCGCCACGCCGCCTCTATCCCGCTTCCTGTTCGGCCAGGCCTTGCCTACAGCTTTCCTCCGGATTCCTGTCCCCTGCGACACCCTTGCCGTTCGGTCTAACACTTCCCCTTGCCGGATATTGGAGGACTCTCACCTCCAAGTACGTGCGCCCTGCCAGGCACACAAATAAAAAGGCCGGTGAGCAGCCCACCGGCCGTGAGGATATCGTGCCGTCCGTCTAACGGAAGGCCGACGGAACGTACTTCGGCAAGCAACCGGCGTAAGTACCGCTCCACGTCGCGATGGTGAATGTATCGGTTGTATCAGCTGTCGGCGTAAGGGTCAGTGTGCACTCGGTTGCCGCGCCGGTATTCTGCGAGATTGCCGTCGCGACACCCGTCGACACCGTTACCCCACCATTAACGTATTGCGTCGTGGTAGTGGAGCAGCCTGCCGCCGCGCCGTCCGGGAACGTGCCGGCATGCGTGGCGGTGTATTCCGCAATCGACGTCTTGCAGGCTGCCAATGCCGCTTCGGCTTCCGACATCTTCGACCGAATTACATAGTCCTGATACGCCGGCAGCGCGATGGCTGCCAGGATACCGACGATCGCCACCACGATCATCAGTTCGATCAGGGTGAAACCCTGCTGTAAACGTTTCATTTGTTCTCTCCGTGAAGTGAGCACCAACTCCCGAACCCTTCCCAACCATCCCAAGCCCCTGAAAGCAATTGATGTACCAGTAATCACAGATGGCGGCTCCCGCCAGACGAAATCTGGCCGCGGCCGCGCAATATGCGTTTAACGCAAGTTGGAGAGGCGGAGGGATGCCTGTATGAGCACTGGCCATCCCTTTCGATCCTGCTGCCTGCGGTCCCGATGTGACGCAACGCGTCACATGGTGACGGATTTTGCTACGGTCTTTGTGCGGCCGACTCAGCGGTCGTGCTTGCCCCGGCCGATTCTCCTGCAAGGTCCGGATCCGCTCGTGCCGCGTCCGTTGCCACGAACTCGATTTTCCTGCCCGCGATTGCGATGACGTCGCCGTTGGCAAGCGCGGCGCCGCCCTCAGGAACCGGTTGATTGTTCACAACAGGTGGATGCCGCCCCTCGATACGCTTGAGGACAAAAGAGTTGCCGTCCTTCACGATGGCCGCCACTTGGACACCCGGCCGTCCGATCGTCGTTTCATCCTTGATGAGCGGCACCGACAGGCCGACATTGGCGCCGGTCAGGATCTTGATCGACGCGAGAGGTTGTGCTGGAGGCGACAGCTCGATCGGCGTCCGCGCATCGACAGCGGCGGGCACCGGATCACCTGCAGGGGCGGGTTCCTCTTGAGGCGAAGCGGGACTGTCGTCGGCCGCCAAAGCTGCCATCTCCCTCTGCCCTCGGCCGGGCGACTTCGCCAACTCGACGCGCCCGCCGAAATCGCGGTCGGCCACCCGGGCCATGCCCTTCACGATCCCCGGTTCGAGCACCGCGTTGTCGTCCGCACAATAGACGAGCTTGTGCCGGCCGATGTCGATCTCGTCGCGATCGCGCAGGAAGTGCTTGGCGACTGGCTTGCCGTTCACCAGCGTGCCGTTGGTGCTGCCGAGGTCCTCGAGGAAGGAGTCGGCGAGGATAGTGACCACCACCGCGTGCTCGCCGCTCACGGCGAGATTCGGCAGGCAGATTTCGTTGTCTGCGCGCCGACCGATCGTCATGCGCTCGCGGTCAAGCGGCACGTCGAGGGTCGTGCCATCCGGTAGGAACAATACGAGTTTGCTCATTCACACTTGGGTCCCGGCCTGCGCCGGGACGATGCATTCGTCTCGTTACGCCGGCTTCTTGTTCATCCAGCGCTGCAGCCATCCGCCGGTGGGCAGGAACTCGACCGGCACGCGCACCAGGATCACCGAGATGTTGTCGCGTCCGCCATTCTGATTGGCGACGTCGATCAGCTCCGCCGCGGCCTCCGCCAGGTCGATGCGCTTGGCGGTCACGATCTCGCGCACCGCGTCCGGCTCGACCATGTCGGTGAGACCGTCGGAGCACATGAGATAAACGTCGTCGGCTTCGACCCGGTACTCGGCGATGTCAGCGGGCACGACCGCCTCGATGCCGAGCGCGCGCGTCACCAGGTTCTTGTTGAGCGAGAACTTCGCCTGCTCGGCGGTGAGCATGCCGCTGTCGATCTGCTCCTGCAGCAACGAGTGATCGTGGGTGAGCTGCTCGAACTTGTCGGCGCGGAGCCGATAGCAGCGCGAATCGCCGATATGACCGATGCTCACCCGGTTCTGGAAGAACACCGTCGAGACGAGCGTGGTTCCCATGCCCGCGCATTCCGGCCGTGCCTGCGCCGCCTCGTAGATCCCCTTGTTCGCGAGCGCGATCTGCTGCTGGAGAAGGAGCGCGGCGTGACTGAGCCCGCTCGCGATGTCCACCTTCGAGAGCTCGCGGCCTGATTTCAGCTCCTGCAAGAGCCCGGTGCTGATGACGTTGACGGCGATTCCGCTCGCCACTTCCCCCGCGCTGTAGCCGCCCATGCCGTCGGCGAGCACGGCGAGGCCGGCTTCCGCATCGACGAAAATCGAGTCTTCGTTATGCGCGCGCACCATCCCCGGATGGGAGAGGCTGGCGACGTCGAGCGAGACGCGAGCGGTCATGGGCTGCTCCGCGCATCCGGCCGCGGCGGTCGGTTCGTGTTCGGCACGGTTATCGGCGGCGAGTGTACGCTGCGGCGGCGTCCAAGGCGAGCGCCCCTCCGCGATCCGTCAGCTGCCTGCGGCGTGCACATGCCGCCGCTTCAACCATGTCCCGGCCGCCGCCACGACTCCGAAGCCGGCCAGCGGGATGATGACCGCCAGATCGGCCGCATTCGCGCTGAACCAAGGGCGAACGACCGGATCCTCGACCGCCATCTCGCCGGCGATGTATCCGAGCAGTCCGCCGCCGAGCATGACCAGCACGGGATAGCGTCCCATCAAGCGCATGATGATCTGCGCGCCGATGATGACGATGGGGATGCTGACAATCAAGCCGAAGGCCATCAGGACCACCTGTCCCTTCGCTGCCGCCGCGACGGCCATCACGTTGTCGAAGCTCATCACCAGGTCGGCGATGATGATCGTCCAAACCGCGGTGACGAGCCGGTCGCTTGCTTTGACCTCGCGGTTTCCCGCGTCCTCCTCCGCGATGAGCTTGATGCCGATCCAGACGAGCAGCGCTCCTCCCACCAGCTTGAGGTACGGATAGACGAGCAGGCTCATCGCGAAGAGGGTGAGCACGATGCGCAGAACGATGGCGCCCAGCACGCCCCAGAAGATGCCCTGGCGGCGAGTCCGTTGCGACAGGTTGCGGCAGGCGAGCGCGATCACCACCGCGTTGTCGCCCGAGAGCAGGATGTTGACCAGGATGATCTCGGTGACCGCAACCCAGAACTGCGACGTGAACCATTCCGCCATGCAAGCTTACAGCGCCGACTTGAGCAGCTTGCCCATCTCGGCGGGATTGCGCGTCACCCTGATTCCGCAGGCTTCCATGACGGCGAGTTTCTCCTGCGCGGTGCCCTTGCCTCCGGAGATGATCGCCCCGGCGTGTCCCATGCGTTTCCCGGGCGGCGCGGTCACGCCGGCGATGAAGCCGACCACCGGCTTCTTCATGTTGGCCTTGACCCACTGCGCGGCGGTCTCTTCGTCGCTGCCGCCGATCTCGCCGATCATTACGACGGCGTCCGTCTCGGGGTCGTCGTTGAACAGCTTGAGCACGTCGATGTGCTTGAGCCCGTTCACCGGATCGCCGCCGATGCCCACGGCGGAGGATTGGCCCAGCTCCAGCTCGGTCAGTTGCGCAACGGCCTCGTAGGTCAGCGTTCCCGACCGCGACACGACGCCGATGCGTCCCTTGCGGTGGATGTGTCCGGGCATGATGCCGATCTTGATCTCGTCGGGCGTGATCACGCCTGGGCAATTCGGGCCGAGCAACAGCGTTCGCTTCCCCTGCATCCTGTAGCGCGTGCGGATCATGTCGCGCACGGGAATCCCCTCGGTGATGCACACGACGAGATCGAGGCCGGCATCGACCGCCTCGTCGATCGCCGCCGCCGCACCCGGCGGCGGAACGTAGATCACGCTTACCGTCGCGCCGGTTGCCTCCTTCGCCTCGCGGACGGTGGCGTAGATGGGAATGCCCTCGAAATCCTCGCCCGCCTTCTTCGGATTGACGCCCGCCACGAAGCAGTTCTTCCCATTCGCGTAGTCACGGCACATCCGCGTGTGGAACTGCCCGGTCTTGCCGGTGATTCCCTGGGTGATGACCCTGGTGTTCTTGTCGATCAGTATGCTCATTGGATTTTTCGTCGGAGACGACGAATCACCTTGCCTTCGCTGCGGCGACGACCTTCTCTCCCGCCTCGCCCATGTTCTCGGCGCTGATGATGGGCAGCCCGGACTCGGCGAGCATCTTGCGGCCCAGCTCCTCGTTGGTCCCCTTCATGCGCACGACGAGCGGCACCTTGAGCTTGACCTCGCGCGCCGCGGCGATCACGCCGGCAGCGATCGTATCGCAGCGCATGATGCCGCCGAAGATGTTGACGAGGATCGCCTTCAGCTCCGGGTTGCGCAGCATGATCTTGAACGCCTCGGTCACCTTCTCCGCGGTCGCGCCGCCGCCAACGTCGAGAAAGTTCGCGGGCTCCCCACCGTAGAGCTTGATCGTATCCATCGTCGCCATTGCCAGTCCCGCGCCATTGACGAGGCAACCGATGTCGCCGCTGAGCGAGATATACGACAGATCGTATTTCGACGCCTCGATTTCCGCGGGGTCCTCTTCATCGAGGTCGCGCATCTCGACCGTGTCCGCATGACGGAAGAGCGCGTTGTCGTCGAAGTTGAGCTTGGCGTCGAGCGCGACGACCTTGCCGTCGCCCGTGACGATCAGCGGATTGATCTCGGCGAGCGATGCGTCGGTCTCGTCGAAGGTGCGATACAGCGCCTGCAGCAGCGCCCTCCCCTCGGCGATCGATCCCTCGGGAATGCCGATCTTGCGCGCGACGGCTTCGGCGTCCGCGTCGGTGAGCCCGCGCATCGGATCGATGAACACCTTGTGAATCTTCTCCGGCGTCTTCGCGGCGACTTCCTCGATGTCCATGCCACCCTCGGAGCTCGCCATGAGGACGACTCGCTGCGTGCCGCGGTCGACCACCATGCCGACGTAAAGCTCCTTCGCGATGTCGGCGCCCTCCTCGATCAGGAGCCGGCGAACCTTCTGTCCCTGCGGGCCGGTCTGGTGGGTGACGAGCTGCATGCCGAGAATCTTCTGCGCCAGCTCGCGCACCTCGGCAATCGACTTCGCGACCTTCACGCCGCCGCCCTTGCCACGGCCGCCGGCGTGGATCTGCGCCTTCACGACCCAGACTTTTCCGCCGAGCGTCTCCGCGGCGCGAACGGCCTCGTCGACCGAGAACGCGGGGATGCCCCGCGGCGTGGGCACGTCGAACCGTCTCAATACTTCCTTGCCCTGGTATTCGTGGATCTTCACGTGAGCTCCGAGATCGTCAGGCGCCGCCGCGATACCACTGCGGATAGTAGCGGCGCACGGTGTCGGTAGTCGTTTCAAGCGCGTGACAGCGATCGAGCTGGAACGGCTTCCCTGCGCCTTCCTCGATCTCTCGCCGCAATCCCGCGAACATCTGGATGGCGGCGGTCGGCAGGTGCGCCAGCAGCTCGGTCACGTGGCTGCACCCGCGCACGCCGCCCATCGTGTCGTAGAGCGCCTTGCGGAATCCGTGCAACAGACTCGCGCCGACGAGCTTCCCGTACGCGGGCTCGATGCGATCGCAGGCGTCGGGATAAGGCATCTCGTCCGTCTTCACCTCGAGCGCGCGGATGAGACAGTCGGGTCCCACGGTCACACGCACCCACATGTCATGCACCGGGTCGCCAGCCGGCCGCAAGCCGGTGAGGAGCGCGTAGTCGTGATCCTTGACGTCGATGAGGTGCCCCTCGATGTCGAAGAGCCCGTCTTCCCGGCGGAATCCTTCATAGATCACACGTCGCGTATGGAGACGAGTGCGTTCGACGGGGATCGGCGCGAGCGGCATGGCGGGTCGGGAATCGGTTTTTTTCGACGGCTCGCTGTCTCGCGAACCGGGGCGGACGAGCCTGCTAAGATAGCGCAGCTGCAAAGCGCGCCATTCTACGCGGCGGCGCCATAACCGACAACGATCGGCCGTCGTTCCCGCGAAGAAACGACACTGGGTCCCCGCATTCGCGGGGACGACGGCTCGGAGGATGCCGATGTCCTTTGTCCTCGCGCTGGACCAGGGGACGACCAGCTCGCGCGCGATTGTCTTCGACCATGCCGGTGCGATCCGCGCGGTTGCCCAGCGTGAGTTCGCTCAAGTCTATCCGCAGCCCGGCTGGGTCGAGCACGACCCGATGGAGATCTGGGCCACGCAGTCGGGCGTGATGGCCGAGGCGCTGGCCAAGGCGGGCATCGCGCCCTCGGAACTCGCTACGCTCGGGATCACCAATCAGCGCGAGACGACGATCCTCTGGGAGCGCGCGAGCGGCAAGCCGGTAGCGAACGCGATCGTCTGGCAGGATCGGCGAACGGCGCCGGATTGCGACGCGCTGCGCGAAGCGGGCCACGCGGCGATGATCGCGCGCAAGACCGGGCTCGTCATCGACGCGTATTTCTCCGGCACCAAGCTCAAGTGGCTGCTCGATCACGTGCCGGGCGCGCGCGAGCGAGCGCGACGCGGCGAGCTCGCGTTCGGCACCGTTGACTCGTGGCTGATCTGGCATCTCTCCGGCGGCGCGGCGCACATGACCGACGCGTCGAACGCCAGCCGCACGATGCTCTTCGACATCCATCGCGGCGAGTGGGATGACGAGCTTCTCGCGTTGCTCGACATACCGCGTGCCGTTCTGCCGAAGGTGGTTGCCTCGTCCGGCGTTTGCGCCGACGCGGACGTGCTCGGCGCCCAGGTTCCGATCGCGGGAATCGCCGGTGATCAGCAGGCGGCCCTCTTCGGTCAGGCCTGCCTCGAGCCCGGTCTCGCCAAGAACACCTATGGCACCGGCTGCTTCCTGCTGCTCAACACCGGACGCAAGGCCGTCGCCTCGAACAACAATCTCGTGTCGACGATCGCCTGGCTGCGCGACAGCGTGACCGATTACGCGCTCGAAGGCAGCGTGTTCATCGCCGGCGCCGTGGTGCAGTGGCTGCGCGACGGCCTTAAGATCATTCGCTCCGCGCCCGAGATCGAAGCGCTCGCGGCGAGCGTCGATGACAACGGCGGCGTCTATCTCGTGCCGGCCTTCGCGGGGCTCGGCGCGCCGCACTGGGATGCCTACGCGCGCGGCGCGATCTTCGGACTGACGCGCGGCGCGACCGACGCGCACCTCGCCCGTGCCGCGCTCGAGTCGATCGCCTACCAGAGCGCGGAGCTGGTGCGCGCGATGGAAGCCGATGCCAGCCTCACCCTCTCCGAGCTGCGCGTCGACGGGGGCGCGACGGCGAACAACCTCCTCATGCAGTTCCAGGCCGACATTCTCGGCGTGCCGGTCGTGCGGCCCAAGGTGGCCGAGACCACCGCGCTCGGCGCCGCGTACCTCGCGGGCCTCGCGGTCGGATACTGGCGCGACACGGGCGACCTCGCCGCCAACTGGCAGGTCGATCGCCGCTTCGAGCCCGCCATGTCGCGCGATCAGGCCGCTTCGCTCATGGCGGGCTGGACCAGGGCGGTCGAGCGCGCGAAGCACTGGGCTGTCTAAGTCCCTGTTGACAGCTCCGAAAGGTGCATATACGCTCTTTTATGCGCGCATATGCTCGCATTGATCTGGTTTCGCACCCATGCCCTCCTCGTCGGCCGCCTTGCCTTCTCCCCCCTGCGCCTGCGGGCGGCTGCGCCGCGCGGCACGCGCGCTCACCCAGCTCTACGACGACGCGATGGCGAGCGCGGACCTGCGCATCACCCAGTTCTCGCTGCTGCGCACGCTTGCGCGCTCGGGCCCGATACGCATCTCGGAGCTCGCCGCGGCGCAGCTCCTCGACCGCACTGCGCTGTCGCGCAATCTCGACCCGCTGGTTGATCGCGAGCTCGTCAGGATCACACCCGGCCGCGACGCTCGCACTCGCGAGGTCGCCATCACGCGCGCCGGCCAGGCGGCGCTGCGGGCCGCGATGCCGTGCTGGGAGCGCGCGCAGAGAGAGGTCGCCAAGCGGCTCGGCACGGCGAAACTGGAAACGCTGATCGCCACGCTCCACGAGGTCGAAGCACTGCACCCCGACGCGCTCGAACGCTGATCGCATCGACAAGATAACGAGGAGACGCTCTTGTCCCCTGCCCAGGCCCGCGCCGCCGACTGGCGCACCTCGACGGTCGTGCTCGTCTGCGGCGGCCTGATCCTCACGCTCGGGATGGGGATCCGCCACGGCTTCGGCCTCTTCCTGCAGCCGATGACGGCTGACCTCCACTGGGGCCGCGAGACCTTCGCGCTCGCAATGGCCGTGCAGAACCTGGTGTGGGGCGCGACCCAGCCCTTCGCCGGCATGCTCGCCGACAAGCACGGCTCGGGACGCGTCGTGCTTGGCGGCGTGGCGCTCTACGTGCTCGGACTGGTGCTCATGGCGCATCCGACGGCGCCGTGGACGTTCGTGCTGTCGGCGGGCGTGCTGATCGGGGCAGGTCTGTCGGGCGTCACGTTCAGCGTGATCTCCGGCGTGCTGGGCCGCGCCTTCCCTCCAGAAAAGCGCAGCATGGCGCTCGGCATCTCGGCCGCCGCCGGATCCTTCGGCCAGTTCGCGCTCCTGCCGCTTACGCAGACGCTGCTTACGCACGTCGGATGGTACGGCGCTCTGCTGACGCTTGCGGCCGTCGGCCTGCTCATGGCGCCGCTTGCGGCGGCGATGGTCGAGCGGCGAGGACATCATGCGCACGCGTTCCAGCAATCCGCGGGCGAAGCGATACGCGAGGCGCTCGGCCACCGCGGCTATGTGCTGCTGACGCTGGGATTCTTCGTTTGCGGCTTTCAGGTCGTGTTCGTCGGCGTGCACCTGCCTTCGTACCTGCTCGACAAGGGATTGCCCGCCCATGTCGGCGTGACCGCGCTGGCGCTGATCGGTCTCTTCAACATCGTCGGCACCTACACGACCGGCTGGCTGGGCGCGAAGATACCGAAGCGCTACATCCTGTCGTTCATCTATTTCGCTCGCGCCGTGGTCATCGCGCTCTTCATCGCGCTGCCGCTGTCGGCGTTGAGCGTCTACGCCTTCGCCGTCGCGCTCGGCCTGCTGTGGCTCTCCACTGTGCCGCCCACCAACGGCATTGTCGGGCAGGTCTTCGGCGTGCGCTACATGGCGATGCTCACCGGAGTGACCTTCTTCAGCCATCAGATCGGCAGCTTCCTCGGCGCCTGGCTCGGTGGTTTCTTCTTCGATCGCCTCGGCAGCTACGACCTCGTGTGGTACATGTCGATCGCGCTCGGAGTGATCGCCGGCCTCATCAACCTGCCGATCGACGAGCGCGAGATCAAGCGGCCGGCTCCGGCCACGCGGACGGCCTGACAGCTTACGTGGGCCGGATCACGTCGATCGCGTCGGTGATGATGGTGTCGACGCCCCAGCTCACGAGCTTCGCGACAACGCGCGGATCGTTGGGTGTGTAGGTCATTACCCTGTATCCCGCCTCGCGCGCAGCGGCGACGATTTCCGCGCTGAGCTCGCGATAGTCGGGATCGATCGCCACACAGTCGAGCCGCGACAAGCGCTCGCGCCAATCGGCAGGAATCTTTTCGAGCAGCAGCGCGCGCGGAAGCTCCGGCGCGGCATCGCGCGCCGCGGCGAGCGCATTCTCGGAAAACGACGACAGGAGAGGCGGGACCGGCGCATCGCGCCATAGCGCCCGCGCCTCGAGCGCCACCGCGCTGCCGGTAGCGCGCTCCCTTCCCGGCATCGGCTTGATCTCGACATTGCACGCCACGCCATTCGCGATCGCCCACTCCGCGACCGCGGCAAACGTCGGGATCTTCTCGTCCGCGAAGGCGCGCGAGTGCCAGGTCCCGGCGTCGAGGCGCGACAGCTCGGCCCAGGTCAGCGCATCGGCGGGACCGCGGGCATTCGTCGTGCGATCGAGCGTGTCGTCGTGAAGCAGGAATGCGACGCCGTCGGCGGAGAGCTTCACGTCGAACTCGACCATGCGGTAGCCGCGCTCGAAGCCGGCGCGCATCGCGGCGAGCGTGTTCTCGGGCGCGAGCTTGCCCGCTCCGCGATGCGCAGCGTAGCGGGGGTAGGGCCATGCAACGACACTGGGTCCCCTCCCCGCTTTCGCGGGGACTAAAGGCCGCGGGGACGACGGCCCTCCGGTTGGCTGCAAAGTCATCAACCGGCGAGTCGCGCGCCACTCTCGGCGTCGAAAAGGTAGACGCGCTCCGCCGCCGCGGCCAGCGCGATCGGCTCGCCGACAACTGCCGGCGTGCCGTGCGGCAGTCGCGCGATGACCGAGCGTCCGGCCACCGCGACGTGGACGAGCGTGTCGGCACCCAGCGCCTCGACCATCTCGACGCTGCCCACGATGCTCGCGGCGCTCGGTGCGCTGGGCATGAGGTGCTCCGGCCGCACCCCTACCGTGACTTTGCGCCCTGACGCGAGCGGCGTCGCGCCCATCAGCGCTCCGCTGCCATCGAGCGCGATGCGGCCGTCGGCGGCGCCCGTTCCGGCAAGGAAATTCATCGCCGGCGAGCCGATGAAGCCGGCCACGAAGATGCTCGCGGGATTCTCGTAGACTTCCATCGGCGTTCCGATCTGCTCGGCCCGGCCCGCGTTCATCACGATCATGCGATGGGCGAGCGTCATCGCCTCGACCTGGTCGTGCGTCACGTACAGGCTCGTCGTGCCGAGACGGCGGTGCAGCTTCTGGATCTCGAAGCGCATCTGCACGCGAAGCTTCGCGTCGAGGTTCGACAGCGGCTCGTCGAAGAGGAAGACGGCCGGCTCGCGCACGATGGCACGGCCCATCGCGACGCGCTGGCGCTGGCCGCCCGAGAGCTGGCGGGGCTTGCGCTCGAGCAGCGGGCCCAGCTCGAGAATCTCCCCGGCGCGCCGCACCCGCGCGTCGATGTCCGACTTGGCAAGCCCGCGGATGCGCAGCCCGTACGCCATGTTGTCGAATACGCTCATGTGCGGGTAGAGCGCGTAATTCTGGAACACCATCGCGATGTCGCGATCCTTGGGCTCGAGCCGGTTCACGACGCGATCGCCGATGACGATCTCGCCGGAGGTGATCGCTTCCAGCCCTGCCACCATCCGCAGCAGCGTCGATTTCCCGCATCCCGAGGGTCCGACGATGACGACGAACTCGCCGTCGGCGACGTCGATCGAGACGCCGTGAATGACCTCGGCATCACCGTAGCTCTTGCGCACGTCGGTCAAATGCAGTTTGGCCATGGTCAGAACACCACGTAGAGAATCATGACGCCGAATGGGAGCATGCCGACGAGGCCCACGAGGAACAGCAACTCGACCATGTTGGCGAACGACGGGATCCACGAAGCATGGCGGAAGCGCAGCGCAACGAAGCAGGTCACCGTCGCCGCGATGAACACCAGCGAATCCACGGCGAGAACCACGTCGACCGCCTGGCTTACCCGCTCCGACTTCGCGATCAGATGAACGACACCCAGGCCGGTGAGGCAGAGGCCGGCTAACGTCCCGCTCGTGGACAGCACCCGCATCAGGATCTGAATGCGGTGCTCGGAGATGAGGTCGGGCGGTGCGGCAGCCATAGCGTCACTTCTCCGTCTCCACCAGTCCCTTGACGAACCATTTCTGCATGAGCAGCACCACCAGTGCGGGCGGCAGCATCGCGAGCATCGCGGTCGCCATGACGAGTTGCCATTCCACCGCCGCATCGCCGCCAAGCATCATGCGTTTGATCCCGATCACCGTCGTATACATCTCCTCCTGTGTCGTCACCAGCAGCGGCCACAGGTACTGGTTCCAGCCGTAAATGAACAGAATCACGAACAGCGCCGCGATGTTGGTGCGCGAGAGCGGGATCACGACGTCGCGCAGGAAGCGTAACGGCCCGGCGCCGTCGATCCGTGCCGCTTCGGCGAGCTCGTCGGGAATCGTCAGGAAGAACTGCCGGAACAGGAAGGTCGCGGTCGCCGACGCGATCAATGGAATCGTGATCCCGGCGTAGCTGTCCAGCATTCCGAGGTCGGAGACGACCTTGTACGTTGGGAGAATGCGCACTTCGACCGGCACCATCAGCGTCACAAAGATCATCCAGAAGAAGAAATTCCGGAGTGGAAAGCGAAAGTAGACGATGGCAAACGCGGAAAGCAGCGAGATCGCGATCTTGCCGATGGCGATCACCAGCGCCGAAATCAGGCTGTTCAGCATCATCCGCCCTACCCCGGCAGTCGACTCGCCCGCCCCGTGCTGAAGCGCGGCAAGATAGTTCTCGAGCAGGTGACTGCCGGGCGTGAGCGGCATGGGCGCCGCCAGCACCTCCTGCACCGTATGCGTAGAGGCGATGAAAGTCACGTACACAGGGAACGCGATGATCGCGACGCCGAGAATCAACAGCGCGTGGGTAAGAAAGGTGAGGAAGGGACGGTTCTCGACCATTGCCGGAACACGCCCTAGTACTGAACCTTGCGCTCGACGTAGCGGAACTGCACCACGGTGAGCGCGACCACGATCGCCATGAGGATCGCCGACTGCGCCGCCGAGCCGCCGAGATCGAGCGCCTTGAAGCCGTCCTTGTAGACCTTGTAGACGAGGATCTCGGTCGCCTGACCCGGTCCGCCGCTGGTGGCTGTATCGATGATGCCGAAAGTGTCGAAGAAGGCGTACACGATGTTCACGACGAGCAGGAAGAAGGTCGTCGGAGACAGCAGCGGGAACACGATGGTGGCGAATCGTTTGAGCGGACCCGCGCCATCGATCGCCGCCGCCTCGATCAGCGACTTCGGAATCGATTGCAGCCCGGCGAGGAAGAAGAGGAAGTTGTAGCTCACCTGCTTCCACACCGCGGCAAGAATCACAAGCAGCAAAGCCTGACCGTCGTAGAGGATGTAATTCCAGTCGACGCCGCGCTGCCGGAGCCAATAAGCAACGATGCCCAGCGTCGGATTGAACATGAAGAGCCACAGCACCCCCGCGATCGCCGGGGCGACCGCATACGGCCAGATGAGGAGCGTCTTGTAGACGCCGGCGCCGTGGATGACTCGATCGGCGAATGCGGCCAGCACGAGCGAGATGACGAGCCCCAGGACGGCGACCGCCACCGAGAAGACCGCGGTCACTTTGAACGAGGCGAGATAGAGCGGGTCGTAGAAGAGCTCGGTAAAGTTGTCGAACCCGACGAACTGCAGATTGCCCCCGAATGCGTCCTGGATGTGCACCGACTGGTACAGCATCTGACCGGCCGGGAGAAAGAAGAAGAGGATGGTGACGACAATCTGCGGCGCGAGCAGCGCGTAAGGCAGCCATTGCGAAGCGAAAATGGCGCGTTTTTCCATTACCTTGGCTCGCTACCTCGCAGCCGTCGTCCCCGCGAACGCGGATACCCAGCGTTTTGCGCTCAACGACACTGGATTCCTGCGTGCGCGGGAATGACGATCAGCTATTCACTCCCGCGCGGTTCGAGCGAACTTCTCGACCTGTTCGTTGCTGCGCTTCACCGCCTCATCGAGGGCAGCCTTGGCGTCCTTCTTGCCGCTCCATACGCCCTCGAGCTCCTCGTCGATGATGTTGCGGATCTGCAGGAAGTTGCCGAGGCGGACGCCGCGGGACTTGTCGGTGGTCTTGACGATCATCTGCTTCACCGCGACGTCGGTGCCCGGATTCTTGTCGTAGAAGCCGGACTTCTTCGTGAGCTCGTAGGCGGCCATGGTGATTGGCAGATACCCGGTGGTCTGATGCCATTCGGCCTGGACGTCGGGTTGCGACAGGAAGGTGAGGAACTTGGCCACGGCTTTGTATTCCTCCTTCGACTTGCCCCCCATCACGAAGAGGCTCGCACCGCCGATGATCGTGTTCTGCGGCGCGCCCTCGACGTCCGCGTAG
>DATJWL010000184.1:0-21458 GCA_035501215.1 Casimicrobiaceae bacterium
TGGTTGCCGTCGCGATCGCGGGTTACCTGACCCTTGGCGAGCATCCGCGCGCAGTGGCAACCCTGCGTTGGCTTTACCGCTGGCCGTTGTTCATCCCGTTCGTCGTTGCGGGACAGCTCATGCGCACCTTTCTCGCCAAGAACGGGATGCTCAACCACCTGCTGATCGGGAGCGGCCTGATCGAGCCGCTGTCTGCCCAGAGCCTGCTCGACTGGCGCGGCATCGTGGTGGCGTTCGTGTGGAAGCAGGCGCCTTTCGTGACGCTGCTTCTCGCCGGCGCGATGGCTTCGCTCGAGACGCAGCACATCGAGGCCGCGCGCAACCTCGGGGCGCGGCGCCTGCGCGTGCTGGTCGACATCGTGCTGCCGCAGGTGCGCGGGACGCTGCTCGTCGGGCTGGTTCTTTCCTTCGTGACCATGCTCTCGGTATTGTCCGTGCCGCTGATGATCAATCCGAATTCGCCGACGATGATGACGGTCGACGTCGCTTATCGGATCAGCACCCACGGGGACTACCCGGTGGCGAACGCGCTTTGCCTGCTCTCGCTCGCGCTGGCGGCGATCGGTGCTGTGTTCTACCTGCGCCAGGCGGCGCGAAGCGCGGAAGGGACTCGAGGATGAGCACGTTCGCGCTTCCGCGGGCGCTGCGCGCGCTCTTCGGTGTGGTGATCCTGGCATTGCTCGCCTTCGCGATCTTCGGGCCGCTGCTCAACCTGCTGCTGTGGGCGTTCGCGGAGCGCTGGTATTTTCCGAGCAAGCTGCCGTCGGAATTCGGCCTCACTTATTGGTATCGCGTGTTCCAGCCGCGCGGCAACGCTCTCGCGTCGCTCGGCACGAGCATCTGGATCGCGGTGCTCACTGTTTTATTCAGCCTTGCCGTCGCGATTCCTGCAGGCTACGCCCTGGCGCGCCTGAAGCTCCCGTGGCGCGGCGCGATCCTGCTCGTGTTCCTGCTGCCGCAGGCCGTGCCGAACCTTCCCGTCTACGTCAACATCGCGCAGGTGTTCTACCAGATCGGACTCAACGGCACGATCATCGGCGTGGTGCTCGTCCACGCGTCGCACGGGCTCGTGCTCGCGGTGTGGATCGCTTCGGCGGCGTTTGCGTCGGTCGACGTCTCACTCGAGGAGGCCTCGCGCAATCTCGGCGCTTCGGCGTGGACCTGCTGGCGCACGGTGACGCTGCCGCTCGCCGCGCCGGGACTGATCGCCAGCGCGATTTTCGTCTTCCTCGAATCGCTCGACGAGTTCACGGGCACCTATTTCGTCGGCGTGCCTGACGTGACCACGCTGCCACTCTTGATGTTCAACGCGACGATGGGCGGCAACTATCAGATCTCGTCGATCACGGCACTCCTGCTGCTGATTCCGTCGATCGGCTTCATGCTCGTGGTCGAGCGCTTCCTCAAGGCCGACGTTCTCGCCATGGTGGGGCGCTAGCCGCCTTCCTCCCCTCGACTCGATGAGCCTGCGCGCCGAGCACGTGAACCGGCTCATCGATCTGTTCGTCGTGGTCATCATCTGTTTCGGCTGGCCCATCGTCGGCTCGGTCTGGGCGATGCTGGCCGGCTTCCCGACGCCGCCGTTCAACGATGCCGCGTTTGCCGGAGTCGTCGTGGAAGAGTTGATTCTCGGCGGCGTCGCACTCGCTTACCTGCGCCTTCGAGGCCACGAGCTTGCGGCGCTCGTGCCCCGTCCCACGGTGCCTGGTTCCCTCGTGGGGCTCGGCCTGTATGCCTTGACGGCGTTGATCTTCTGGGCAGCGTACTGGCTCGCGGGAGCACCGGAGCCCGGTGCCGAGCCTATCGAGAAGATGATCGCGGCGGCTTCGGTTTCGCTGCCGTGGATCCTTGGCGGATCGATCGTCAACGGGCTGTTCGAGGAGGTGTTTCTGACCGGCTATCTGTTGCGAGCCTTGATCCCCTACGGCGCCTCCATCGCGATTGGTGTCCCGGTTCTCGTTCGGGCGGTGAGTCATCTTTATCAGGGACCCCTCGGCACGATCTCGGTGATCGGCGTCGGCGTCGTCTTCGGTGTGTATTACTGGCGGAAGAGACAGCTCTGGCCGGTGGTCTTCGCGCACATCTTCGCCGACATCGCCGGTTTCGTCCTGAGATGAACGTCATTTCGCCCGCAGCCGCGCGAGATCGTTCACGAACGACCCGAACGCCTTCGCACGGTCTTCCGGCGGCACGCGAAGGATCGACGAGGGATGCACGGTGACGAGCACGCGCGGTCCCCACGGGCTGTCGAAGAACTTCCCGCGATTGACGAGCACCCTCGTATCGGGCCCGAGGATCGCCCGCACCGCGGTCGCACCGAGGCAGACGATGATCGCGGGGCCGATCAGCCGGACCTCCGCCTCGAGCCAGTCGAGGCAGGCGGCGATCTCCTGCTGCGTGGGCGTCTTGTGCATCCGTCGCTTGCCGCGCGGCGTCCAGCTGAAGTGCTTGACCGCGTTGGTGATGTAGACGTCACGGCGATCGACGCCGGCTTTCTCCAGCGCCTCGTCAAGAACACGCCCGGCGGGTCCCACGAACGGCTTGCCGGCGAGATCCTCCTGGTCGCCGGGCTGCTCGCCGACGAGCATGATCCGCGCCTTGGGATTGCCTTCCCCGCACACCGCCTGCGTGGCGCGCTCCCACAGCTTGCAGCCGCGGCAGCGTGCGATTTCGGCCGCGAGCTGATCGAGCGACGAGGCTTCAGCCGCAAGCTCCGTCTTGGATTTGGCCATGGTCGCGAGAATGGTTTTCCTGATCGACCGCAACGCGGCTTCTCGGTTCCGCCGCGAAAGCCGGCAGTGTAAGCTCGACCTTGATTGCCATGAGCAGGTCAAGCGCCAAGGCTGCACCCGATGGGCCGCCGAGCCTCGACATCGCCGGTGCGGTGGCGACGGTTCGCTTCGAGCGGCCGTCGGAGCACAACCGCATCGATCCCGACGACATCCCCGTCCTGCGGCGTCATCTCGACAAGATCGCCGCGACGGCCGGCGTGCGCATCGTCGTATTCACGGGCTCGGGAAACAAGACCTTCAGCTCGGGCTTCACCGTCGGAGCAATTCTCGAGCGGCTCGATCGCAGTTTCGAGGACCTGCTCGACGCGGTCGAGCGCTTCCCGCTGCCGACCCTCTGCGCGCTCAACGGCAGCGTCTACGGTGGCGCCACGGACCTCGCGCTCGCCTGCGACTTTCGCATCGGCGTGCGCGGCACCGGCATGTTCATGCCCGCGGCCAGGTTCGGACTGCACTATTACCCCGGAGGCTTGCGCCGATTCGTCGCCGCTCTCGGCCCGGCCCAAGCCAAGCGGATCTTTCTGACCGCGCAGACGCTCCGCGCGGAGGAGATGCTGCGCATCGGCTTCCTCACCGAGCTGGTGGCGCGATCGAAGCTCGAAGCACGCGTCGCCGATTATGTCGCGGCGATCGAGGAGTGCGAGCCGGCGGTAGTCAAATCGATGAAGCGTCAGATGAACGCACTCGCGGCCGGAGATCGGGAGCAGGGCGGCTCGCGCCAGCATTACGAGCGCTCGCTCGCATCCGAAGAGCTGAAGCGCCGCCTGTCGGCACTTGCGAAGCGACGCTGACCGTTGTGCCGCGGTTCTGTGCCATCATATGCGCGTGCTGCAGGTGAGAGCGAGGAACCTTCCGGTATGGCTCCGCTCGTAAAGGTCATGGAAGCGCTGCGAGAAATTCTCGCCCCGGCGGCGCCCGACCATTTCGCCCATCTGCCCTCGCCGACGCCCGAGTCCGACGACGATGACGATGACGACGACGAGGACGATGAGCGCGGCTCGGGCGGCGGCAACATCGATCCTGAGGAAGACGACGGCGGATACGACGACGATGACGACGAGGAAGAAGAGCCGTTGCAAACCCGGACGCCGACGCCGAAGTCGATAAGACGACGCGCGCTTCGCAAGAACGGCTAACCCTGCGTGATGGACACCGCCGAACGCGCTCGCGCCACGAAGCGCCCCCGACAGGAGACGCTGGCGCCGCTGCGCTACCAATCCGGTTTCGGCAGCGAATTCGCAACCGAGGCTTTGCCCGGCGCTCTGCCGCAGGGTCAGAACTCGCCGCAGAAGGTCCCCTATGGACTATACGCGGAGCAGCTCTCCGGAACGGCGTTCACTGCACCGCGTCACGCGAATCGCCGTTCGTGGCTGTACCGGCTGCGACCTGCCGCCGTCCACGGCGCATTCCGTATGCTCGAGGCGCCGCGGCTCAAGAGCGCGCCGTTCGACGAGGCGCCGGTGCCGCCCGAACAGTTGCGCTGGGACCCCTTGCCGCTGCCTTCGGCGCCGACCGATTTCGTCGACGGCTTCCTCACCATGGCGGGCAACGGCGATGCCACGATGCAAGCCGGGATCGGCATCCACCTCTACGCGTGCAACCGCTCGATGCACGACCGGTTCTTCTACGACGCCGACGGCGAGTTGCTGATCGTGCCGCAACAGGGCGCGATTCGAATCGCAACCGAGCTGGGCGTGCTCGACGCGAAGCCGGGTGAGATCGCGGTCGTTCCGCGCGGCGTTCGCTTCCAGGTCGTGCTGCACGACGATGCCGCGCGCGGATACGTCTGCGAAAACTACGGCGCGATGCTGCGCCTGCCCGAGCTGGGCCCGATCGGCGCCAACGGACTCGCGAATCCACGCGACTTCGAGACCCCGGTGGCCGCGTTCGAGGAGCGCGACGGTAGCTTCGAGCTCATCGCGAAGTTCGATGGCCGGCTCTGGAGCGCGCGGATCGATCACTCGCCGCTCGACGTCGTCGCCTGGCACGGTAACCTCGCGCCCTATCGGTACGACCTCGCGCGCTTTAACGCGATGAACACGGTGAGCTTCGATCACGCGGATCCTTCGATCTTCACCGTGCTCACTTCACCGTCGGACACCGCGGGCACGGCGAACGTCGACTTCGTGATCTTTCCGCCGCGCTGGCTGGTCGCCGAGCACACGTTCCGGCCGCCGTGGTTCCACCGCAACGTGATGAGCGAATTCATGGGACTCATCCACGGCGCTTACGATGCCAAGGCCGAAGGCTTCGCCCCCGGCGGGGCGAGCTTGCACAACTGCATGTCGGGGCACGGGCCGGATGCGGCGACGTTCGAGAAAGCGACCCGGGCCGAGCTTGCGCCGCAGAAGCTCGGGGACACGCTCGCCTTCATGTTCGAGAGCCGCTACGTGATCCGCCCGACGCGCTTCGCGCTCGAGTCGCCGCAGCGACAGAAGGATTATCTCGACTGCTGGCAGGGACTCGCGAAGCATTTCACCGGCAAACCTTAGGGTCGCTGGTGACAAACAGCAGTGCCGCGCGGTCGTTCGTCGAGGTCGCGCCCGATTCGCACTTCCCGTTGCAGAACCTTCCCTATGGCGTGTTCAGCACGCGGTCGGATCCCGCGCCGCGCGCGGGGGTCGCCATCGGCGACCGGGTGCTTGACCTCGCCGCGCTGGAAGAAGCGGGGCTGCTCGCGGTCGCGCCTGCCGGCCGGCGCGTCTTCGACCAAGACACGCTCAACGCGTTCATCTCGCTCGGCCGTCCCGCCTGGACGCGGACACGCGCGCGCATTGGCGAGCTTCTGCGCGAGGACGAGCCGACGCTGCGCGACAACATGGCATTGCGTGCACGAGCCCTGGTGACGATGGCGGAGGCCCAGCTGCATCTGCCGGTCGAAGTTCAGGGCTACACCGATTTCTACTCGTCGAAGGAGCACGCGACCAACGTCGGCTCGATGTTCCGCGATCCGAAGAACGCGCTGCTGCCGAACTGGGTCCATCTCCCGATCGCGTACAACGGACGTGCCAGTTCGGTGGTGGTGAGCGGCACGCCGATCCGCCGTCCGCAGGGACAACTCAAGCCGCCGGACGCCGAGCGGCCGGTGTTCGGGCCTTCGCGCAAGCTCGACTTCGAGCTTGAAACCGCGTTCGTCGTCGGCGAAGGCAACGCCCTGGGCGAGCCGATCGGGGTCGGCGAAGCGGAGCGGCACATCTTCGGCATGGTGCTCCTCAACGACTGGAGCGCGCGCGACATCCAGCAATGGGAGTACGTGCCGCTGGGACCGTTCAACGCCAAGACCTTCGGCACGTCGATCTCGCCCTGGATCGTGACGCTCGACGCGCTCGAGCCGTTTCGTGTTGCGGGTCCGATGCAGGAGCCCGCGCCGCTGCCGTATCTCGCGCAGTCCGGCGCGCACGGCTTCGACATCCATCTTGAGATCGCGCTCGTGACTGCCGGCCGCGTGCAGACGACGATCTCGCGCACCAACGCGCGTCATCTCTATTGGAGCATGGCGCAGCAGCTCGCGCAGCACACCGTGTCGGGGTGCAACACGCGCGTCGGCGACCTGATGGCGTCGGGAACGATCAGCGGCCCGACTCCGGATTCACTGGGGAGTCTCCTCGAGCTGGCGTGGAACGGGCAGAGACCGATCGACCTTCCGAGCGGTGCCCGCCGCTCGTTCCTCGAGGACGGCGACGAGGTCGTCATGAGCGGCTGGTGCCAGGGCGAAGGCTACCGTGTCGGGTTCGGCGAGGTGCGCGGAACGATCCTCCGCGCGAGAACTTAGTCTTTATTTGTCTTCCCGCGATTTGACCTGGCAGGCTGTGGCAGATGAACTCTGATCTTGACGGGCCGAGTACGGCCAACTGACGACGGTCAGGGCAGCCGCCCAATTTTTTTGAGACCAGTCATTCGCATACTAGGGCTTCAGTTTCCGGTACGCCGCGAGCGAGGAGGAGCAGGCGTTGCGCCGTGCCGCGACCCACGAGGTGACGCAGGCCAGGTAGAGGTCGCAACTCCGCAACGTACGGCGATCTGCAGCAGATGCGTCAGTGTGGGCGCGCCAAGTTTCTGACGGATCGCAGTCTGGTAGTTCGAAACTGTCTTACACGTCAAGCACAGGCGCTCCGCGATTTGCCGTACCGAAAGCCCATTGACGAGCTGCCGAAAAATCTCGAATTCGCGCGTCGACAGCGTACCGATTGCATCGTCGATTCGTTCTGTTGACCGCGCATCGAGCGCCGCAAACACATCTGGACTCAAAAAGACTTCCCCCTGGACTACCGTGCGGACCGCCTCGACCAGCAGATCCGGCGCACTAGCCTTCGTCAGATAGCCCCGCGCCCCAGCCGCGAGTGCGCGCTCGGCGTAGATCGTCTCGTCATGAATACTGAACATCAGCACGCGTGCATTGGCGCATCGAGCGAGGATGTGCCGCAGCACCTCGATCCCGCTCAAGTCTGGCAGCGAAATGTCCATCACTGTAACATCCGGGTCCGTCTCCACAAACGCTCGGTACGCGCCGCTAGCCGTCGATGCTTCGCCCCCGACGCGTAGATCGGGCGACCGTTCGATGAGGCGTTTGTAGCCTTCGCGCACGACCGCGTGATCGTCGACAAGCAGTACGGAAATCATTGCACCGACTCCCAGCAGCCAGGCAACGGTTGCAATGGCACGGTAGCTTCGAGCATAAACCCATCATCTGAACGGAAGCCGCTCCTTAGCTGCCCGCCGAGCGCCTCGATCCGTTCCCGCATGCCAACTATGCCAAGGCCATTTGTGCTGGGCGCTCCGCCGCGTATTGCGCCATCGTTGCCAACTGTCAAGACGAGTTCTTCGTCCGCAGCAATTGCGCTTCGCCGCCGGACTAGGTCGATCGCTACACGGCGCGGATTCGAATGACGCACGGCGTTGGTGAGCGCCTCCTGTACCACGCGGAAGACCGCAATATTGATCGGCTCACTCAAGCCGGTCGTATCGGCCGGGGGCGCCTTAAGATCGAAATGAACGTCCGGCTTGCGGCGCCGCCAATCCTCGATGCAGTGTTCAAGTACGGCGGCGAGTCCGAGTTCGTCGAGGCCCGGTGGGCGCAATCGTCGGACAATATCGCGCGTGGCAGCCTGCACGCGATCGGCCAGCGCGACGATCGACGTCGCTCCGGACTGCGTCACGGCTTCAGCACTGGTCGAGCACAGCGCTACGGCCTCGAGCTTGATGGCATTCACGCATTGACCGAGCTCGTCGTGAAGTTCGCGGGCGACGTACCGCCGCTCATCCTCTTGTAGGCGAAGATTTACCTGCGCGAGGCGCCGATTCTGGTCGAAGGCACGCTGCAGCGAGGCTTCGGCCCGAAGTCTTCGCGCAAGCTCGGCGCGTGCCTCACGCATCCTTCGCCATGCAAACCATGTGAGTGCACAGGCCAGAAACAGCAGCACTACGGGGAGTTCATCGAGTTGGTAGCGCTCGTGCGGCTGCGCCCATGCAGATAGCCGTTCGCTCAGGTCGACGTGTGTGCAGAACACGGCAAATGCGGCCGTGGCGATGACGATCAGCACCAGCTCGCGGGTCGGCCCGGTTCTTTGGAACTTCGCTTCCACGTCGTCCTCCTTGATTGCGTTGCGCATCCTTGTTGCACCGCAGCGGGAAATCTTCCTGACTTCCTGCTCTCACGGTATCGCTGCCCTGCTCAACACGATAATGGACCACCAAGTGAATCAACGGGGCGATGGTCGAGTTTACATGCTTTGATCGCCGCTTGAGCGGCGACGCTGACCAGCTGCCTTTCAAAACATGTTCACTCCATACTACCTTCAAAACTGCGCGGCGCGCTCTCGGGCAAGATCGAGGCGAGCGCGCGACCGAAGCCGGGGACCGCCTATACTCTTGGCACTTGCTGTGCTGCTCGGTATCTCAGCATTGCCCTGCAACGCGCAGAGCGAGGATGCGAACAAGACACCGACACCTGCGGCCACTCCAACGACGGTGACACTGCAGCCGATTACCGTGATTGGAACAACGCCGCTGATCGGCTCGGGAATCGATCGCGACTTGGTCCCTGCGGAAACGCATGTGCTGACTGGAGCGGACATCTCGCGTATCGGTACGCCGAACGTAACCGAATCGCTCAACCAGCAGCTGGGTGGAGTCACACTCGATTCCGCCTCGGGTAATCCGTTCCAGCCGACCTTCTTCTATCACGGCTTCCAGGCTTCGCCGCTGCAAGGCGTTCCCCAGGGTCTTGCGGTCTACGTCAACGGGATGCGCTTCAACCAGCCATTCGGCGACACGGTCGACTGGGATGTTATTCCAGATATCGCCGTCGACCGCATCGACGTCGTCGGCTCGAACCCGGTCTACGGTCTCAATGCCCTCGGCGGTGCGCTCAACATCCTCCTGAAGAACGGTTTCAGCTACCACGGTTTCGAGGCGGATGTGTCCGGCGGCTCCTTCAGCCAGCGCCAGGGCGAGTTCCAATACGGTCAGCAGGACGGCAGCACCTCCTTCTACGTTGCCGGGAACGCTCTCCAACAAGGCGGCTGGCGCGACTTGCAGTCCTCCGAAATCTACAACCTCTATGCCGACTTCGGCTGGCGTGACCAGCATAGCGAGGTCCACGCCAACCTGACGTTCGCGCACACCATTCTCAATGGTCCGGGGACTTCGCCGGTTGAGCTTCTTGCCGCCGATTCGCATGCCCAATTCACCGCGCCGAATGTGATCAAAAATCAGTACCTGGCAGCAAGCCTCAACGGCACTTTCGACCTTTCGGATGCCACCTCGGTGCAGGCGCTCCTGTATTACCGTTACTTGCACCAGAACGTGCTCAACGGCAACGCGCCCAACGACACGCCCTGCGACGACGGCTCGGGACTGCTGTGCTCCGATCCCGGCGTGCCGAGCACAACCACCGGCGGCGTCCCGATACCGGACTTCTTAAATGGAGGCCCATATTCTGAGCTTGACTTGCAATCCACAAACACGAATGCGTACGGTGCTTCTGCGCAGATCACGAACACCAGCGACCTATTCGGGCTGCACAACCATTTCGTTGCGGGCCTCAGTTTCGACGGCGCACAAAACGGGTTTGGTGCCATCTCATATATCGGCGGGCTTTCGTCGCCGGCTCGGGTGTTTATCGGTCCGGGTGTCGTCCTTGACGAACCGGGAAACAATGTACCCGTCGACGTCAATATCAGCAGCGCGACGTATGGGATTTACTTTGCCGATACCTTGACGCTGACCCCGGAAGCAGCGCTTACGATCTCCGGGCGCTACAACGCAGCACAAATCGACCTCAGTGACCAAAATGGCGGTGACCTCACCGGCGACCACAGCTACGACCACTTCAACCCCGCCGCGGGCCTCACGTATCGCGTCACGCCGTGGCTCACCGCCTACGCCGGCTACGCGGTGACGAACCGCGCCCCGACACCGGCTGAGCTGTCCTGCGCTGGTCCACAAAACTCCTGCAGCCTGGCCAATTTCTTCGTCGGCGACCCCAACTTGCAACAGGTCATCGCGCATACCGTCGAGGCCGGAATACGGGGCACATTCACACCAGCCGCCGACGCGACGCTGACGTACGGCATCGCGCTCTTCCGCACCAACCTCGACAGCGATATCGCGTTTATCAACAGCGTTACGACCGGCCGCGCCTATTTCGCCAACATCGGCCAGACGCAGCGCAAGGGAGTCGATGCAAGCCTCCAGCTCACAACCGATCGGTGGCTCGCCTATCTTGCGTACTCGCATATCGATGCCAGCTACCAGAGCGGCTTCGTCGAATCCGGCGGTAGCAATCCGGCTGCGGATGAGAACGGTAATATCACCGTGCAGCCAGGAGACAAGCTGCCGGGCATCCCGGCGAATCAGCTCAAGCTAGGCGCCTACTACAAGGTGACCCCGGCATGGACGGTGGGTGCCGTCGGCGTCGCCGCGAGCGGAGCGTATCTGTTCGGGGACGAGGCCAACCTAACGCCGAAGCTTCCCGGCTATTACACGCTGAATCTCACTACGACGTATCAGATGACGAAGAGCATTCAGCTCTTCGCGTGGGTGAACAATGTGACCGATCAGCACTATTACACATTCGGAACCTTCTCGCCGACGACCTCGGTATTTCTCGCCCAGGCGCCGAATGCGACTGACCCGCGAAGCTACAGCCCGGCCGCACCGCTGGGTGTATTTGTCGGCGTTCGCTTAACGTTTTAAACCTCCCTCTGAAAGCAGCGATGCCATGCCCTGGTCGCGGAGCGAGCCGTCAACACTGGTCTTGCTCTTTCAGAGTCACTGAGCCGAGCATCGCTTGGGCCCAAGCGCCAAGCCTACGCAAGGTCCGCTTTTCAGCCATCGAGCGTCCAGTCTCTGGACGTTCGACAGACCGGTTCGGGTCGATCTCCGCCCTTGCATCGACCGCGCTTCGGCTCGGTCGAACATTGTCCGTCAGGTCGATTTCCGTTTAGAACACTCTCTTTCTAGCTGCGCGGCAGGCCTCCAAAACGGCGATAGAAATAGGGCGCCGCCGGCGGCAGCGTCTCGCCTTCGCTCCGGACGGTCGCCGCGAGATGTCGCTCGGCGTGCCGGTGCGTCAGTCGATAGAAATCGCGGCACAGGGCATAGGCTTTCGGCGCCGGCCATGGCGCCGGCAACAACGCCGCGGGTAGCTGAGGGTCGTGCAGGGTCACCCGCCGGAAATCGTGGATGAGCAGCGTGCGCACGACGAAGCATTGCTCGGGGTCGAGCTGCTTCAGCCTTCCGAACGCCCGTACCACCGGCGCGAAACGGGTGACGAAGGCCGAGTATTCGGCTGCCACGGCGGTGAGGTCCCAGCTGGCGCGTGTCCAGTCCTCGAGCGGTCGCCCGCGCAACGAGTCGCCCGCGACAACCGAAACGAGCGTCGCGCGATGGTCGATCCCCAGGGCGCGCAGCGTCGCCAGCACGGCCGCCCGGCGCCCGGGCTGCTCCGGCCGGACGAACAAACCGGCGCCGACCGCGCCAAAGCCGGCCCACTTCAGCTCCTTCCGCAGCTCGGTTCGCTCAGCCGGGGGCAATCCTGCCGGCGGAACTAGCACGAGATCCCAACGGCCGTTCCAGGCGCCATCCGGAGGCGAATAGATGCGTCGATACGCCTCCTCGAAGCGCCGCAATCCCTCGGCGGTCAGGCGATAAACGCTGCGCCGACCGCGCGAGCGCGCCGTGAGCCAGCCCTCGCGCCTCAGCCGGTACACGCTGGTCCGCACCAAGCGCTCGTTCAGACCCAGCGGAGTCATCAGGCGGATCAGCCCCGACAGCCAGACGGCGCCGCCGTGCGGAGCGATCGCGTCCCCCCAGACCGTGACCACCAGCGACTTCGCCTTTGGCGGCGAGGCGGCCAGAGCGTGCCGGATCCAGCGCGCGACCGCCGCATCGGGATGTGGCGTCGCGCCGAGGGCGGTGCTGTGGACCGGTCTCAACGTGATACAAAAATTGCTGTGACCATGTAAAAAGTGTATCGTATTTTCGAGTGGCTCCGCCATCGTGTGCGGGGCGCACGCGAGGACAGGTCATGTACGCACAAATGGTCGAAACGGGCGCCAAGCGCCTGCGCTCGCTCGAAGAGATGCCGCTCGAGGAGCGCGCGTTCCAGCAGCGCATCGACGCCGATGTCAGGGTCGAGCCCAAGGAGTGGATGCCCGAGGGCTATCGCAAGACCTTGATCCGGCAGATCTCGCAGCACGCACATTCCGAGATCGTCGGCATGCTGCCGGAAGGCAACTGGATCACGCGCGCGCCGAGCTTGAAGCGCAAGGCGATCCTGATGGCCAAGGTCCAGGACGAGGCGGGTCACGGACTGTATCTCTACGCTGCCGCCGAAACGCTCGGCGTGTCGCGCGATCAGATGGTCGCCGACCTGCATTCAGGCAAGGCCAAGTACTCGAGCATCTTCAATTACCCGACGCTGAGCTGGGCCGACATCGGTGCGATCGGGTGGCTCGTCGACGGCGCGGCGATCATGAACCAGATTCCCCTGTGCCGCTGCTCCTACGGTCCGTACTCGCGCGCCATGATCCGCATCTGCAAGGAGGAGAGCTTCCACCAGCGGCAGGGCTTCGACATCATGATCAAGCTCTGTCAGGGCTCCGCCGAGCAGAAGGCGATGGCGCAGGACGCGTTGAACCGCTGGTGGTGGCCGTCGCTGATGATGTTCGGTCCGCCCGACGCCGACAGCGTGCACAGTGCGCAGTCGGCGCAGTGGAAGATCAAGATCCTGTCCAACGACGAGTTGCGGCAGCGCTTTGTCGACCAGACCGTGCCGCAGGCCGATTACCTCGGCATCACGATGCCCGATCCCCTGCTCAAGTGGAACGAAGAGCGCGGGCATTACGACTTCGGGCCGATCGATTGGGAAGAGTTCCACAACGTCATCAAGGGCAACGGACCGTGCAACCGCGATCGGCTGCGCACGCGCGTGCAGGCCTGGGATGACGGCGCATGGGTGCGCGAAGCGGCGCTGGCGCACGCAGAGAAGCGTGCAGCGCGGGCGATCAAGGAGGCAGCATGAACGAATGGCCACTCTGGGAAATCTTCATCCGCTCGCAGCACGGCCTCGCGCACAAGCACGTGGGCAGCCTGCACGCGCCGGACGCCGAGATGGCGATCAAGAACTCCCGCGACGTGTACACGCGGCGCAACGAGGGCGTCAGCATCTGGGTGATCAAGTCGGCAGACATCACGGCCAGCTCGCCGGGCGAGAAGGAGCCGCTGTTCGAGCCCGCCAACAGCAAGGTCTACCGGCATCCGACGTTCTTTCCGATGCCGGATGAGGTGAAGCACATTTGATAGCGTGTCATTCCCGCGCACGCGGGAATCCAGTGTCGTTGCAGCAAAGACGCTGGGTCCCCGCTTTCGCGGGGACGACCAATCAAGAGAGCATGAGTTTTCGATGAACTCCGATCAACGGCTTTTCGATTACCTGCTTCGCCTCGCCGACAGCGCGCTCGTGCTGTCGCAACGGCTTGGCGAATGGGTCGGCCACGGTCCGGTACTGGAGGAGGACATCGCGCTTACCAACGTCGGTCTCGATATGCTGGGTCAGGCGCGGCTCTGGTACGCCTACGCAGGCGAAGTGGAAGGGCGCTTCGCCGGTACGGGACGAAGCGAGGACGCGCTCGCCTTCCTGCGCGATTCGGGCGAGTTCCGCAACCTGCTGCTGGTGGAGCGGCCGAATGGCAACTACGCCGACACGATGGCGCGGCAGTTCTATTTCGACCAATGGCACGTGCGGCTGCTCGGCGAGCTTGCCGGCTCGCACGATGCCCGCATCGCCGAGATCGCGGCGAAGGCGCTGAAGGAGGCGATCTATCACGCCGAGCGCAGCGCCGATTGGGTGATTCGCCTGGGCGACGGGACCGAGGAGAGCCACCGCAAGATGCAGTCCGCGATCGACGATCTGTGGATGTACACCGGCGAGATGTTCGACGCGGACGAAACCGAGATCGCGCTGGCGGCCGAAGGCATCGCTTGCGATGTGCGCGCGCTGGCCGCGCCATGGCGCGAAGCAGTGCGTGCCGTGCTCGACGAGGCGATGCTCGCGATGCCCGATGCGACGTGGATGCAGCGCGGCGGGAAGCAGGGTGTACACAGCGAGGAGCTGGGCCGCATGCTGGCGACAATGCAATACCTGCAGCGGGCTCATCCAGGAGCGCAATGGTGACGACCGCAACGATGTCGACGGCGGACCGGGCAGTCGCAACCGTCTGGGAGGCGCTCGCGGCGATTCCCGATCCCGAGATTCCCGTCGTCTCGGTCGTCGAGCTGGGGATCGTGCGCGGCGTCGACTGGCGCGGTGACGAGCTGGTCGTCACGGTGACGCCGACTTATTCAGGCTGCCCGGCCACCGAGCTCATCGCCGCCGATATCGAACGCGTGCTGGCCGCGAGCGGCGTCGGCAGGTATCGCGTCGAGAGGAGGCTCGCGCCCGCCTGGACCACCGACTGGATCGCTCCGGAGGCGCGCGAGCGGCTCGCGCGCTTTGGCATCGCGCCGCCGGGAACGCGCGCCGCGCCGGCCGGAGTGCAGATGATCGACACGAGCGCCATTAGGACGCGCCGCGCAGCGGCACGCATCGCCTGTCCGCGCTGCGGCTCGAGCAACACGCGCGAGATTTCGCGCTTCGGCTCGACCCCGTGCAAGGCGCAGTACCGGTGCGAGGACTGCCTCGAGCCGTTCGATTATTTTAAGCCGCACTAAGTTACGTTTGAGCAAGTTCCACCCGTTGACCGTCGCCCACGTTGCGCGCGAGACGCGCGACGCCGTCGCGCTTCGCTTTGCGGTGCCGCCGTCGCTCGCGGAGGCGTTTCGCTTCGTGCAGGGACAGCACCTGACGCTGCGCGCCGACATCGGCGGCGAGGACTTGCGCCGCTCGTACTCGATATGCTCGGCGGTGCAGGACGGCGATCTTCGCATCGCGGTCAAGAAAGCGCCCGGCGGAACCTTTTCCACCTGGGTGAACGAGCAGGTGCGGCCCGGCCAGGTCATCGAAGTGATGCCGCCGATGGGCCACTTCAACGTCCTGCTCAATCCGGCGAACCGGAAGCACTATCTCGGCTTCGCCGCCGGCAGCGGGATCACGCCGCTGATGTCGATCATCAAGACGACGCTGGCAACCGAGCCGAAGAGCCGCTTCACGCTCTTCTACGGCAATCGCTCTTCGTCCGCAGTGATCTTCAAGGAGGAGCTGTCCGACCTCAAGGACCTCTACCTCCAGCGCCTTAATCTCGTCTACGTGATGAGCCGCGAGCCGCAGGACATCGCCATCCTCAATGGGCGCATCGATGCGCAGAAGGCCGACGCGCTCCTGGCGCATTGGGTCGATCTCGCGGATATCGACACCGCCTTTGTCTGCGGTCCGGACGGGATGATGCAGGCGGTGTCGAAGGCGCTGCAGGCGCGCGGCTTTCCGAAGTCGCAGATCAAGATCGAGCTGTTCGCGGCCAGCATTCCGAAGCACGAGCACAAGGTGCCGGCGCAGGCGGCGCCGGGTCAGTCGCAGTGCGAGGTCACCGTCATCATCGACGGAACCGCGCGGCAGTACTCGCTGGAGAAAGGCAAGGAGAATATCCTCGACGCGGGCTTGAGGCAGGGCTTCGAGCTGCCGTATTCGTGCAAGGGCGGCGTGTGCTCGACCTGCCGCGCGAAGCTGATCGAAGGCGAGGTCGACATGGACGTCAATTTCGCGCTGGAGGATTACGAGGTTGCGCGAGGCTTCATCCTGTGCTGCCAGAGCTATCCGGTTACCGACAAGGTGGTAGTCGATTACGACCAGACGGCGTAGGGCGATACAATACCCATCGAAAGGAAATCCCGTGTCTCACCCATTGTTCGAACGCCATCGGGCGCTGCTCGATCAGGCGCTCAAGGCCATCGCTGCGCGCGGGTACTGGAGCGCGTTCCCCGAGTCGCCCAGCCCCAAGGTCTACGGCGAGGGCGTGCCCGAGGCGGGCAAAGCTGCTTATGAAGCGCTGCTGAACAAACCGTTTCCGTTGACCCTGCCCGGCGCAACCGGCACCGTGGGCGGCGAAGTATCGCCCTATGGCATGCCGCTCGGCGTCACCTATCCCAAGGTCGATCTCGATGCGCTGTTTGCCGCGATCGCGAGGGCGCAGGAGAGCTGGCGCAAAGCGGATCCCGAAGCCTGGGTCGGCGTCGCCCTCGAGATTGTCACCCGCATCAACAAGAGGAGCTTCGAGATCGCGCACGCGGTCATGCACACCACCGGCCAGGCGTTCGTGATGGCGTTCCAGGCCGCTGGCCCGCACGCGCAGGACCGCGCGCTCGAGGCGATCGCTTATGCGTGGGACGAGATGCGGCGCGTGCCCGCGAAAGCGTACTGGGAAAAGCCGCAGGGCAAGAACGAGCCGCTGAAGATGGAGAAACACTTCCGCGTCGTGCCGCGCGGCGTCGGACTGGTCATCGGCTGCAATACGTTTCCGACCTGGAACGGGTATCCGGGCATGTTTGCGAGTCTCGCCACCGGCAACGCGGTCGTAGTCAAGCCGCATCCGAACGCGATCCTGCCGCTCGCGATCAGCGTGGCCATCGCGCGCGAGGTGCTCGCGGATGCCGGTTTCGATCCCAATGTCGTGACGCTCGTCGCGCATGCGGCAGGCGACGACACGGCGCAGAAGCTGTCGCTCCGTCCGGAAGTGAAGCTGATCGACTTCACGGGCAGCAGCGCCAACGGCGAATGGCTGGAGCAGAACGCGCGCCAGGCGCAGGTTTACACGGAGAAGGCTGGCGTCAACCAGATCGTCATCGACTCGGCGGATGATCTCAAGAGCGTGGCCCGCAACATCGCTTTCTCGCTCGCTCTCTATACCGGGCAGATGTGCACGGCGCCGCAGAACATCTATGTGCCACGCGGCGGGATCGACACCACAGAGGGACATCTTTCCTTCGATCAGGTGACGCAGGCGCTGGCCGACGCCGTGCAGAAGCTTCTCGGCGACCCGGCGCGAGCAGTGGAGATTCTCGGTGCCGTCGTCAACGACGGCGTGGCGCAGCGCATCGACGCGGCGCGCTCGCTCGGACAGGTCGTGCTCGACAGCCAGCCGATCACCCATCCGCAGTTCAAGGACGCGCGCATCCGCACGCCGCTCATCGTCAAGCTCGACGCGAAGGACGACGCCAAATACCTCAAGGAATGGTTCGGGCCGATCGCGTTCGTGATCGCGACCGACGGAACGACGCAGAGTCTCGACATCGCGCGCCGTGCGGTGCGCCGGCACGGCGCGCTGACGCTGTCCGTGTACTCGAAGGATCCGGAGGTCGTCGACGATGCGGTTTCCGTCGCCGAGGATTCGGGCGTAGCGCTTTCGATCAACCTGACCGGAGCGGTCTTCGTCAACCAATCGGCGGCCTTCTCGGATTACCACGGCACCGGCGCCAATCCCGCGGCGAACGCAGCGCTCACCGATGCCGCCTTCGTCGCCGGCCGCTTCCGCGTGGTGCAGCACCGGATGCACGTATGAGCTATCAGAACATCCTCTTCCAGAGCGAAGCCGGCATCGCCCGCATCACGCTGAACCGGCCCGACCGTCTCAACAGCTTCACCGACGCGATGCATGCGGAGCTGCGCGACGCGCTCTCGCACGTGAAGGGTGACGGCTCGCTTCGCGCGCTGCTGCTCACCGGCGCGGGGCGCGGCTTCTGCGCCGGACAGGACCTTTCCGAGCGCGAGGTGCCTCCGGGCATGGAGCCGGTCGACATCGGAGCGACGATCGAGCGCAACTACAAGCCTCTCGTTCTCACGCTGCAGACCCTGCCGATGCCGGTGGTGTGCGCGGTCAATGGCGTGGCCGCCGGCGCCGGCGCGAACGTCGCGCTCGCCTGCGACATCATCGTGGCGGCGAAATCGGCGAGCTTCATCCAGGCGTTCTGCAAGATCGGCTTGCTTCCCGACGCCGGGGGAACGTACTTCCTGCCACGCCTCGTCGGCACGGGGCGCGCCATCGGACTCGCGCTGACCGGTGACAAGCTCAGCGCGGAGCAGGCGGCGCAGTGGGGGCTCATCTGGAAATGCGTCGAGGACTCGGAACTGTCCGCCACCGTGGAAGCGTTGCTGCAGCAGTTTGCCGCTGCGCCGACGCGCGCTCTCGCCGCGACCAAGGAGGCGCTGCACGCGTCCGCGGGCAATACGCTGAAGGCGCAGCTCGACGTCGAGCGCGACCTGCAACAGATGCTCGGACGCAGCGCCGACTTCCAGGAGGGGGTCGCGGCGTTCCGCGCCAAGCGTCCGCCGCGCTTCAGCGGCCGATAAGCATGGGCGAGCATCATCCGGCAACTAGCCCGCACGAGGCGCAAGCGCTGGCCGAGCGTGTGGCCGAGGGGATGTACTCGCGCGACCGCGCATCGCAGGCGCTCGGCATGAAGATCGCGTCGGTCGGTCCAGGACACGCGGAGCTGACGATGCCGGTTCGCGCCGACATGCTCAACGGTCACGCTATCTGTCACGGCGCGTTCATCTTCGCGCTTGCCGACAGCGCCTTCGCGTTCGCGTGCAACAGCTACAATCTGACCACTGTCGCTTCCGGCTGCTCGATCGACTACATGGCCCCGGCGCGCGAGGGCGATCTGCTCACCGCCCGAGCGCGCGAGCGCAGCGTGAGCGGCCGCACCGGGGTGTACGACATCGAGGTCAGCAATCAGCGCAGCGAGACGATCGCGCTCTTCCGCGGCAAGTCGTACCGCATCAAGGGACACGTCGTCGAGGAAGCGTAGGGGGGCGCATGCCGGTCAAGAAGCCAGCACCGGGCGACCTGGAGCCGATCGAGACCGCGAGCCGCGACGAATTGCAGGCGCTGCAGCTCAAGCGACTGCAGTGGACGCTGCGCCACGCCTACGACCACGTGGCACATTACCGCCGGGCGTTCGAGTCGGTCGACATGCATCCCAACGACGTGACATCGCTCGCCGATCTCGGGCGCCTTCCGTTCACCACCAAGCAGCATCTGCGCGAAAATTATCCGTTCGGCATGTTCGCGGTGCCGCGCGAGCAGGTCATGCGCATCCACGCCTCATCGGGGACGACCGGCAAGCCGACAGTGGTTGGCTACACCCGGGACGACATCGAGATCTGGTCGACCGTGATGGCGCGCTCGATCCGCGCCGCGGGCGGCCGCGCCGGAGACATTGTGCACGTCGCGTACGGATATGGTCTTTTCACCGGTGGTCTAGGCGCGCACTACGGCGCGGAGAAACTCGGCTGCACCGTGATTCCCATGTCGGGCGGAATGACCGAGCGGCAGGTGCAGCTCATCGTCGACTTCAAGCCCGACATCATCATGGTGACGCCGTCGTACATGCTGGCAATCGCCGAGGAGATGGAGCGGCAGGGCATCGATCCGCGCAAGTGCTCCCTCCAGGTCGGCATCTTCGGGGCGGAACCCTGGACGCCGACGATGCGGCAGGCGATCGAGGCCAAGCTCGACCTCGACGCGATCGACATCTATGGACTCTCGGAGGTGATCGGCCCCGGTGTAGCGCAGGAATGCATCGAAACCAAGGACGGCCTCACCGTTTGGGAGGACCACTTCTATCCGGAGATCGTCGATCCGGACACCGGCAAGGTCGTCCCCGACGGCGAGCGGGGCGAGCTCGTCTTCACCTCGCTCACCAAGGAAGCGCTGCCGATCATCCGCTATCGCACGCGCGATCTGACGCGACTGCTCCCGCCGACGGCGCGCTCGATGCGCCGGATCGAGAAGATCACCGGCCGCTCCGACGACATGCTGATCATCCGCGGCGTCAATCTGTTCCCGACGCAGATCGAGGAGCTGATCCTAAAGCAGGAAGCGCTGGCGCCGCATTATCAACTCGAGATCACGCGACCGAAGGCGCTCGACGAGCTGACCGTGCTGGTCGAGCGAGCGCCTGGCGCGGGCTCGGCCGATGGCGATGCCGCTGGCGCGAAGCTCGCGCACTTGGTGAAGAGCTTGATCGGCGTCACGGCCGAAGTCCGCGTTGTTCAGAGCGGCGGCATCGAGCGCTCGGTGGGGAAAGCGAAGCGCGTCGTGGACAAGCGGCCGAAGGGGTAGTGACGTGTCGAGGCAACGTTTGCGCGCCGGACCTGATTAGGCCCCATTATCTGGGAGGACGGCGATGATTTCATTAGCGAATATTCTGTCCAAAACTCGGCCATTCAGCCGTCTGACGGTTTGTTTCCCGTCATTTGGATTGTCTATTTCTAGTTAGGGCGCGCGACCAGCAACATCCCATCACCGCCCCATTCTCCGCGTCAAGCGACCCATGCAAAGGTGAGCTCGTGAATGCAGCCCTCCCGGTCCAACGCCAACTCGAGGCCTACAATGCGCACGATCTCGAGCGCTTTGTGGCCGAGTACGCAGACGATGTTCGCGTCTTTCGCCCACCCGCCGATGAGCCGGTTCTCTCAGGCAAAGCCGCGTTCGCCGCCCATTACGCAGCCAACCGGTTCAATTTGCCACAGCTACATGCCGAGGTCGTCAATCGAATTGTTTCCGGCAACAAAGTGGTCGATCATGAGCGCATCACCGGTCTCGAAAAGCAGCCCGTTGAAGCCATCGCGGTTTACGAGGTAATCGAGGGCCGCATCCGAACAGTGTGGTTCTTTTATCCCGCGTAGCCAAGCTCCTCTAGTCGATGATGCAAGCGCGCCCTAACCACTCGCTCAACCGGACCGCTCGCCAGCGGCGCGTGCGCGCGGTCCGCTCGCGGCCGGTTAGCTTGGTCCGTTAGGTTGCACGATCGCGTCGACCGCGAGACATGGAGGATGTTTCCTGATGCCAGCCTACCTGATTGCAGAGCACATCATCACCAACCAACCGAAGTTCGAAGAGTACCGGACCAAGGCTGCCCCGATGATCGCGAAACACGGCGGCCGCTACCTAACGAAGGGCGGCAGCCACAAATTGCCCGAAGGTGGACACTGGACGCCAGAGCGAGTCGTAATCATCGAATTCCCCGACATGCGCTCCCTCAACGCTTGGTACACCTCGCCTGAATACCAGCCCCTGATCGCCCTTCGCAAGGAATGCACTAGCGATCTCGATATGTTGCTCACCCTCGAAGGTGTTTAGCGCATCGTGCAATTTAACCACTCGCTCAACCGGACCGCTCGCCGGCGGCGCTTACGCGCCGTCCGCTCGCGGCCGGTTAGCTTGGTTCGTT
>DATJWL010000185.1:0-7316 GCA_035501215.1 Casimicrobiaceae bacterium
CCAGAATCGCGCTCAAAACCCGGCGTTCCAGGGCGTCAGCGACCGCCAGGCGCGGTCGGAGATCAACCGCGGCAACGCCAACCGGCAGGCGGTGCAGCAATCGCAGCGACCGCAGGCGAATCGGCCCTCGGGCGGCGGTGGCGGCGGCAGCGCGCGCCCGCAAGTCCAGCGCGGACAACGTTGACACGGAGCGCTATAGACATGAGCACGTTCGAGTCCACGCTGCGTCGCGCGGCCCGCACCCTCCGATTCGCGTTGCTTGGTTGCGCGATCGGCGTCGGCACGTGCGCGCAGGCCCAGAAGGCCTTTCCGTCCGCGGCCGACGCGGCCGATGCGTTCGTCGACGCCGTGGCACGGCACGACGGGCAGGCGCTGAAGCTGGTCGTCGGCGCCGATTACTCGAAATATCTGCCACATGGCAACGCCGAGGACGTCACGCAGTTCCTCGAAGCCTTTGCCCGCTCGCACAAGATCGTATCCGCGGGCGACGCGAGGGCCTACCTCGAAGTGGGCAGCAACGGGTGGACCATGCCGATCCCGATCGTCCGGACGTCGGCAGGCTGGGCGTTCGATCCCAAGCAGACGCCCGAAGAGCTTCGGCTGCGGCGCGTCGGCCGCAACGAGCTCGAGGCGATCCAAGTCGTGCTCGCGTACACCGACGCGCAGGAGGACTACGCGAAGTACGACCGCGACCGCAACGGCCGCGCGGACTACGCGCAGAAGCTGATCTCGAGCCCGGGCCGGCACGACGGGTTGTACTGGCCCAGCAAGCCCGGCGGGCCCGAGAGCCCGCTCGGCTCGGAAGCGGTGATGACGAAGCCCGGCGAGGGGTTTCACGGCTACCAGTATCGAGTCCTCGCTGCGCAAGGCAAGAACGCGCCGGGCGGCGCGAAGAGCTACGTCGTCGACGGCGCCATGACAGGCGGCTACGCGTTGGTTGCGTGGCCGGCGAAATGGGGCGAGACCGGCGTCATGTCGTTCATCGTGAGCAAGGACGGCATCGTCTACGAAAAAGACCTGGGGCCGGACAGCGCCAGGATCGCCGCGGCGATGACCGCGTACGATCCGGATGGAAGCTGGGTCAAAGTCGCCCAGAAGTAAAGCCGAGCGTGGATCCCGGACGTCGGTGTTGCGAGGCCCGCCGTTGATGCGCTGTCGGGCCTGGTATACAATTTCACTTCTTTCGTAGGCGCGTAGCTCAGCTGGTTAGAGCACCACCTTGACATGGTGGGGGTCGTTGGTTCGAGTCCAATCGCGCCTACCATCGCCCCGCGGCACCGCCCTCTCCCCCGATTCCCGCAACGCCTTCGCATCTTCAGCGGGGCCGCAATTCGTCTCGCACCGTTTGCACGCCATGCAACGACGGTCCGCGACCTGCCGATCCGGCGGGTCGCGTTTGTCCGACAGGTTGTGCCGTTGGAACGGCGAGCGGTCCTCCGAATCGGCGCATCGCGCGTTCTATGTCCCAGACAACACCGCGCAATTTTGGTGACACTCTGCCCCAGCGCGGTTCAAGGAATTCGTCGCTGATTCGCGACGTGTCGGGGCAGCCCGACGCATCGGAAGGCCGGTTTGACTCGCGACTCCAAGCGCCGGGCTCGTCGAGCGCCAGCGGCGGGCGCCGAGGATCGGAGGCAGGCGTCTGTAAGACGGCGGTGGCGTTTTCATTGCGAAAGGCTGTAGGCGTGACCGAGGCATTGCAGGGCTTGCCGCGACGAGCGGGAGCGATTAAGCACTCGACGTGCGGCAGTGCTAACACATCGATGGCACGCGCCTTGCGGATCGAGAAGCGCGGTATATATTGAAGAGGGAACATTGCCGCGAGTAGGCGGGCGAATTCCGGCCCGACAACGACAATAGTTCGACCGGACCGCAGTGCCGCTCGCACGACTTAGGAGATGCGATGGGTACGCTGCTCGACACGTTCCGGTCCAATTACTCGGCGACGCAGGACGAAGAGCTGTCGCTCGACGAGTATCTCGATCTTTGCAGGCGAGACGCGCGCGTGTATGCCACAGCCGCGGAGCGCATGCTTGCGGGGATCGGCGAAGCCGAGCTCATCGACACCAGGAACGATCAGCGCCTCGGGCGCCTGTTCGGCAACCGTGTGATCCGCCGCTATCCGGCGTTCAAGGAGTTCTATGGCATGGAGGACGCGATCGAGCAGATCGTCGCGTTCTTCAAGCACGCCGCGCAAGGCCTCGAGGAGAAGAAGCAGATCCTCTATCTGCTGGGCCCGGTGGGCGGCGGCAAGTCCTCCATCGCCGAGCGGCTGAAGGCGGTAATGGAGTCGAATCCCATCTACGTGCTGAAAGGCTCGCCGGTGAACGAATCGCCGCTCGGGCTGTTCGCGCCCGAGCGCTACGGCGCAACGCTTTCGGACGAGTACAAGATTCCCCGCCGCTACTTGACCGGGATCATGTCGCCCTGGGCGATCAAGCGCCTCGCGGAGTTCGACGGGGATCTGAACCAGTTCCGCGTGGTGCGGGTGATGCCCTCGGTGCTGCGCCAGATCGCCATCACCAAGACCGAGCCCGGCGACGAGAACAACCAGGACATCAGCTCGCTGGTGGGCAAGATCGACATCCGCAAGCTCGAGCACTTCGCGCAGAACGACCCCGACGCGTACAGCTACTCGGGCGGACTGTGCCTCGCCAACCAGGGCCTGCTTGAGTTCGTCGAGATGTTCAAGGCGCCCATCAAGATGCTGCACCCGTTGCTGACCGCCACGCAGGAAGGCAACTTCAAGGGCACCGAAGGCTTCTCCGCGATCCCGTTCAACGGGCTCGTGATCGCGCACAGCAACGAGTCGGAGTGGCACAGCTTCCGCAACAACCGCAACAACGAGGCGTTCCTCGACCGCATCTACATCGTCAAGGTGCCGTACTGCGTGCGCGTATCCGAGGAGGTCAAGATCTACGAGAAGCTGCTGGCCAACTCGTCGCTATCCAAGGCGCCGTGCGCACCGGGAACGCTCGACATGATGGCGCAGTTCTCGGTGCTGTCGCGCCTCAAGGATCCGGAGAACTCGAGCATCTACTCCAAGATGCGCGTCTACGACGGCGAGACCCTGAAGGACGTCGACCCGAAGGCCAAGACGCTGCAGGAGTACCGCGACTACGCCGGCGTGGACGAAGGCATGAACGGCCTGTCGACGCGCTTCGCCTACAAGGTGCTGTCGGCGGTGTTCAACCACGACCAGACCGAGATCGCCGCCAATCCGGTGCACCTCATGTACGTGCTCGAGCAGCGCCTCGCGCGCGAGGACCTACCCGACGAGATCCGCAGGCGCTACCTCGAGCATCTGAAGGGGTATCTCGCGCCGCGCTACGCGGAGTTCATAGGCAAGGAGATCCAGACCGCCTACCTCGAGTCGTACGCCGAGTACGGGCAGAACATCTTCGACCGCTACGTCACCTTCGCCGACTGCTGGATCCAGGAAGAGGACTACCGTGATCCGGAGACCGGCGAGAGCTTCGACCGCAACGCGCTCAACGCCGAGCTGGAGAAGATCGAGAAGCCCGTCGGCATCGCCAACCCGAAGGACTTCCGCAACGAGATCGTGAATTACGTACTGCGCGCGCGCGCCAACAACGCGGGCCGCAACCCGGCGTGGAACAGCTACGAGAAGCTGCGCGAGGTCATCGAGAAGAAGATGTTCAGCAACACCGAGGACCTGCTGCCGGTCATTTCCTTCAATGCTAAGGCCTCGGCGGACGACAAGGAGAAGCACCAGAACTTCGTCGCCCGCATGGTCGCCAAGGGCTACACGGAGAAGCAGGTGCGCCTGCTCGCCGAGTGGTACCTGCGCGTCCACAAAGCCTCATAGCGTATGGCACATCTAATCGATCGGCGCCTCAACGACCGCGGCAGGAGCTCCGTCAATCGCGAAAGGTTCCTTCGCCGCTACAAGTCGCACGTGCAGGAAGCCGTCCGCCGCATGGTGGGCGAGCGCAAGCTGTCCGACCTCGAGCAGGGCGGCGAGGTGCGCGTGCCGCGCAAGGACGTCTCCGAGCCGTCGTTCAACTACGGGCGCGTCGGCGACCGCGAACACGTGCTGCCCGGCAACCGCGAATACGTGGCCGGCGACCGCATCCCCCGGCCCGAAGGCGGCGGCGGAGGCGGCGGCAGCAACAGCGACGGCGGCGAAGGCGAGTCCCAGGACGACTTCGTGTTCCAGCTGTCACGCGAGGAGTTCATGCAGATCTTCTTCGACGACCTCGAGCTGCCGCGACTTGCGCGCACCGAGTTCGGGCCGTCGAACACGTTCAAGAGCATCCGCCACGGCTTCGCCAAGACGGGCGTTCCGGCCAATCTGGCCGTGGTGCGCACGATGACGCAGGCGCTCGCACGCAGGATCGCGCTCACCGGCGCGCTCGCGCGCGAGGCGATGGGCCTGGAGGAGGAGTTCGCCACCGCCACCGCGATCGGCCACGCCGAGCTCGCCGCGCGGCTGCACGCGAGGCTTCAGCGCATCGAGCGGCGGCAGGACGCGATCCCGTTCCTCGACGACCCGGACATGCGCTTTCGCAACCGCGTGCTGCGCCCGGAGCCGATCGCGCGCGCGGTGATGTTCTGCCTGATGGACGTGTCCGCGTCGATGGACGAGACGAAGAAGGACTTGGCCAAGCGGTTCTTCGCGCTCCTTTACATGTTCCTGACGCGCAAGTACCAGCAGGTCGATCTCGTGTTCATTCGCCATACCGACGACGCCGAGGAGGTCGACGAGGACACCTTCTTCCACGATACGCGCTCGGGCGGGACGGTCGTGTTCTCCGCGCTCGAGCTCGCCGACAAGATCCGCAAGGAGCGCTACGCGCACGGCTGGAACGTCTACGCCGCGCAGGCCTCCGACGGGGATGCGTTCGGCGCCGACCCCGCGCGCAGCTCGCGCTTCCTGCGCGAGCAGCTGCTGCCGCCGCTGCGCTACTACACCTACCTCGAGCTGGTGCCCGACACCAGCGACACGCGGCCGTCGACACTCTGGGCGGAGTACGAGCGCGTGGCCGAGCAGACCGTCACGTTCGCCATGCGCCGCGCCGCGTCCCGCGACCAGATCTACCCCGTGTTCCGCGAGTTGTTCAGGAAGGAGGCCAGCTCGTGACGAGCCCCATCTCCACCGGCGCCGACTGGGACTTCGACCTGCTCGAACGATACGACCGCGCCATCGGCAAGGTCGCCGCCGAGTTCGGCCTCGACACCTACGCCAACCAGATCGAGGTCATCACCTCCGAGCAGATGCTCGACGCCTATGCGTCGAACGGCCTGCCGGTCGGCTACCCGCACTGGTCCTACGGCAAGGAGTTCATCCGCAACGAGCAGGCGTACCGCCGCGGCATGCAGGGGCTCGCTTACGAGATCGTGATCAACTCCGATCCGTGCATCGCCTACCTCATGGAGGAGAACACGGTCACGACCCAGGCGCTGGTCATCGCGCACGCCTGCTACGGCCACAACTCCTTCTTCAAGGGCAACTCGCTGTTCAGGCAGTGGACCGCCGCGGACGCGATCATCGACTACCTGGTGTTCGCGCGCCGCTACGTCATGGAGTGCGAGGAGCGCCACGGCAGCGCCGCCGTGGAAGAGATCATCGACGCCTGCCACGCGCTGATGGCGCACGGCGTGGACCGCTACCGCCGCCCGGGGCCGCTCACGCTCAAGGAGGAGACGGCGAGGCTCAAGGAGCGCGAGGAGCACAAGGAGCGGCAGTTCAACGACCTCTGGCGCACGCTTCCGGCCAACGCGCCCGCAGCGGCCGACATGGCGCCGAAGACGTTCCCGCAGGAGCCGCAGGAGAACGTCCTCTACTTCGTGGAGAAATTCTCGCCGAAGCTCGAGCCGTGGGAGCGTGAGCTCGTGCGCATCGTGCGCAAGCTCGCGCAGTACTTCTACCCGCAGGCGCAGACCAAGGTCATGAACGAGGGCTGGGCCACGTTCTGGCACTACACCATACTCAACCGTCTGCACGAGACTGGACAGGTCGACGACGGCTTCATGTTCGAGTTCCTGAAGAGCCACACCAACGTCATCTACCAGCCCGCGTTCGACTCCAAGCACTACGGCGGCATGAATCCGTACGCGCTGGGATTCGCGATGTTCGGCGACTTGCGGCGCGTCTGCGAGAGACCCACCGACGAGGACCGCGCCTGGTTTCCCGAGATCGCCGGCAGCGACTGGCGCAAGTCGCTCGACTTCGCCATGCGCAACTTCAAGGACGAATCCTTCATCGCGCAGTACCTGTCGCCGCGCCTCATCCGCGAGATGCGCCTGTTCGCGATCGCCGACCACCGCACGGAGAGCACCCTCAAGGTCGACAGCATCCACGACGACACCGGCTACCGCCGCGTGCGCAAGCTGCTTGCCCGGCAGCACGCCCGCGAGGAGCGTGTGCCCGACGTGCAGATCGTGCGCTACGACCGCGACGGCGATCGCTCGCTCACGCTGCGCCACACGCAGCGCCGCGGCCGCCAGCTCAACGAAGCCGCCGCGGAGGTGGTCGTGCACCTGCGCCGCCTCTGGGGCTTCCCGGTGCGGCTCGAAACCTGGGAGGACGATGCGCCGGCGCGCTCGATCGAGCCGATTGCCGCATAGCCTCACGCGAGGGTGATGACGACTGCCCCCGCGACGATCAGCAGCATCCCGGCGATCTCGCGCCCTCGGAGCTGCTCGCGGAAGAGCCGGCGCGACACGACGTAGCTGAACAGCATCTCGACCAGCCCAAGCGTGCGCACGTACGTGACGGACTGGATCGCGAACGCGGTGAACCACGCCGCGGACGCGGCGGCGCCCATGAAGCCCGCGAAAAGCGAGACGCGCCACGCGCGCAGCGTCCGGGCTACGACGTCAGGCCTCCGGACGAGAAGCCAGCCGCCCAGCACGAGCGTCTGCATCGCCTGCGCGACGACGAGCGCCAGTGCGGCCGCGAGCGCGGGCGACGATTCGCCCGCGGCTTGCGTCGCGGCGCGGAAGGCGACCGCGGCGATCGCGAAGCCCGCGCCGCATCCGATGCCGAGGAGTGCCGATCGCGACGCGAAGCCCTCCACGAGCGATGCGAACGGGCGCTGCGGATCGGCGGGTGCGAGCAGCAGCACGCCTACGGTTCCGCTCGCGACCGCAAGTCCGGTGGCGAGGTTGATGCGGTCGCCGAGCAGCGCGAGCGAGAACACGGCCACCTGCACGACTTCGGTCTTGGAATACGCGACGCCGACCGCGAAGTTGCGCTCGCGCATGGTTTGCAGGAGAAGCGCAGTCGCGGCGATCTGGCCCAGCGCGCCGACGGCGCACCACGAGAGGAACGTGACGCTCGGCGCCTGGAC
>DATJWL010000186.1:0-12861 GCA_035501215.1 Casimicrobiaceae bacterium
CGAAAGACAGGACCGTGAGCGCGGCCGCGCAGGACAGAAGCCGAAATCGGATAGACATAGGAGGCTCCTTGCGCATTCGTATGGCACGACCATTTTTTGTCGGCCGCAACGAGACCGTAATCAGCGGCCATCCGATTTTTCTGTAGGAGCTGCGCCGACGCAGTGTAAGATCGATCGCGTCGATTGGGCCACGCGCGGAGCCGCCATCTTGATCAGAGCCGGCCTCATCCTGTGCGCCTGCATCGCCGTCGGAGCGGCGCTTGCGGCCGACGCGCCGGACAGCGTGAAGGGCAGCTTCAAGAGCAAGGCCGTCACGCTCCAGGCCAAGAGCGCGATCGCGTATCGCGGCAAGTCCTTTCTCGGCAGCGGCGACGCGCTCATCGTGGTCGTGACCAATGCGCGCGTTCACCCGGACGCGCTGGCCGAGTATTACGATCGCCGCCGCGTGGTCGAGAAACGCATCCGCGATGAAGAGACCGGCGTCGTCTACATCGAATTCCGGCCCGACGGCAGCTACCGCGGCCTGAGCTACACCTTCGCGCCCGGCAACGGCTGCGGCTTCTGTACCAGCGAGGTCGCTTCCACGGTGCGGCTGGCGAACGGCAGGCTCACCGGCAATCTCAAGGGCAGTGAAAAGGACCGGCCTTTCGATCTCACGATCGACGTTCCATTGATGAGCGACGATCACGGGCCGGCGCTGCCGGCCGACGGCGGTGCCCCGGGCAGGGCTTATATCGCCTATCACACGGCGCTCGTGAAGCGGGACCGTGCAGCGCTGAGGAGCCTGCTGTCCGCCGACCGCCGCGAGACGTGGTCGAACGCCGAGAAAAAAGGTCAGCTGGATGCGTTCATCGACTATCTCGTCTCGGAGCATCCGGAAAAGTCCGTGCGCGTCACCGGCGGCTACGCCAAGGCCGACACCGCGGTGCTGCTCGTAGCAGGCGAATCGGTGGCGGGCAAGCTCGTCGGCGAGGTGCTGCTCATGCGAGAGGACAACGCCTGGCGCGTCGACGACGAGCTGATGGAGCTCGAGCTGCGCTGACCGCCCGGCCGAATGCGCGGTAGACCACAGCTCTTTGACCGGGGGAGGTCGGGCCTGACCGCTCGTCCCCTGCCGTCGGATTGGTATGGTCTTTGCGTCGGCAGACATCAGGAGCGATCCGAAGCCTGCAAGGCGCCAGTGCGCCGCGCACTTCGGCATCGCTCGGAAAAGAATGAAGGAGCCGTCGATGCCGCTGCTGCTGAAGCCGCTCGAGAACACGCTGACGCCCAATGCGTTTGTGTCCGAAGTCGCCCAATTTCAGGAGGCGCTGGCCGACCCTGGCATGGGGCACGACGACAAGGCGCGCGCGTACGCGCTCATCGTGAAGCACGCGGCTTCGCTCGATCCGCACGACCCCGGCTTCGAGCGCGCTGGCGTCGCACTCAAGGAAGCGCTGTGCGCCTGGCTGTGCGTTCAGCCCGGCAACCGTCACTGATTCGCTAGAACTGCCGCTCTCCGTCACGCCGCTGGCGCGCGGCGCCTCCCGGCCTCGCGCCGGAACTTCCAAGCTGGTCTATGATCTTCCGCGAAACCGGTCCCGCGGAGAAAGGTCCCATGCCAGTCTTCGTCTTGCACGTCAACGGCGTGCGGCATTCGGTGGCGGTACGCGATCCAAACGAGCCCCTGCTTTATGTGCTGCGCAACCGGCTTCACCTTACCGGCGCGAAGTTCGGCTGCGGCCTCGGACAGTGCGGGGCGTGCACGATCTGGGTGGACGGCGTGCCCGCCCGCTCCTGCACGCTGCCGGTTTCCGCGGCCGCGAAGGTGAGCGTCACCACGATCGAAGGACTCGGCACGCCGGATAAGCCACATCCGGTGCAGGCGGCGTTCATCGCCGAGCAGGCTGCACAATGCGGCTATTGCGCGACCGGCATGGTCATGACCGTGGCCGGGCTTCTCGCGCGCAAACCCGACGCGACGCTCGGGGAGATCAAGGACGCGCTTGCCGGCAATCTCTGCCGCTGCGGCACGCATCAGCGCATCCTGCATGCCGCGTTGCAAGCGGCGGGTAAGAGCAAGCCCAAGGGAGCATCAGCATGACCGCGCTCGTCACCCGCCGCGAATTTTTGCAGGGGAGCGGCGCGCTCGTCGTCTCACTGGCACTCCCGCGTCATGGTTCGGCGCAGCGCGCGCCCGACGGCTATCAGGCGCTTGGCAAGCCCGTGGACACGGGCGAGGTCGATGGTTTTCTCTCGGTGCACCGCGACGGACGCGTCACCGTGTATTGCGGCAAGGTCGATCTCGGTCAAGGGCTGCGCATCGCGATTCCACAGATGGCGGCCGAGGAGCTTGGCGTGGCGATCAATCGCGTCGTGCTGATCGAAGGCGACACCGCGCTGACGCCGGACCAGGGACCCACCGGCGGCAGCAGTGGCGTGATGCGCGGCGGCGTGCAGATCCGCCAAGCCGCGGCAACCGCCCGCGAGGCGCTGTTGCGCAAGGCAGCGGAGCGGACGGGAAAGCCCGCAAGCGAGTTCGAGATCGTCGACGGAGTTGCACGGACGAAGACCGGCGGTCCGGATGTGCCGATCGGTGAGCTTGTGGGCGACGGGCGCTTCGAGCTGAAGCTCGACCCGAAGGCGAAGCTCAAGGATCCCGCGAGCTACACGATCGTCGGCAAGCCGCTGCCGCGCCCGGACGTGCCGGCGAAAGTGACCGGCCGTCACGTCTACATGCACGATTTCACCATCGAGGGCATGCTGCACGCGCGAGTGATTCGTCCGCCTGCGGTCGGCGCGAAGCTCCTCGCCGTCGACGAAACATCGATCAAGGGCATTGGCGGCGCGCGAGTCGTGCGGCGCGAAAGCTTCCTCGCCGTTGTGGCCGGTGATGAATGGGACGCGGTGCGCGCTGCGCACGCGCTCAAGGCGCACTGGTCCGAGTCGAGCGAGCTCGTCGGTCAGTCGGCCGTGCGCGACTGGATGCGCGCCGGGCCCTTCGAGAGCGAAGAGTTCCTGCTGCGCAAGGGTGACGTCAAGCAGGCGCTTGCCGGCGCGTCGAAGCGTCTCGCTGCGGAGTATTACTGGCCGATGCAGAGCCATGCTTCGATGGGCCCCTCGTGCGCGCTCGCCGACGTTCACGACGGCAAGGCCACGATCTGGAGCGCGTCGCAGGCGACGCACAAATTCCGCGAGACCTGCGCGAAGATGCTCGAGCTGCCGCCCGCCGCGGTTCGCGTCATTTATCTCGACGGGTCGGGCTGCTACGGCATGAACGGGCACGACGATGCCGCCGCCGACGCCGCGCTCATCTCGCGCACCGTGAGACGGCCGGTGCGCGTGCAGTGGATGCGCGAGGATGAGCACGGCTGGGATCCGAAGGGTCCGCCGCAACTGCTCGCGCTGGAAGCCGCGCTCGATGCGGATGGACGCATCGCCGCATGGAGGAGCGAATTGTGGCTGCCGAAGGCAACCGCGAATCTGCCGAACATGCCCTTGCTCGGCCCGCAGGCGGCCGGAATCGCTCAGCCGGTGGGCATCACGACCGGACTCATCAGCCAGAACGGCAATCCGCCGTACGGCGTGGCGCACCAGGAAGTGCTGGTGCACTGGCTCAAGGATTCGCCGCTGCGCCCATCGAACCTGCGCGCGCCCGGCAAGGTCGCGAACGGTTTCGCGGTCGAGAGCTTCACCGATGAGCTGGCCGCGGCCGCGAAGCGCGACGCGTTCGAGTTTCGGCTCTCCGGCCTGAGTGATCCGCGCGGCATCGAGGTGCTGAAACGCGCGGCGAAGATGCTTGACTGGCAGCCGCGGCCGTCGCCTGGGCCGGGCGGCATCGGCCGCGGCATCGCGTATCTGCATTACAAGAACAACGAGACTTACGTCGCAACCGCGATGGAGGCGGAAGTCGATCGCGGGTCAGGAGCGATCCGCGTGCGGCGAATCGCCTGTGCGCACGATTGCGGGCTTATCATCAATCCGGATGCGCTGCGCCAGCAGATCGAGGGTTGCATCCTGCAGACGCTCTCCCGCGCGTTGCACGAGGAAGTGGCGTTCGACCGCTCGCGCGTCACGAGCGTCGACTGGAAGAGTTACCCGATTCTGACCTTCCCCGAAGTCCCGGAGATCGCGATCGATCTCGTCGATCGCCCGACCGAGCCGCCGCTCGGCGCCGGCGAGGCAGCGACGACGACCGTCGCGGCAGCGCTCGCCAATGCGGTCTTCGACGCGAGCGGCCTGCGCCTGCGCACCGTGCCGTTCACGCCCGAGCGCGTCAAGGCGGCGACGTGAACCCGCGCTCACCGAGCGAGCGTGCGGGCGGCGGATCGAAGTAACTTTCAGCCGGAAGGACGCGCCAGCGCGGTCAGCGCATCGAGGTGCGCGCACCCGGAAATTTCCGCGCACTGCGCGATGAGCGTGTCGGCGCGCTCTTGTCCGAGCACGGGGTCGACCAGTCCGTGGAACTTGCGCTCGAGCCCGGCATCGCTCATCGGGCGCTCGAGGCTGCCGAGCGCGTGCGCGACGAAGACGTTGAGCTGCCTGCCGTCGCGACAGACAATCGTCACATCCGCCGCATCCTCTCCGAGCGCGGGATCGATCTCGGCGGTGACGCGCTGGCGCAGCCCAACGACGTCGGACCGCGCGACGATCGCATCCGAGAACTCGCTCTCCGCTGCCTGTCCGAAGAGGATCGACGCAGCGCAGGCGTGGTAGACGCTGAACTTTCCCTCGAGCCCGCTGCGCGGCGCGGTTTTTCCCGTCAGCTCGATCACCAGTGGATGCACCTTAAGCGTTACGCGTTCGATCTGCTCGGCGCGGAGGTGATGCGCGTCGCGAAGCTGGATGCACCCATCGATCGCGGGGTGAATCACCACGCCGCAGGCGAACGGCTTGTAGGCGTTGAACGAGATTTCGAAGCGCGTCCCGAGCGCGGCGATGATCTCGCTCCAGTCGCTCTTCGTCGAGAACGTCTGCATCAGGCCGCGCTTCGCTTCGAGCGCGCGCTCCGATGCCGTGAAGCCATGGCGGGCGAGTAGCGCCGCCGTGACGCCGTTCCGTGCCGCCGCACCGGCGTGCAGCGACTTGGTCATCGAGCCGAACTGCTCGCGCACGCCGACTGGTTGCGAGGCGGCAATGCCGAGGGCCATCGACGTGTGCGCAGGATCGAGTCCGAGCACGCGTGCGCACGCCGCGGCCGCGCCGAGCATCCCGACCGACCCGGTGATGTGCCAGCCGCGGTCGTAGTGATCCGGATAGACCGCGTTGCCGACGCGGCAGGCGACTTCCACGCCGAGCACCAGCGCGTCGACGAGCAGGCGGCCCGGCGCTCCGGTCTGCTCGGCCAGCGCGAGCGCGGCGGAGGCGATGGGCGCGGCAGGATGGATGATGGTCTTCAGGTGTGTGTCGTCGAAGTCGAATGCATGCGCGCTCACGCCGTTGACGAGCGCCGCGCTCGCCATGTCGACGCGATCGTCGCGTCCGAGCACGGTCGCCTGCTCGCTCGGAGCGAGCTCGCGGATGGCAGCCAGGACGGCCTCGACGCTGGGATGGCGCGACGCTCCGATGGCGCAGCCGAGCCAGTTGGTGAGAGTCCTGCGCGCTTCGCGCTCCACGCGATCGTCCCAGCCGCGGGATGGATGCGTAGCGACGAACTCTCCGAGGAGCCGCGTCACCGGAGGCGTGTCTCGTTCGCTGCTCGTCATTCGAGCTCGATGTGACGTTCGCTGGCGAGCTTCGTCCAATGTGCGATGTCTTTGCGGATGTATTGTTCGAATTGCTCGGGAGACATCGGCATCGGTTCGAGGGCTTCGCCCGACAGGCGCTCGCGCAGCTCGGGCGCCTCGAGCAGGCGGTTGATCTCTTCGTTCAGCCGCTTGACGATCGCGGGAGGCAGATTCGCAGGGCCGACGATGCCATACCACTGCACGCCGTCGAAGCCGGGATAACCTGACTCCTCGAAGGTCGGCACGTCGGGCAGGAGTGGATGGCGCTTGCGCCCGGTCACCGCGAGCGCCCGTACCTTGCCTGCCTTGATGTGCGGCAATGCAGCGGCGAGGCCGGGGAACATCGCCTGCGTCTGGCCGCCGAGAATGTCGGTGAAGGCGGGACCGATGCCGCGGTACGGCACATGCACGATGTCGAGATCGGCCGCGAGCTTGAGCTCCTCCATGGCGAGGTGGGTGAGCGTCCCCGGACCGGAAGAGCCGTATGAGAACTTGCCCGGATTCGCCTTGACGTAGCGCACGAACTCCCCGAGCGTCGCGACCGGAAGCGTCGGCGGAACGACCAGCACGTTCGGCGTCCCGCCCACCATGGCGATCGGCGTGAAGTCCTTGATCGCGTCGTAGGGAAGCTTGCGCACCGCGGGATTCGTGCCGTGCGTACCGACATAGCCGACCATGAGCGTGTAACCATCGGGCGCGGCGCGCGCGGTCGCCATCGAGCCGACGATGCCGCCTCCGCCGCTCTGGTTCTCGACCACGATCGGCTGTCCCAGCACGGGGCCGAGACGATCGCCAATGGTGCGCGCCACGAGGTCCACGCCGCCGCCCGGCTGCACTGGCGCGATGATCTTGATCGGCTTCGAAGGATAAGCTGCCTGCGCGAAGAGGCCTCGCGCGAGACCGATCACGCCGGCCGCGCCCGAGCACAGAAGCAACGCGCGTCGCTTCGCTTGCAGCATGTCCGCTCCAGCGAGCATGAAGAAGTCGCAGCGATTATGCACCAGCAACGGAACCTAGCGCACCGAGCGCCGTCACGCCGCCGCTCGCCACCGACCCGATCGGCGCTCGCGTCGACAAGACTCCGGCGACGAAGCCGGGGAAGAGTACAACCGGCAGTGAAGCGTCGCAGCCGATTGCGAGGGAAGCGATGTCCGACACACCGATCATTCCGAACAAGGCCGAGCTGCCCGACGCAGCGTTCAAGAAACTCGACGCTGGCGGCAACGGTTACGTCAGCAAGGAGGACATCAGGGGTATGAGCGGCTTCGAGAAATCCTTCCAGCTCGCCGACGCCAACAAGGACGGCAAGCTCGACGCCCGCGGAGTTCAGGAAAGCCTGGGCGGACTACACGGGACGCGCGAACGGCTGACATCGTTCTCCTTCGCGCCGAGGATGCGGCGGCGCCCGCTTGCATTTGGGGCGCCGCTCATGTCTACTAGGGCTCGCCGGCTTCGCGCCACGGCATCGCCCGGGCCAGCCGGCGCACCTCGAGGGGGACCGATCCATGCCACCGACGCCGCTTTATGCGCGACTGCGCGCGCGCCTTGCCGCCGGTGTCGGCCAGTTTCGCGACACGATCCTTCCGCGCCACGCCACACCCGCCGGCACGACGCGCCGGATGAGCTCGCCGCGGAAACACAAAGGCGACGCTCAGCAGCCGCGCTGAAACCTCTCGCCGGCGTAGACGATCAAATGCAGCACTTTCTGTAGCGAATGCCGCCGGTCACGCTCGCGCTCATCGCGGCGAACGTCGCGGTGTATCTGCTGCAGATGGCGGTGCCCGGCATCGTGGGTCCATTCGCGCTATGGCCGCTCGGGTCGGCGCGCGTCGGTGGCGCCGACGTCGGCTTCGAGCCGTGGCAGCTCGTCACCTACGCCTTCCTGCACGGCAGCTGGGTGCACATTTTCTTCAACATGTTCGCGCTGTACATGTTCGGCGGTCCGATCGAGCAGGTCTTCGGCACGCGGCGCTATCTCGTCTACTACTTCGTCTGCGTGGTCTCCGCCGCCATCGCGCAGCTCGCGGTGTCGGCGCTGACCGGCGCCGTCTATCCGGCGATCGGCGCGTCGGGCGGCGTTTTCGGGCTGCTCCTCGCCTATGCAATCTACTTTCCGCGCAACAGGATCATGCTTCTCTTCCCCCCGATTCCGATGCCGGCACGCGTGTTCGTGATCGTATATGCCGTTCTCGAGCTTTTCTTCGGCGTGACGGGGACCGAGGAGGGTGTCGCGCACTTCGCGCATCTTGGCGGACTGGTCGGCGGCTTTGTGCTGCTTCGCTTGTGGCGCGGCCACGACGCGTTGCGCCGGCGTCTCTGATCCCCCCGAACAGGATGATGTAGGCATCCGTCTGTCATCGTCCTATCTGTTGTCCTCCGACGAGCGCGCTCGCTCGTCATTGCGTTAAACCATCGGCAATCAGCAGCCGTCAAAGCAACAGCCGGCGCCATTGCAGCCGGCATCGATATTGATTGGTTTGTCAGGAGATTGCCTATGAGCAACGGCATGAGACATCTGCATTGGCTCCTCGGCGGAATAGTGGCGCTCGTCGCGACGGCGGCACTGGCCGGGGAGATCACGCTGTACCAGCACCCCGGTTTCCAGGGCCGTAACATCACCACGGGAGACGCCGTACCCAACCTCGCGCGAGCTGGCTTCAACGACATGGCTTCCTCGGTCGTCGTGCGCAGCGGCATATGGGAGGTATGCACCGACGCGTACTTCCACGGCAACTGCGCCACGCTCCGGCCGGGGGAGTATCAGAGAATCGATAGCACGCTCAACGATCGCATCTCGTCGGCGCGTCAGATCGGTCATGAGCCGGTGCCGCCGAACGCTGTCGTGACTTCGCCTCCGGTTGCGGTCGTCACTCCTCCGCCGGAAGACCCGCGCATCGTCCTGCATGAGCACACGCGCTCCGGCGTGAAGTCGGTCGAGTTGACCACGGGCGTTCGCGACCTCGACAGCATTGGCTTCTCCGATCGCGCCGACAGCGCGACCGTCTACGGCGGGGTATGGCGGCTGTGCGACCGGGAGGGCGGAGGCGGCACGACGTGCGTGGAATTCGGGCCGGGATACTATGACCATCTCGGCGCGCTGGACCGCAACGTTCGCTCAGCGCTGGTCGTGGGCGAAGCGCGCGCGGCGGTCGCGGTTCCGGCGGTGGCGCCGCGCGTTTTCCTGTATGAGTTTCCCGACTTCGCGGGACGCTCGCTCTCGATCGAAAGCAGCGAAGCACGCGACCTGATGTGGCAGCGGTTCGCCGCACGCGCGGGATCGATCCGCGTCTTCGGCGGGAGCTGGATGTTCTGCACTGGCCCCAACTTCAGCGGCGAGTGCCTTACGCTGGGCCCCGGAGAATATCCGCGGCTCGGTCCGGATCTCGATCACCGGATCGCCTCCGCGCGCCTGGTTTCGAACGTGTACTTAGGAATGCGTGGACGCTGACGCCGCAGGCGGGCGTTAGACCCGCCGCGCGATGACGGGGCCCCGGTTGGTGATCGACCGGGCCCCGTTTCTTTTCTGTGCCGTTAGAATACTTTGCGCAGGATCGCTGCCGGTGCGACTTCGCCGGTCGAGGAGAACATGCCAATGAACGAAGAAACCTTCAATCTGAGCATTCGCAAGTTCCTGAAGATGGTCGGCGTCAACTCGCAGCGCGAGATCGAGCACGCAGTGGCGAAAGCCATCGCCGAGCACTCGATCGCGGGAACCGAAGCGCTGGCCGCGCGCATAACGCTCGAGGTCGCGGCGCTCAAGCTCAACGTCAAGTTCGACGGGGAAATACGTCTGCAGTGAGTCTCCGCATCGACGCCGCTCGATCCCGGCGGCGATGAGGAGCGCCGTTACAGTCCCAGCCAGGCGATGCTCGCGCTCTCGACCTGCGCTTCCGGCGCGACGAAACCCTTGTACCCGACGATCTCCAGCGCATCGCGGCCGGGCTTGTTCTGCACCATGCCGATGAGCGCTTCGCGGATTTTGGCCTGCTCTTCTGCGGGCATCTTGCTCGAGGCGATGAACTGTTTGATCGGCACCGGTCGCGATTGCACGAGAATCTTGCCGCCCTTGTCGGTCCACGCCTTGATGACGGACTTGGCCGCCGTGGCTCCAACCTGGGCAAAACCGTTCTCGATGTAGAACGGCACCGCGTCCTGATATCGCGTTGCGATCACGCGCACGGTGCCAGGGTCCTGCGGCGTCGTCGCGGCTTTGGGTGGCGCTTCGATCGTAGGAAGCTTTGCGACGCGCAACATTGCCCGCACCATCGCTGCCGTGATCGAGTCGGGGTCGGGCGTGACCAGCGTCCGCCCCTTGAGGTCATCGATCGACTTCAGCGGCTGACTCGGTTCCATCAGGAGCGCAACCGTGTAGTCGGTAAAACCAGCCGTCCAGGCAACGGGCTTGTAGCGGCCCGACTTGATTTCGGCCAGTGACACGTGCGCCGGGTGCACGAACGCGAGATCGAATTCCTGCTTTGCGCAGCCGGCGCGCAAATCATCGTATGCGGGCACGAGCACGACGCGGACGTGCCGTCCCGTCGCCTTGGCGATCACGTCGGCGATCGGCGCAAACTTGTCGCGGATCTCCTTCGGCGTTGCCTGGTAGGTAACGCCTTCGGTTACCGCAAAGACCAGTTCCTGCGCCGACGCCGTGGCCGCGACCGCGGCGAGGACCAGGCACGCGAACAGACTTCGGAACATCGACTCCCCTTGAGGCGCGCAAATGAATGGGCCGAACCGCGAACCCTGTTGTTGCGCGCCCAATGTCGGCGCGGCCGTTATCGAGTTCTCGGCACTACGAATGAATTATAGGCTGAGCGGGCCAGCTTCCGCCAGCACGGGCCGCGAGGCTCGCGCATCCGAGACGCTATTCCCGAGTCAGTCAGCGCGAAAGCGCACGCGCACGACGCGCTTGTCGTATTCGGCTTCGGTGAGTCGTGTGATCTCCGTACTGTTCGATGCGAACACACGCCCGCCGTGGCTGCGGCAGAGTTCGCGTTCGTACTGGCACACGCCCATTTCCGGGTGCTTGCGACACAGCTCGGCTACTCTGGGCGTGAACTCGATCGCGGTCTCGTGCCGCTCGCCCTTGCTGTCGACCACCCAGACGTATAGCGTGCCCGCCGGCACGTTGACCCGGCGCGGTACACCGAGTTCAACGGGACGAACGCCGGGCTTCGTAAGACCTTAGTCGTCGGCGCGAAACGCCACGCTGAACGGCCGCGGCAGCGAGGCTATCTCGGTGACGAGATGCACCACCACGAAGGAGCTCAGCTTGCGCAGCGTGTGACGAATGGCAGAAGCTCCCTCGGATTTGCTCGGGAGCGCCGCCCAGCGCGGGACGCGCACCCGCATGCGCGGACGCACCAGCACCCATAGCGTCAGCTCGGAGAGTTCATGCTGCCGGCTCATGTAATCGCCGGAGACCATGATCGCGTCGATCTCGAGCGGGTTGCGCAGCCATTCTGCGTTGATCTCGGCGGCGAGCCGGCATGCCTGATCGATCAGCGCCTTGGCCCGCACGCGCGGCAGGGGCGAGACAATTCGCGCCGAGGCGAACTCGACGAAGCGATCGGTGATTCGGTACTCACCCGGGCGCCCGGCGTGCGGCTCGAGCAGTCCGCTGGTGACGAACTCTCGCACGAGCTCGTCACCACCCTCGGGATCCAGCCCGAAGTCCTCGCGCAGGCGTTGCGCGCTCACTCGCGCGCGCTCGGGAGGGAGCCCGTGGATGCGCAACAGGACCCGGCCGGCGGCATGGCGCAGCGCCACCGGTTCCATGCCGAAGTAGCGTTGATGCGAGAGGAGCGTGCGAACTCTCATTCTTCGTCGGCGATCCTTGGGGGGCCGCATTGGGGCGGCGTAGTCCTTATGACAACAGCATAACGCGTCCGGAGCCGCCCGGCAAGCCCTCCCGGGCGGGCGCGCGGAGCGTCCTTGGCGTGCGAGATAGAATGGACTTTCGTACGACTCAGGACGCAGGCGCGGGATGAAATACAAGGACTACTACGCAACGCTGGGTGTGGATCGCGGCGCCAGCGCCGAAGAGATCAAGAAGTCGTACCGCAAGCTCGCGCGCAAGTACCATCCCGACGTGTCGAAAGAGCCGGACGCGGAGGAACGCTTCAAGGAAGTCGCCGAGGCGTACGAGACCTTGAAAGATCCCGAGAAGCGCGCCGCGTACGATCAGCTCGGCCGCTACGCGCCGGGGCAGGATTTTCGTCCGCCGCCGGATTGGGGCGATCGGTTCGCCGGAGCAGACACGATCTTCGAGGATCTCGATCTCGCGGACCTTTTCGCGGGGCTCACCGGCCGTCGTCGTGGCGGGCCGCGTGGCGAGCACGGCCCGACGCCTGGGCGCGACTACGAAGCGGCAGTCCGCCTCACCTTCGAGCAGGCGTTCGAGGGTGCGGAGATCGATCTCGATCTGAACGTGGTCGAATACGACGAGCAGGGCGCGCCGCATCGCGTTCCGCGGCGCATCAAGGTCCGCATTCCAAAAGGGGTCACCGACGGTCAGCAGTTGCGTGTGCCTGGAAAAGGCGGCAAGGGCGTGAACGGCGGACGCGACGGCGATCTCTACCTCGACATCCAGGTCGAGCCGCATGCGTTGTATCGCGTCGCCGGGCAGGACCTGTACCTCGACCTTCCACTGGCGCCGTGGGAAGCGGCGCTCGGAGCGACGATCAATCTGCCCACGCCCGGCGGCACGGTTTCCCTCAAGGTGCCGCCCGGCACGCGCGCCGGGCAACAGCTGCGCCTCGCGGGACGCGGTCTCGCGCGGCCCGGCGTGAAGCCCGGCGACTTGTACACCATCGCGCATATCGTCATGCCCGGCGTACTCGACGACCGGCAGCGCGCGCTGTTTCGCGAGCTGGCTCAGGCGTCGAATTTCAACCCGCGAGCTCACTTCGAAGCGGAGGCCGCCCGATGAGAGTCGAAATCTCCGAAGCGATCACGATCGGCGAACGCGGCGAGATCACGTTCGCGCAGCTGATCGAATATTCCGGTCTGCCCGAAGACGAGCTGCGCGAGCTCGTCGCCTACGGCGCGCTCGCGCCCCGAGATCCGGCCGCGTCGGCGTGGAGCTTCGACGCGTCGGCGTTGCGCGCGGCGCGGCTGGCCGAGCGCCTGCGCCACGACTTCGAGCTCGACG
>DATJWL010000187.1:0-14375 GCA_035501215.1 Casimicrobiaceae bacterium
TGGCCGCCAAGCCAGCCACGCTCGCGCAGCAACTTACCAACAGCTATCACACGCGTCTGCCGGCGTATGAAGACGAACTCGACAACATCGTTGGGATCATTCACGTGAAACAGGTGCTGCGGCTGCAGCAGACCGACCAGCTCGACGCCGAGCAGCTGCGCACCATTGTGCGGCCGGCTTACTTCGTCCCTGCCGGAACGCCGCTGCTCGCCCAATTGCAGCAATTCCAGACTGCGCAGCAGCGCCTCGGCCTGGTCGTCGATGAATACGGCGAGCTCCTGGGGCTGGTGACGCTCGAGGATATCCTCGAGGAAATCGTCGGTGAGTTCACGACGCAGGCGCCCAGTGCCGAATCGCTGCAGCGCGAAGCCGACGGCAGCGCAATCATCGATGGCATGACGCCGCTGCGCGCGCTCAACCGCAAGCTCGGCACCAATTTCCCGCTCGACGGCCCGAAGACGCTCAACGGGCTGATCGTCGAGAAGCTTGGCGAGATCCCCGTTGCTGGCGCAAAGCTGCGCATCGCCGGCCAGGAGATCGAAGTGCTGCAGGTGCAGGACCGCGCGGTCAGGGTCGCAAAATTGCTTCCACCCGTGGGCCGTGGCACGGCTCCTGCTTTACAAACGAGCGGCGAGCAGGCATCATCAATTGGTTAACTTTTATGCTTCTGGAATAGGCGTTTAGCGCGCCCGGAATCCCAGGGGACAGACGACCCGCGGCGAATGGCGACCCAAGCGGCAACCCGGACTATCAGCGGCCTCGCGCGGGCGATGGTGCAGCACGGGCTGCTTTCCGAAAACGACGCGGAGGCGCTGCAGGGCCAGGCGCAAGCCGCCAATATCGGATTTGTCGAACAAACCGTGTTGAGCAAGCGGATGACCGCGGCGCAAGTGGCGGTGTTCGCCTCGCGCGCTTTCGGCACCCCTTTGCTCGATCTCAACGGCTTCGACATCGAGCACATCAACAAGGATCTGGTCGATCCCAAGCTCGCCGCGACGCGCCGAGTGCTGCCTCTGCACAAGCGCGGCAACCGCCTTTTCGTCGCGGTGTCCGACCCCGCCAACCTGCAAGCGCTCGACGAGGTACGTTTCAAGACCAACCTCGTCATCGATCCTGTCGTCGTCGAGGACGACAAGCTGGGGCAGGCGATTGCGAAGGTCGTCGAGACCGCGGGACAGACGCTCAAGGATCTCACCGTCAGCGACAGCGACCTCGAAGTCGACCTCGAGGAAAGCAACGCCAAACCTTCGGGCGACGAGGCGAATCCCGACGTCGATGACGCTCCCGTCGTTCGCTACATTCAGAAGATCCTGCTCGACGCGATCAGCGCCGGCGTGTCCGACATTCACTTCGAGCCCTACGAGAAGTTTTACCGGATCCGCTATCGCCTGGACGGCGTGCTGATGGAGGTCGCGCAACCGCCGCTCGCGATCAAGGACAAGGTCGCGTCGCGGATCAAGGTCATCTCCAAGCTCGACATCTCGGAAAAGCGCGTGCCGCAGGACGGCCGCATGAAGCTCGTGCTGTCCAAGAACCGGGCGATCGACTTCCGCGTCAGCACGCTGCCCACGCTCTACGGCGAGAAGCTGGTGCTGCGTATCCTCGACGCCGCGGGCGTCAAGCTCGGCATCGAGGCGCTCGGGTACGAGCCGGATCAGCAACGCCTGCTCCTCGACGCGATCGGCCGTCCCTACGGCATGATCCTCGTCACCGGTCCGACCGGCAGCGGCAAGACGGTATCACAGTACACGTGTCTCAACATCCTGAACCAGCCGGGAGTCAACATCGCCACGGCCGAAGACCCGGCCGAAATACAGCTTCCCGGGATCAATCAAGTGAACGTGAACGATAAGGCTGGGCTCACTTTCGCGACTGCGTTGCGCGCCTTCCTGCGCCAGGATCCCGACATCATCATGGTCGGCGAAATCCGCGATCTCGAGACCGCCGAAATCGCGGTCAAGGCGGCGCAGACCGGGCACCTCGTGCTCTCGACGCTGCACACCAACGACGCTCCCGCCACGCTGAATCGGCTCGCCAACATGGGCGTTGCGCCGTTCAACATCGCCTCGAGCGTGATCCTGATCACCGCGCAGCGCCTCGCCCGCAAGCTGTGTCCGCACTGCAAGAAACCGGAGGACATCCCACCGGAGGCCCTGATCCGGGCGGGTTTCTCCGAAGAGGATATCGACGGCTCCTGGCAGGCCTACGGGCCTGCCGGTTGCGGCGAGTGCCGCAACACCGGCTACAAGGGGCGGCTCGGAGTCTATGAAGTGATGCCTATATCCGACGAAATGCGGCTTCTCATCATGCGCAACGGCACGGCGCTGGATATCGCCGAGCAGGCCCAGAAAGAAGGAATTCGCAACCTGCGGCAGTCCGGACTATTGAAGGTGAAGCAGGGCGTGACCTCGCTCGAAGAGATCGAGGCCGTAACCAACGAGTAATCACGACGGGAAGCATCATGGCCACCGCGATTGCACAGCGCCGGGAAAGTCAGGTCAAGGAATACACCTTCCTGTGGGAAGGCGTCGACCGCAACAACCGCCATGTCCGGGGCGAGGTCAAGGCCGCCTCGGAGGCGGTCGTCAACTCCAACCTGCGCCGCCAGGGCATCCGCATCACGAAGCTGAGGCGGCAGACCTTCCGAGGCGGCGGCCGGGTCAACGAGAAGGACATCACCTTCTTCACGCGTCAACTCGCGACGATGCTGAAAGCGGGCGTGCCGCTCCTGCAGGCATTCGAAATCATCGCGCGCGGGCACAAGAACCCCCGTTTCGCACGACTGATGATGGACATCAAGGGGCGCATCGAGGCGGGCTCGAGCCTTTCGCAGGCTTTTCGGGAACACCCGGGCCAGTTCGACGCGCTCTACTGCAACCTGGTCGGGGCGGGCGAAACCGCGGGGATGCTGGACGCCATTCTCGAGCGTCTCGCAACCTACAAGGAGAAGATTCTCGCCATCAAGAGCAAGATCAAGTCCGCGCTCTTCTATCCGATCACGGTCGTCACGGTGGCGATCGGGGTCGTGTGCGTGATCATGATCTGGGTGATCCCGGCTTTCAAGCAGGTGTTCACGAACTTCGGCGCCAACCTTCCTGCGCCCACGCTAGTCGTGATTGCAATCTCCGACTTCTTCGTCTCTTATTGGTGGCTGATGCTAGGTATCGTCATCGCGGCGGTGATGGGGCTCTTGGTCCTGCATCGGCGATCGGCGGCGTTTCGCTACGCGCTTGACCGACTTTCGCTCAAGCTGCCGGTACTCGGGGCGATCATCGAGAAGGCGACCATCGCCCGCTGGACGCGCACCCTGTCGACTATGTTCGCCGCCGGTGTGCCCCTTGTCGAGTCGCTCGACGCCGTCGCCGGCGCAGCCGGGAATGCGGTTTTCGCCGCCGGCACAAAGAAGGTTCAGACAGAGGTCAGTACCGGTACCAGCCTGACCAACGCTATGCACAACACGGGCCTCTTTCCGACCATGGTCCTCCAGATGACCCAGATCGGCGAGGAGTCGGGTTCCCTCGATGGGATGCTATCGAGGGTGGCCGACTTCTACGAGCGTGAAGTCGACGACGCTGTCGCGGCGCTGTCCAGCCTCCTCGAGCCAATCATCATCGTCTTCCTCGGCGTGGTGATCGGAGGCCTGGTCGTCGCGATGTATCTGCCGATCTTCAAGCTCGGCACGGTCATCTAAGCATCGGCGTTTGCTGATGCCGGCGCTCGCGACGGATCCGCAGACCATCGCGGTCGTCGCGGGCATCATTGGGCTTTGCGTCGGAAGCTTCGTCAACGTCGTCATTTACCGCCTGCCGAAGATGCTCGACCGCGGCTGGCGCGCGCAGTGTGCCGAGCTGGCGGGCGAGAGCGCAGCAGCGCCCCCGCCGTACAACCTGGTCATTCCCCGCTCGCAGTGTCCATCGTGTGGGCACCCGATTTCGGCGGTCGAGAACATACCTGTCTTGAGCTATCTGGTCCTGCGCGGACGCTGCAGGGCCTGCAAGGCGCGGATCTCCGCGCGCTATCCGCTGGTCGAGTTGCTGACGGGCCTGCTCGCCGTCGCGGCGGCTTTGCGTTTCCATGGCATTCCCACGATTGCTGCAGCATGCGTTCTCCTGTGTGCGCTCGTCGCATTGACCTTTATCGACTTCGATACGCAGCTCCTGCCCGACAACATCACGCTGCCGCTCGTCTGGGCCGGCCTTCTCGTCAATACGGCCGGTATCATGCCCGGGGTCAGCCTGCGCGACGCCGTCCTTGGCGCAGTCGCGGGATATCTGGCGCTGTGGGTCGTGTACTGGCTCTTCAAGCTGATCCGCGGCAAGGAAGGCATGGGCTACGGCGACTTCAAGCTGCTTGCCGCGCTCGGCGCCTGGCTCGGCTGGCAGATGCTGCCGCTGATTGTTCTGCTCTCCTCCCTGGTAGGCGCCACCATCGGCATCGGACTCGTCGTGTTCAAGGGTCGCGATCATCAGGTCCCGCTTGCCTTCGGCCCGTTTCTCGCCATCGCCGGCGCGATTGCTCTCTTCTTCGGCCGCCCGCTGATGGCGCTCTATCTGCCGGGTTGATCGTGGCCTATGTCGTTGGCCTGACCGGCGGCATCGGCAGCGGGAAGACGGCCGTCGCCGATGCATTCACGACACTTGGCGTCGAGGTTGTCGACACCGATCAACTCGCGCACCGGCTGTCCGCTTCCGGTGAACCCGGATTCGCGGCGATCCGTGCGGCGCTCGCTGACGTTCCTCTGCGGCCTGACGGAGAGATCGATCGCGCCGCCCTGCGGCGGATGGTCTTTGCGGACCCGCTCGCGCGGACTCGACTCGAGAGCGCCCTTCATCCGCTGATCGGCGTCGAGGCACAGCGGCAGATGGCAGGCTGGACCGGGGCTTATGGGGTGATCGTCGTGCCACTGCTGCTGGAGCGAGAAGGATTGCGCTCGATCGTCGATCGCATCCTCGTCGTCGACTGCCCGGAAGACGAACAGGTACGGCGCGTCGCAGCTCGCAGCGGTCTCGCGCCATCCGAGGTGCAAGCGATCATGGCGACCCAGGTTACGCGCGAACGGAGGCTCGCGGCTGCCGACGATGTGATCGACAACTCGGGCGCGCCCGAGTCCATCGCTCCGCAAGTCCGCTCGCTCGACCACCGTTATCGCGAACTCGCGGCGGCGCGCTGCTCGACATGACCTTCGTTCCGCAGACTACGGATGCGGTGCGTGCCGTGCGTGGTGCACAATGGCGCCACTTTCCGCGCAGGCTACGGACGTGATCTGCTACGAGCATCCGCTGAACGAGCGCATCCGCACGCTGATGCGCCTCGAGGACCTCTACCGCCGGGCGCTGTTCTTCACTGCGGAGACCGAGCCGCCCGATCATCACGCGGCGCTCCTCGCGCTGTTCGAAATCATCGACGTCGCCGCGCGTGCCGATCTGAAGACCGACATCCTCCAGGAGCTCGAGCGCCAGCGGCAGCTCCTGGTCCCGCTGAAGAACAATCCGGCGATCGAGACCGAAGCGCTCGACCACGTCCTGGCCGAGATCGACCAGGTCGCGGGGAGCCTCCTCTCACAGACCGGCAAGATCGGCCAACAGCTACGAGACAACGAGTGGTTGATGGCGATCAAGCAGCGCACCGGCATCCCCGGCGGCGCATGCGAATTCGATCTGCCGGCCTACCATCATTGGCTGCACCTCGCGCCGCAGGCGCGGCAACGCGATCTCGAGGCGTGGCTCGCCCCTCTGCTGCCGATTCACTCGGGATTGGGAATCATCCTCCGCCTGTTGCGCGACAACGGAAAGACGAGCCGCCAGGTCGCATATCACGGCGTGTTCCAGTCGATGCTCACGACGACCAAGGTGGCGCAACTCCTGAGGCTGTCGCTGGGCGCCGACCTGCCGTGCGTGCCCGAGATCAGCGCGAACAAATACGCGCTCAACATCCGCTTCGTCGGCGTCAATGGAATGGACCGCGGCTCGGTCTACGACGGCGATGTCGAGTTCGAGCTGATGTTCTGCAATCTGTAGGTCGATGCCGCAACCACGCACCGTCAACTGTCCACAGTGCGGCGCCCCGGTCGCATGGACGCCCGCGAGCCGCTTCCGTCCGTTCTGCTCCGAGCGCTGCCGCCTGATCGACCTCGGCGCCTGGGCAAGCGAATCCTATCGCGTGCCCGTCGCTGACGACGCCACCGACGCGGGCGATCAGCGCGGCGAAGGTAACACGTCCTGAGCGGTGGGCCGCGGCAGCTCGGCGCCGCTCCAAGCCGCACGCCGCAGCGCCACGCCGTGTGCGCCGCAGTCGATCGCCGTATCGAGATCGTTCTGAGTCAGGCCGCCGAGCGCGTAGACGGGTATCGGGCTCCCTCGCAGCATCGCTTCAACGCGCGGCCAGCCGAGAGGCTCGCTCCACGGATGGGTGGGCGTCGCCGCCACCGGTCCCAGCACCGCGAAGTCGAGGCCCAGCGCTGCGGCGCGCGCCAATTCGTCCGCGTTGTGGCATGACGCCGCACACAGCATCCCGTCAACACGGGCGTGCGCGCCAAGCAGCGTCGCGGCTGTCCAATGCACGCCGTCGCAGCCGAGCTGCCGGGCCAGCTCCGCGTCGCCGTTGAGCAGCACGCGCGCCCGCGCCGGCTTGGCTATGGTCAGGATCTGCTCGGCGAGTCGACGGATGCGCGCGGCGGGCCAGTTCTTCTCGCGCAGCTGAATGAGCCGCAAGCCGGCGTCGATCGCGAGTCGCGAACGGTCGACAAACGCCTGCTCTCCCAGCTCATCGGCCATCGTGATGCCATACACGAGCGGCAATTCGAGCGCGCGCAGGATAGTCGTGTTGGCCGGCAACAGGGGCCCGACCTCGAACGCGCCGGGGGTCTGCCACGCAATCGCCTGCCCATCGCGGCCGTGCGGCTCGCCGCTCCACTCGGACACGCGGAAAAAAGCGAGCTCCACGTTCGCATGCGGATATCGGTAACGCTGCGTGAGCCATGGCGCCGCGCGGACGACCTCGATGCCAAGCTCCTCGTGCAACTCGCGCACCAGCGCCTGCCGCGACGATTCTCCAGGCTCGACCTTCCCGCCTGGGAATTCCCAGTATCCCGGAAACGGCGTTCCGGTCAGCCGCTGCGCGAGCAGCACCCTGCCGTCGCGTCGCTGCAGCACCGCGACCGCTACCGGAACGATCGGCGCTTCGCTCAACGATCCCTGGCCGAACCGAGCGCGATTCGCCCGGCATGTGCGCGCGCGAACTGCCACGCCACCCGGCCGCTGCGCGAGCCGCGCTGGAGCGAAAACTGGATCGCTTCGCGGTGCAGGGCTTCGACGCTGCGGGCGTCGCGCGGCAGCTTCACCGCGAAGACGCCAAGCCAGGCGTCGACCGCCGCCAGGTAGTCGTCCTGGCTGAATGGATAGAACGAGATCCACAATCCGAATCGCTCGGACAGCGAGATCTTCTCCTCGACCGATTCGCCGGGGTGGACCTCTTCGCCCACGTGCCGCGTCTCCAGGTTCTCGCTGAAATACTCGGGGATGAGATGCCGGCGGTTCGACGTGGCATAGATCAGAACGTTGAGCGACGGCCCCGCGAGGCTGCCGTCGAGCATGACCTTGAGCGCCTTGTACCCGGGCTCGTTGGCATCGAAAGACAAATCGTCGCAGAAGACGATGAACCGCTCGGACCGCCCGGCGATCGCCTCCATGATCTCCGGAAGATCGGTGAGATCGCTCTTGTCCACTTCGATAAGCCGCAGGCCTTTGGCGCCGTATTTCACCAGCATCGCTTTGACGAGTGAAGATTTGCCGGTCCCGCGCGAGCCGGTCAGGAGCACGTTGTTCGCGGGGACTCCCGCCACGAACTGGCGCGTGTTGCCGTCGATGGCACGTTTCTGTTCGTCGATGGCGACGAGATAGTCGAGCCGGATCGTCTGGGGATCGGCGATCGCCTGCAGGAAGCCGCGCTCGCCGCGCTTGCGCCAACGAAAGGCTCGCGCGTTCCAGTCAGGAGGCGGCGGCGGCGCAGGCAGCCATGCTTCGAGCCTCGCCAGAACCGCCTCGGCGCGATCGAGCGCGCGCGAAAGCGAATCGCCGGCGTCCTTGCGCGCCATCAGCTGCGGTAGTCCGCGTTGATGCGCACGTAGTCGTGCGACAGGTCGCAAGTCCAGACCGTGGCGTTCGCTTCGCCCCGCCCCAGCGCAACGCGAACGCCGATCTCCGCTTTCGCCATCACGCGTTTGCCATCCTCCTCACGATAGGAGGCGGAGCGCCCTCCCCCGACGACGACCGCAACATCGTCCAGCCAGAACGAGACCCGACGTGGATCGAGATCGTCGACACCGGCATTGCCGATCGCGCAAACGATCCGGCCGAGGTTCGGGTCCGAGGCGAAGAACGCCGTCTTCACGAGCAGCGACTGTGCGATCGCGCGCGCCACGCGATCGCATTCCATGGCGTCGCGCCCGCCTTCGACTTTGACGGTGATGAACTTGGTCGCGCCCTCGCCATCACGCACGATTGCCTGCGCCAGCTCGCCGGCGACCTGTGCGAGCGCCTCCTTGAGGGGCGAGAGCCGCGGATCGCTGCGTTTCGTCAACGGCTCGATCGACGCCTGATGCGAAGAGATCACGACGAAGCTGTCGTTGGTCGAGGTGTCGCCGTCGATCGTGATGCGGTTGAAGGACTCCTGCGCGAGCTCGTCCGTGAGCTCCTCGAGGAGCGTTCGCTCGATCGGCGCATCGGTCGCGACGAAGCCGAGGAGGGTCGCCATGTTCGGCGCGATCATGCCCGCGCCCTTGGCGATGCCGGTGACCGTCACTGGCACGCCGCCGATCGCCACGCGACGCGAAGCGCCCTTGGGAACGGTGTCGGTGGTCATGATGGCGCACGCCGCCGTGAGCCAGCCTTCTTCAACGGCCGCGTCGCGACACGCCGGCAGCGCAGCAACGATCTTGTCGACGGGCAGAGGCTCCATGATGACGCCGGTCGAAAACGGCAGCACCGCCGCCGGCTCGCAGCCGACGACACGTCCCACTGCGGAGCAAGTTGCCCTCGCATCGGCGAGTCCCTGCTCGCCGGTGCCGGCGTTGGCGTTGCCGGCGTTGACGATCAGCGCGCCGATCGAGTCGGCCCGCGCAAGGTTCTCGCGGCAAACCGTGACCGGCGCCGCGCAGAAACGATTCTGCGTGAATACGCCCGCCGCCTTCGCGCCCGGCGCGAGGCGCAAGAGCAGAAGATCGTCGCGTTGCCAGCCCTTGATCCCGGCGTGCGCCGTTCCGAGTGCGACGCCGGGAACGCGGAGCAACTGTCCTGGCGACGGAGGCGTGTAGTTCACCGGCATCGAAGCATGCGGGTCGCGCAGCAGCTTTACATCGGTCAAATCCGACCGTGGCAGTACTTGTATTTCTTCCCCGATCCGCACGGACAGGGATCGTTGCGTCCCACCTTCTGACCGGCGCGCGTGAAGGGCGGCGGAGCTGCCGCCACCGGCGGCGCCTCGGCCACTGCGGCGAGCGCTTGGTCGTAGTCCGCGTGCTGGTAACGCACGTTGGACATCGCCGGGGCCTCCTCCTCGACGGCCTGCACGTCCTGCTGCGTGCGCACCTCGATGGTCAGCACGTATTGCACGACCTCGTGCTTGATCCGGTCGAGCATCTCCGAGAACAGCTCGAACGCCTCGCGCTTGTATTCCTGCTTCGGGTTCTTCTGCGCGTAGCCGCGCAGGTGAATGCCCTGCCGCAGGTAATCGAGCGCCGCGAGGTGCTCGCGCCAGTGCTTGTCGACCGTCTGCAGCATCAGCGTGCGCTCGAACTGGTGAAAGAGGTCCCCGCCGACCTGGGCGACTTTGCCTTCGTAGGCCTTGAGCCCCAGTTCGCGGACGCGCTCGACGATCTGCCCGTCGTTGAGCTCCGCTTCGCTCTTCATCCACTCGGCGACCGGCGCCGAGAGGTGATATTCCGCCGTCAGCGCCGACTCGAGCGCCGCGCTGTCCCACTGCTCCTCGACCGACTCCGGCGGCACGTAGATGCGCACCGTGTCCTCGAGCTGTCCGGCGATCATGTTGCGGATCGTCTCCGAGATGTCGTCGGTCTCGAGCAGTTCGTCGCGCTGCTGGTAGATGACGCGGCGCTGATCGTTCGCGACGTCGTCGTACTCCAGGAGCTGCTTGCGGATGTCGAAGTTGCGCGACTCGACGCGGTTCTGCGCCTTGGCGATCGAACGGTTGACGATGGGGTGCTCGATCGGTTCGCCCTCGGGCATCTTCAGCCGCTGCATGATGCCGGACAGGCGCTCGCCGCCGAAGATGCGAAGCAGCGGATCCTCGAGCGACAGATAGAAGCGCGAGGAGCCCGGGTCGCCCTGCCGTCCCGAGCGGCCGCGCAACTGGTTGTCGATGCGGCGCGATTCGTGGCGCTCGGTGCCGACGATGTGAAGGCCGCCTGCCGCGATCACCTCATCGTGCAGGATCTGCCACTCGCTGCGCAGCTTCCCGATCTGCAGCTCCTTCTCGGTCGCCGGGAGCTCGGGATCCTCGCGCAGCTTGAGAACCTGAGGCTCGACCGCGCCGCCGAGCACGATGTCGGTCCCGCGGCCCGCCATATTGGTGGCGATGGTGATCATCTTCGGCCGGCCCGCTTGCGCGACGATCTCCGCCTCGCGGGCGTGCTGCTTGGCGTTCAGCACCTGGTGGGGGAGCTTGTGCTTGTCGAGATGCCCCGAGAGCATCTCCGAGTTCTCGATCGAGGTCGTGCCGACGAGGACCGGCTGACCGCGGTTGTGGCAGTCCCTGACGTCGCCGATGATGGCGTCGACCTTCTCCTGCAGTGTCCTGAACACCAGATCGTTTTCGTCTTTTCGGATCATCCGTAGATGCGTCGGAATTACTACCGTCTCGAGGTGGTAGATCTGCTGGAACTCGAATGCCTCGGTGTCCGCGGTACCGGTCATGCCGGCGAGCCGGCCGTACATGCGGAAATAATTCTGGAAGGTGATCGTGGCGAGGGTCTGGTTCTCGCGCTGGATCGGCACGCCCTCCTTCGCCTCGACCGCCTGATGAAGGCCGTCCGACCAGCGCCGCCCTGCCATGAGCCGGCCGGTGAATTCGTCGACGATGATCACCTCGCCGTTCTGCACCACGTAATGCTGATCGCGGTGGAAGAGCGCCTGCGCGCGCAGCGCCGCATACAGGTGGTGCATCAGCGAAATGTTGTGCGCGTCGTAGAGACTCGTGCCGACCGGGAGCAGCCCGGCGTCGGCGAGGATATTCTCGGCGCGCTCGTGTCCCTGTTCGGAGAGCAACACCTGATGCGCCTTCTCGTCGACCCAGTAGTCGCCCGGCCCCTGCTCCTCGGCCTGCCGCTGCAGCCGCGGCGCGATCTCGTTCAGGCGGTAGTAGAGGTCGACGTTGTCGTCGGCCTGCCCCGAGATGATGAGCGGCGTGCGCGCCTCGTCGATCAGGATCGAGTCGACCTCGTCGACGATCGCGTAGTGCAATCCGCGCTGGACGCGCTCCGTGACAGCGAACACCATGTTGTCGCGCAGATAGTCGAAGCCGAACTCGTTGTTCGTGCCGTAGGTGATGTCCGCAGCGTAAGCGGCCTGCTTCTCGGGATGCGCCATCTGCGACAGGTTGACGCCCACGGTGAGGCCGAGGAAGCGATAGATGCGGCCCATCCAGTCGGCGTCGCGCTGAGCGAGGTAATCGTTGACCGTCACGATGTGAACGCCGTTTCCCGTCAGCGCATTGAGAACGGCCGGGAGCGTCGCGACCAGCGTCTTGCCTTCGCCGGTCTTCATCTCGGCGATCTTGCCGTAGTGCAGCACCATGCCGCCGATCAACTGCACGTCGAAGTGACGCATCTGCAAGCTGCGCTTGGCGGCTTCGCGCACGACCGCGAAGGTCTCGGGCAGCACCGAGTCCAGCTCCTCACCGTTGCCAACCCGCTCGCGCAGCGAGGCGGTCTTGGCGCGCAGCTCGTCGTCGGACAGCGCCGAGATCGCCGGCTCGAACGCATTGATGCGCCGGACGACCTGCCCGTATTGCTTGAGCAGACGCTCGTTGCGGCTGCCGAAGATCTTGGTAAGGATATTGGGAATCATCGTTCGCTAGCTGATGCCCACTGACCCAAAAAGCAAGGGGTGAGGACGCCCTCACCCCCTCGCTTGCCGTTCAAGTTCTTGGCCGGGTCAGCCGGCGGGCTGCAGGAATCGGACCGGGTTCTGGGGTACGCCGTTCAACCGCACTTCGAAGTGCAGATGCGGCCCCGTCGAGCGGCCGGTCGTCCCTACCCGGGCAATCTGCTGGCCGCGGACGACGAGGTCGCCTTCCTTCACCAGCAGCGCCGAGGCGTGCGCATAACGACTCACCAAACCGTTGCCGTGGTCGATCTCAATCATCTTACCATACTGCGGGTGCACGTCGGCGAAGATGACCTTGCCGCTCGCAGCAGCCACGATCGGCGTCCCGCTCTCGGAGGGAAAGTCGATGCCTTCGTGAAAGCTCTTCTGTCCGGTGAAAGGATCGATGCGCCAGCCGAAGTTCGAAGAGAACCAGCCTTCCTCGATCGGAGAAAGCGTCGGCAGGAACTTCTTGTTGGCCGAGCTGTTGACGAGCAGCGCTTCGAGCACGGTCAGCTGATCGGAGCGCTCTTCGACTTGCTGCGAGAGCTGGCCGAGCAGGGTGCTGAACTCGTCCACCGACAGATCGTGAGGCAGCGTCGGAGCCGGCCCACCGCGTCCCGGCGCCTTGCCGGGCTCGAGCGGCGGCGGGAGCTCCTGCGGCTTGAGGCCGGCCATCCGCGCCAGACGCTCTCCCAGACCGTCGAGCCGGAGCAGCTGCGCCTGCAGCTCGCCGAGCTTGACCGCCATCGCGTTGAGGTGCCCCTGAACCACCTCCTGCGTCTTCACCGCTTCCTGCCTCTGGTCGGCGAGCAGAATCGATTGCAGCAAGGGATGGTTGATCGACGCGGCGTAGCGCAGCGTGACGTAATTGAAGAGCAGCGTGAAGGAAAGGAAGAACGCCAGCAGACCGAGTCCGCCGAACGTCCAGTGGCGCCAGTCCAGTGTCAGGGTCCGGGCCCGGGCCATGGCGCCGGACACGACGATTATGTTCAAATGACGCTCCCTGCTCCGGCTGCCCGCGGCAGCCCTCCGACCGCAACTGGTGAGCGCTTGAATGCGCCCTCTGCAACAGATACTGCTTGCCGACACCGTGCTCGCCCGATGGACCGGGCGTCTCCAGCGCGAACACGCACTCTTGCAGCTTGTTCAGCGTGAGCTGCCGCAGGCATTGGCTGCTCACGTCGGCGCCGCCAGCGCGGAAGCACAGGAACTGACTCTGGGTGCAACCAGCGGCGCCGCGGCAGCGCTCCTACGTCAACGCTCTCCCGCGTTACTCCAGGCTCTGAAGCGCAGCGGGTGGCAATTTAGCGGAATAAGAGTTTGCGTGCAAGCCCGCTCGGCGGTCGATCGAACGAAAAAAGTCCCGGCAAAACAAATCGATGCCGTATCCGCTGCGCGGTTGAAGGCACGCGCGCGCAAGATTCCTGATCCGGCGCTCGCCGAGGCGCTCCTGCATCTTGCTGAAATTGGCGCGCGCCGCGGCTCGGATGACGATCCGTCGGACGAAGAGATCTAGGCGCAGGCCCCGGGGAGGAGCGAGTTGCTAGGTCGATTGCAACTGCCAGCCCTGGAAGGCTCTCGGCAGGTCTCCCTGGGCTTCGAAGCTCACCAGCTCCCAGGCATCCGGGCGCGCGAGCAGCGCGCGCGAGACCGCGTTGTTGAGCGCATGGCCGGACTTGAAAGCGGCGTAAGTCCCGATCAGCGGATGACCGAGCAGATACAGATCGCCGATCGCGTCGAGCACCTTGTGCTTCGCGAACTCGTTGTCGTAGCGCAAGCCTTCGCTGTTCAGAACACGCGTTTCGTCGAGCACGATCGCGTTCTGAAGGCTGCCCCCGAGCGCGAGCCCCGCGGAGCGCATCGCCTCGACGTCCTGCATGAAGGCAAAAGTCCGTGCGCGGCTCACTTCCTTGATGTACGAGTGCTCAGCGAAGTCGATCAGCACGTGCCGCGTCTCGGATCCGAATACCGGATGCGGAAAATCGATGGTGAAATCGAGCACGAATCCCGGATGCGGCTCGAAGCGAGCCCATTTGTCGTCGTGTCGCACCTCGACCGGCTCCTTGATCCGCAGGTAACGCTTGCGCGCCTTCTGTTCCTCGAGGCCGGCCGACTGGAGCAGGAACACGTACGGAGCCGCGCTGCCATCCATGATCGGGAGCTCCGGCCCTGCGACGTCGACATGCAGGTTGTCGACACCCAGCCCCGCCAGCGCAGACATGAGGTGCTCGACCGTCGAGATCCTGGCACCGTCCTTTTCGAGCGACGAAGAAA